>CAXTNG010000128.1:0-455 GCA_964245475.1 uncultured Sphingomonas sp. | reverse complement strand
ACCTCGTCGGACACTTGGGTGAGCGATTCGCTCGGCACCTCGCTCGGCACCTCGATCCTGGCCACCATGGCCAATGTCCGGCTCGGCTATTGGTGGCGCAGCCGGCTCGCGCACGGGCCGCGCGCTGCCTTCTGGGCGGACTGGCAGGACCTGGTGCAGAGCTATCTGTTCCTCGAGCTGCGCGGCAAGTTCACCGGCACCGCGCGCAGCCGCTGGTATCTGACCGACGGCGGGCATTTCGAGAACACCGGCGTCTATCCGCTGCTCCAGCGCCGGGTGCCGTTCATCGTCGCCTGCGACAACGGCGCCGACCCCTATTACCGGATGGACGACGTGATGCGGCTGATCGGCCGGTCGCGCACCGACCTGGGGGTCGACATCGACTTCCTGGAGGAGGCGGACCTGGCCGAGCTGCTCGGCGCCCGCTCGCCGATCGCGGCGGCGGTGGGAACGCT
>CAXTNG010000127.1:0-8770 GCA_964245475.1 uncultured Sphingomonas sp. | reverse complement strand
CCGATCCGCGCAGCACGAAGTGGACCGTGACGGCCTTGAACACCGGAAAGCTCATGCGCCAACCGGACTGGATCCGGCACACCGAGAAGGCGTGCGGCGCCACCTCAAGGGCGGTCAGCAGACGATTGAGGGTGGGATTGATCCGCATAACCTCTGGCGCGTCGCAGCAGATTGCGACGTTGCTGACCCAAGACCAATCCGGTCCGGTTCCGCAATATTCTGCATCACTCGCGCTGAACGTTAAAGGCCCTCTCTGCGAGAAGACCCAAGTTGCGGACCTTCAGGCCGGCTCTGCCGCTATCCGGAAGCGGACGCTCGTTCAGCGAGCGTCGAAGCGTTAGCAAACTCCGGGGTTATCATGGGTCGAGGTCATCCCCCCACCCCGGCTCAGGCCCGAACCTTTCGACCGCTTCGTAGAGCGCGGCGTAGTCGCTCCGGCGCAGCTCCCCGCGGTATGGGAAGCCGTGCTTCGCGGCGATCTCGCGCAGCGTATCGTAGTGTTGCGGGAGGGTCCGGCGGACCGCGGCCCGAACCTTGGGCAGCAGGATCGTGTCGCGCGCATCGGGGTCCACCCTTCCGGCGTTGACGGCCGCCGCAAGGAAGTTGAGCTGCACGAGGTAGCGGTCTCCCTTGGTCGCGATCTCCGTGAACGCGTCCAAGGTGTTCGCGGGCGCCCGATTGTAGGCGGCGATCGCGTCGACGTATTGCGCGTAGGCCGCGTCGTGACGGTCGACCAGCGCCGCGGTACTTTCGTAGTTCTTCTGGTCGACGTCGGCGCGGTCCTTCTTGGTCATCGTGAACCGGGACGTGAGGAACCCGGCGATGAACCCGGCGACGGGAAGGCCGACGTCCTTCACCCACTCGAGCGTGGTCGGCGATGCCGTCGCCGTCACTTGCGTTTTGCCTGATCGAGCAGCGCCTCGATCGTGTCCGCCTCGGCCTTGAGGATGAGGTTCGGCACGATCTCGAAGAGTTGGTCGGCTGCGCGCAGGCCGGCGGCATCCGGATCCGCGCCCTCGTGCACCAATCGTTCTGTGAGCTCGGCCCATCGCGCTGCCTCCTCGTCGGACGGCACGTGCCGCAGCTTGTATTTGATCCGCAGCGCTACGCCGATTTCTCTCAACCTCTTTCTCCTTGCTGCCGGGCGCCCGATCGCGCCGCATCCCGCCCTGTCACTTCCCGCGGGCACGCGCGAGAAGGGCCTCGATCGTGTCGGCCGCCGAGAAGTATAGCACGCCGTCGAGTTCGCCGAACACCTGTAACGCCGCCGACCGTCCGGCCTGCTCCTCGTCCCCGGTCGAGGATGCCAGCGCCGCGGTGAGCTCGGCCCATCGCGCGATGAGGTCGCGCGTCGGGTCGGTCGTGAGACCATACTTGATCCGCAGGTCGTGGCCGAGATCCATCTTCAATCTCCGGATGCGGCGGGGCCGCCATCTCTCTTCGTCACACGCTCGCGCATGATCCGCGCCTCATCGTCAGGGCGGACTCGGAAACGCCGATGGCATGCTGGCCGCCGGCGGACGGAGCAGACCGAACCGTCGAAGGCGCACGGGAAGGCGACGCTAATGGCGGCGCCCGGCCTGCGCCGCGACGCGTGGCGTATCGACGGACATGTCGCATGGACCGTCCGGGGCCGCCATCACGCCAGCGTCTTTAGCGCTGCGTTGTGGGGATAGTCTTCCATCGCCGCAACGACCAGCCGCTTCAGGGTGAGGCCGCCGCCGCGCACGACCTTGGTCAGTGCCGAGTGCCACTGCGCAAGCCCGTTTCCCGACAGGTTGAGTTGCGACACCTGTCCCCCCGCTCTTGCCCAGACACCGTCCTGGGTCGGCCCAATTGGATAGAGATCGCTGAACAGGCGTGCCAGTCGGTTCACGTCCGCGGTGCCGGCCGGTGGTATCGGGCGTCTCCGGGCGAGGGCGAAATTGTTCTCCAGATCCATCGCGTGGAACACTGGATGCTGATCGTCCACCCGGGTCGGCACGGTGTCGGCCACGTATTGGAACACGTCCAGCACGCCGATCAGGCCGTCGCCCCGATCGATCGTCGCGCCGCCAAGCCCTTCCAGCAGGGCGCCAGTGAACACGCTGTTGCGCGCGGCGGGCAGGACGGACGAATACTCGTCCGCCCTCGACGAGGTCAGCAGTGCCCGGCCGGCGCCTTTGCCAAGGTCGTCTATGGCGCCACGGCCGATCCCCTTCGGAAGCGCACGGTCGCCCTTGAGCGAACCGACGCCTCCCGCGTGGCAGGCATCGACCATCACGACCTGCCGCGAACCGCCCGCCGCGTCGAGCATGGTGACGATCTCGTTCGACGACAGGGCCGTCGTGGCGACATCCTGGGGATCGAAGTCGTGCGGAAGTAGCCAGCTGCGCTCCTTCCCACCGTCATCCGCCCTGTCCCCGTGGCCCGAGAAGTAGAGGAGGAGGGAACCGTCCGCAGGCATCATCACCGCGATCTCGGCCAGGGCTTCCCGGATCGCCTTCGCGGTGGCGGCCTCATCCACGAGCGTCCGAACATGCTCGGCGGGGAGCCCGCCCGCCCGCGGGTCGCGGAGGACCGTCGATAGATCCTCCACGTCGTGCCGCACGGCTTCCGGCAGACTGGAGATCGCTGCGTAGCGGGCGACGCCCACGAGCAGTGCCTGCGTCAACGCGCTCAAGACCAGCCTCCGCCGAACTGCGTGTCCCGGCTGAACTTCCGCACGGACGGATGGTGCGGATAGTCCTCGTGCATCACCACGATGAGTCTCGATACCTCGATGTCTCCCTTGCCCTTCAGCGCCGCGTCGACGATCTTCCTCCAGATGTCGGCGCCGCTCGAGCCCTTCGGCACGTCTTTGTCCTTGCCACCTGCCCTCCGCCAGATCTCCGTGTCGCTGGGCCCATGGCCGTATAGCTCGAGCAGCAGCTCGAGGAGGATTTGCCACTTCGCCGAGAGGGGCGTGCTGTTGCCCAGTTCGTCGAGATACCAGCGGCGGGTCATCCCCACCATGTCGACGATGTACTCCACCGCCGGACGGAGATCGGACCTGCCGGCATCCGTGATCGCGTCGGCGATCGCCTTCGCCGCGTCTTCCCAGCTCCGGGCGGCGACGAGGCGCCCGAGCGCCGCGGCGTCGGTCACGGCGAATCTCGGCCCGCGCGTCAGCACCTGCCTCAGCCACTGCGTGAACCGCGCCTCGCGCACCTGCGGCAGCGCGCGAAATATGGGGAACGCCAAGGCTGGGCTGGCGACCAGTCTGTCGAGTGTGGGGTCGAGCCGCTCCGGCTTTGCGATCTCCTCCGCAAGCGCCTCCTCGCAGGCGTTCTCCTCCCCTCGCTCTGCCGCCAGAAGCCATTCCGTGGCCGTGGCGGCCCGGAACCTCGACCGCGCCGGGTCGGCGAGCGAGGGCCAGACCTCGTCGCGGCGGGCGTAACCGAGCAGGTTCGCCTCGTTCGTGGAACTGAGCGCATCGACCAGCGCCGCGTCCGCTATTCGCCCATCCAGTATCCCGTCGAGGAGGGCCGCCACGGCGGCATCTGGTTTCGCGAGCCCGGAGTTGGCCCTTGGGTTCAGCCTCAAGGCGCCCAGCCAGATGGCGCGCCAACGCGAATCCGCGACCTCCAGCCTCCGCAGGAGGTTCGGCCGGCCGGCCGCGGCTTCGACCGCCATCGCGAGTAGCTGCGGCTCGCTATGGGCGAGCGCGGCGGCGACCAGCTCCGGACCCTTTGCCTTGCCGGCCGCCAGGGCGAGCGAAGCCGCATCGAACGGTGCATCCGTGAGATGGCGTTCGATCGCCTCCTCTGGCGTCAGGTTTGCCGCGCAGCACGCGGCGTGGAGCATGACCATCTTCAATGACAGCGACTGCGCCGCCAACGTGGCTCCGGAGTCCTTCGGGAGCGTCGCCGGCGTGGTATCGACCAGCGCGCGCTCCAGCCCGCCTCTGCTCGTCGAAAGCTGCGCGAACCGCGCCAGCAGCTCCGCGCGGCGCGCGAGAAGGCTCCATAGCCGGGTGGCGACAACGCGGGACGGGGCGGAGAGCGCCTTCCTCATACCTTCCGCGATCGCCTGACGCCACTCCGGGACCGGCTTGTCCGAGAGGCTCTCCTCCACAAGCCGCAGCACCGAATCGGCGTCCGGGTCCTTCCAGAGATCCCCGGCCGCCCAATCGGCCACCGCGCTCCAGAACCTCCGCCCGTCCTTGACGGTGCCGAGGTCGAGATTGCGAGCCATGCGGATGTCGGCGATCGCGGCCGTCGGGGTCGTCAGCACGACGCCGTCCAGCAGTCGGCGCTTCTCCGCCCCGGCCAGCTTGGGATCGGGTGCCAGGTGGGCCGCAAGCCGTATCGCGCCGAGGTAACCCTCGAAGGATGCGCCGTCCTGGAGCAGCTGCTCGAGATCGCACAAGGTCGCCAGCCCGCGGATGTCCGGGATCTGGGCACCAAACGCGTCGACGAGCGACGGCAGCTCGCCATCCCTGGCGCCTCCGCTGAGATACCGCGCGGTGCGGTTGAAGGGTCCCGCCGCGGATCCCGGCCTCGCGATCCTGTAGCCCGACCACCTCGTCGCCAGTGCCGCGGGCGTCGTCACGACCGTCGGCGGATCGCTCGACGCGTCGGTCGGCGAGAACGCGATCCTGAACCGGAGTGCCAGCCGCGCGGCGGGCCAGAGTGCGGACCACAGGCCAGCGACCGCGGCGGGGAACCCCTGATCGCCCGCCCAGACCACCGGAGACGGTCCGTCGGCGGCCAGGGCGGCCGCCAGGTCCATGCCCTGTTCGGGCGGACCCTCGCCCGGTCGCCACTCCACGTCGACCGCGGCGTCGCGCCGTTCGCCATGCTCCTCGAGGAGCGACAGCAGACCCCGGATGTCATCCATGTCGCCGGCCGCGTCCGCCGGAATGGCGAACGCCCGCGAGAAGACCATGTTTCCCCTGGTTCCGCTTGGGTCGTGGGCGGTCCGGGCTAGGACGTAGTGATCGCGCCACAGGAAGCCGCTGAGGTAGGGCCTCCATTCCGTGTGTGGCGGCGGCGAGCCCTGCAGGTCCATCGCGCCGGCGAGGCTGTCTGCGTCGGGAAACGATCCGCTGGCGGCCAGCAGACGGTGCGCCCTGTCCCGCTCGCCGTAGATCGCCTGACCGATGCGCACCGCCATCGTCAGACCATGGCCGTAATGGCCAGGGTCAAATCCGGATCATGCCGGCCGTCGGGCAGTACGACGTATCCGAAGGCCTCCGGGCCTTGGTCGACGAAGGCCTCGTCGACCTGGTCCTCGCTGAGGGATCGCTCGAGCGCGGACAGCCCCATCACCTTCAGCGCGTCGGGTCGCCAGTTGGATTCCGCGAACGCGGCCACCATGGGCGCCCGTGCGCGGAGGACCTCGAGCGGAGGGCTGCCGAGCTCGGCGTCGGGCAGTTCGTCCCAACATGACAGGAGCAGCATGAGCGGAGGGCTCGAGACAGGGTCGAGCGTGCCGGTTCCACGCATGAACATGAGCCACTGGAGGAAATCGACGAGCTGGGCCTGCGGCGAGACCGTGAACCGCTGTGGCACCTGGCGTTCTGTTCCGGGGACGGACAGCGGCCGCGTGAAGATGTCGTCGCTGAGCTGAGCGTGAGCGATGCGGAGCATGACGATCCATCCCGCGGAGCTGATCACCCTCTGCCGCCACTCCTTTGGCATGCTCCGCTGCGCGCGGATCGTGCTCAGCTGCTCCCCGCCGTAGTCGGGCCAGACCAGTTCGATGGAGGTGCCGTCGCCGCCTTCGAGCGGCCAGATGCTCTCCACATACTGGTTCTGTGGCGTGTGAGCGGCCGCGCGCCCGCTGTTGATGCTGGCCAGGACGTTCTCGAACGGACCCAGCGTCGGCGGCGCGCCGACCATGCGGAGCGCTCCCGACTCCTGGTTTAGCCGGCCGAGCAGTTGACCGCCGAAGTGCGTCTTGCCGACGTCGTATTCCCCGAAGAGCGTGAGGCTGCGGGTCATGCCGCTGCACCGATCGCGAAGAACGGGTCGGTGCCGACGTGGCTGGTGCGGGCGACCTCGAAGCCGGGCTTCAGACGTGCCGTCATCCATTCGAGTATGGCGGTCAGCGAAGCGGCCGGCTTGATCGTGACGCCACCGCTGTCGAACTCGACGACGCTCGTCTCGAAGGTCACGAGGTCGGGCATAACCAGCGCGGCCGCCTGCGTTACGGCCGTCCGGATCGCCACGGGCACCGCCTTGTCGGCCTTCGTCCAGACCAGCGCCACGGGACGATCCCCGCGTTCGGTCGCCACGCGCCTGAGCAGCGCGATCATGTCGCTTCTGGCCTGTCCTCTGCCTGGCCCCGACAGGGCCTCGCAGTCCGCAGCAACGAGAAGGGACGAGGCACGCTCGATCAGCCATCGCGCTCCTTCGGCGTCAGGCGCCGCGGGGTCCACGGCCCAGCGCTGGAACCATTCGCCAGGACTGTCCGCGAAGAGCACATCGGACAACCGACCAAGGGCATCGCGGAGCGCGAAGTGCAGCAGCCCCGGCCTCCTGCCCGCGCCGGACGACGTGTGGGGCGGGAAGCGGGGCACGTTCCCTTCCCAGCGTAGGGCATGGGCGATCGCCTCCCACCCATCCAGCGAATAGCTTCCGGCGAAGCGCGAACCGCCCGCCCGGCCGCTGCGGCCGACCTGCTGGTAGAAGAGGCCGAGCAGCGTCGTCTTTCCCGCGTTGTGCGGGCCGACCAGACCCACCAGCTTCGGTTCGGACCTGCCCGTCAGGAACGCGAGATCCATCGTCCCAAGGGCCGCGCCCGACCAGGGCAGCCTGACGCCGTCCGCATGGGGCACGGCGCCAGAATCGTCCTCAGGGGACGCCCCTTTCTTCCAGAAGGTGCACTCGCTGAGCGATGCCTCGCCGCGGTGGCAGTTGGTCTCGGGTGCGTTACAGCCCTTGTAGGGACACTTCCTCACGCGGCCTTGCTCCCGCGCGCGCGCCTCGCGGGCACGGGCGTGGCGGCCGAGGCCTGGAGATCCCGGAACAGCCAGATACCGAGATCGACCGCGCTGAGCTCGAGATCGCCACGTAGGCCCAGACGCCGCTCGACGACGCCCGAGGTCGTGACGGGATCGGACAGGATCAGGCTGGCGAGCGGCGATCGTCCAGTTTCGGCGTGCACGTTGGCGAAGCCCGCCTCGATCGCGCCCTGGACGCTTCCGGTAGCCGCCGCGACTGCCGCGCCGTGCTCAATGAGGGGTTTCGCCAGCATCATCCCCTCGCGATCGATCGACCGGAGCGTCTCTCGTACGACCGCCTCCGCCATCCGCGGTGCGAACGGGCCGGTCTGCGCCGATGCGTCGACGGCGGCGAGCGTCGCCGCAACGGCGGGATCCAGGTCGCGGTAGCCCGTCCGTGCGGCGGGCGAATACAGCGCCTCCTTCCACCAGAGCAGGGCCGACCTGCGCTCCAGGCCGACCGCCGTACGGGTCAGCGAATCCGCCGTCGCGGTGACATACGCGCTGATCGCGTCGCGAAGGGCCTGGCCGCCCTCGCGCTTATCCACCTGTTCGGCGAGAGCCTTGGTCACGGAATTGATTGAGTTGACGATCGCCGTCGCGGCGATGGGCGCGAACTGGTGCGACCAAGTCTGGCCGGAGTCGGGGAATTGGGCATTTGCCGATTCGAAAGCGGTGCCTTCGGCGTTGTGCGGCCCGGACGCGGCGCCGAGCCGCTTCGCCAGCCAGTCGCGGTTCGCCGTTGGAGGGACGAGCTGAGGAAGATCGGCGAAGGACAGGTCGATCTCCGAGGCCTTCACCGCCGACGGCAGCGCCCATTCCCGCTCCGCCTTGAGGGCGAGCCGACGCTCCGCATCCTCGATGATGTCGCTCCAGAGATCCCTGTCCACCAGCCCGCCGAGATGCGGTAGCATGGTGCGCGCGGTCAGGCTGACCGCGGCCGCGATCGGCTCCGACCCCATCGCTTTCGATAGGGCGTGCAGGACGATCGCTCGCGCGACCGTCGGGAGCTTGCTGTCGGAGAAGGCGCCGGCGTAGCTCTGCCATCGCTTTTCTAGGATCGACATGATCTCGCCGACCAACGGCTCGTCTGGCCCGACTCCGCCGTCGATGGCCACCATCGTGAAGACGGCCGTGCGCTGTGGCAATGCTTTGATCAGCGCGGCCACGTCGTCCGCAGCGTCGCGTAGGGGTGCCACTCGCGCGTCATCCGCGCCTACGTCGAAGAGACGCTTGGTTAGAAACCTCTGAAGTATATCCGCAGCCATCGCCCCCATGTCCCTTTTTTATTGTCGTTACGCAGCAGATAGTAACAACGCCGACGTTTTGCGAATTCGCCCCACGGGTCCGATTGCAGTCAGGGAAAATGTGCGTAAGTAGCACCGCCTTAGCCGAAAACATCCATTTCGGCTCCAATAGCTGGGCCGCTCCGCACTTGGTGTCATCCGCATGCCGGACGGGAAGGGCACCGGCGGCGAACGGTTTGGTCAGCACCTCCATACCCAGGTCCAGGTGTCCGTTGACGATCAGCCTCGGCCGCCAAGTGGCAGCTTTGGGGGAAAGAATGAGCGCCAGGAACGGCAATCTTGGGGCCCGTAGCTGCCGTGCATAGGTGTGCCAGGATCTTCCGCTTTCGCCGACCACTGCTCCGAACCGGACGGGCCGGTTCTAACAAAATCCGCTGATCAGGGTCACGTGAATGACCGGCGGCTTTTGGAATCGAAAGAGGGGAGCTCGAATGGCCGATACTGTGAAGGATATCGGGCATCGGCAGATGTACGATATCCTCCAAAGCAGGAAGCC
>CAXTNG010000126.1:8014-8771 GCA_964245475.1 uncultured Sphingomonas sp. | reverse complement strand
CGGCGGCGGCGGTCGGCCATCGAGAAGACCGGCGCCAGCGTCACCCGCGGCCCCTTGCGCCGGCCGACGTGCGCGGCGACGGCATCGAGCGCGCGGCGGGACAGCGGCGCCGGCACGACGGGCACGACCACCACGTCGGCGGCGCGCAGCACCTGGTCTGTCGTGTCGGTCAGCCCAGGCGGGCAATCGATCACGATCCGGTCGTAGTCTCGCGCAAGGTTTTCGGTGAGGCGCGCGAGCCGCTTGCGGCGGGCGAGCTCGTGGAACAGCACGTCCAGGCTGCGCAGCGAAATGTCCGCCGGCAGCAGGTCGAGCCGCTCGTAGGCGGTGCGCACGATCAAGGCGCGGGGATCGGCGTCACGCGTGAAGGCGGCGCGTGCGCCCATGCCCGCGGTGCCCTCGTAGCCGAGCAGCCAGGACGCGGCCGCCTGCCCGTCCAGATCCCACAGCAATGTGCGCCGCTGCGACAGCGCCGCCGCCGACCAGGCGAGGTTCACCGCCAGCGTGGTCTTGCCGACGCCGCCCTTCACGCTGTGCAGCGCGATCACCGTCATGCCGTCCCGCTCCTTCGGCAAGAGCGTTATACTCACGGACGCGTGACGTCACGGGTGCCCCGCGGGTCCGCGATGCCGTGGCGGGACATGCAACAGCTTCGTCACCATAGTGTCATTGCAGTGCAGCATGACTCGCCTAGCCGCGCCCAAGCCGGCTGCGACGCCGGCGGGGGACACCATCATGACACGACGCTCCGCACTCC
>CAXTNG010000126.1:5814-8004 GCA_964245475.1 uncultured Sphingomonas sp. | reverse complement strand
CGTCGGCACCGCTCAGGGCGAGCGCAAGGCGATCGGGGCGAAGCGCGAGGCGAACAACTTCACCGAGGCGCTCTACGCCAACGACGTCGGCAAGCTCCCCGACCAGAACGTGGCGGAGGCGGTGCGCCGCCTGCCCGGCCTGTCGGTCGCCAACGATCAGGGCGAGGGCCGCTACGTCATCATCCGCGGCGTCAACCCGAACCTGGTCAACGTCGTCCTCAACGGACTGACGCTGCCCGCCCCCGAGCCGGACGGCCGTCAGGTCAAGCTCGACGACCTGCCCTCGGCGCTGATCAACTCGGTGATCGTCACCAAGTCGCTGACCGCCGACCAGGACGCCAATGCGATCGGCGGCGAGGTCAACATCCGCACGCTGACCGCCTTCGACCGCAACAAGCCGTATTTCGCCGACGCGCGCCTGCTCTACGGCGCCTATCACCTGAACGGCGGTCATCCGTACGAGGCGGACGCGCAGGTCGGCGGGCTGTTCGGGCCGGACGGGCAGTTCGGTGCGGTGCTCTCGGTCAATTATTCGCAGCGGCCGATCGAGTCGGAGAATTTTCAGGGCTCGACGAACTACCGCGTCCCCGCCGCCTCGACTGGCGCCAACCCGGCCTATGTCCTTCCCGACCAGGCGGGGCTGCGCGACTATAGCCTGACCCGCACCCGCGAGGGCGTGGTGCTCAACCTCGACTGGCGGCCGAGCGACGCGATCAAGGTCTTCCTGCGCGGCACGCTGTCGCGCTTCGACGACACCGAGACGCGCGACCAGTTCATCATCGACAACCAGTCCGCCTTCCGCAACCAGACCGCGACCGTCGGCACCTTCTCCGGTCGCGGCAGCGTGCGCGTGCGCCGCCGTGAGGAGGCCGACAACACCAAGTCGGTGCAGGGCGGCGGAAACTTCGCGTTCGGCGCCGCGCGGCTCGATCTGGCGGCCGCCTGGACGCGCGCGCAGAAGCGCGACCCGCTGCGCTCCGAATACAATTTCCGCACCGGCGGCTCGGCGCTGACCGTCAACTACGACGTGTCGGACACGCCGTACCTGTTCACGCCGACCGTGCAGCCCAACGCCAACCAGACCGCGTATTCGCTTAACAGCGTCAACTACGATCAACGCAACGCGGTGGAGCGGCTGTGGCAGGGTCGCGCCGACGTCACCGTGCCGCTGAGCCTGGGCGACGACAGTACGGTCAAGGCCGGCATCAAATACCTCGACCGGCGCAAGACCAACGCGCGCGACTTCGTCACCTACGGGCTGGCGAGCGGGCGGACCTTTACGCTGGCGAACGTCTCCTATCTTGGCGACACCAGGTTCTACGACGGGCGTTACGTGTTTCCGGTCCGCATCGGCTATGACACGGCGCAGGCCTTCCTCGCCGCCAACCCGGGCACGCTCGCCGTCAACGTCGCGTCGAGCAGGGCGAACAGCCTTGCCAACGACTATGACGTGTCGGAGAGGATCTACGCCGGCTACGCCATGGCGACGCTGAAGTTCGGCAAGTTGACGCTGGTGCCCGGGGTCCGCATCGAGCACACTCGCGACCGGACCAAGGCGAAGCTGATCACCGCCGCCTCCGTGCTCAACCAGGACTACAACGCCTTCGGGTCGAAGGACTACACCGACTGGTTTCCCGGCGCGAACGCGCGGCTTGACGTTACCGACCGGCTCGTGCTCCGCGCCGCGGCGACCACCGCGCTCGGCCGGCCCAACTACCCGGACCTGTCGCCGTACCAGTCGGTCGACGCGACCACGAGCCCGCGCCCGACGGTCACGCTCGGCAACCCGGCGCTCGAGCCGTACAAGGCGATCAACCTCGACGCGGCGGCCGAATATTATCTGCCCGGCCAGGGCCTGCTCTCGATCGGCTTCTTCTGGAAGCATATCGACAACCCGATCTACAGCGGCACGCAGATCGGCGTCCCGGGCACGTTCGCGGGGCAGACCTTCGCCGCCGCGGACCTGATCCAACCGGTCAACCTCGACAAGGCGGTGCTTCGCGGCGTCGAGGCCAATGCGCAGGCGCGCTTCACCTTCCTGCCGGCGCCGTTCGATGGCTTTGGCGTGGCGCTGAACTACGCGCACATCACCGGGCACGGCAGCGGCACGGTGCCGGGCGCCACTCCGCGGTCGGGCGACCTGCCGCTGTTCCTTCAGTCGCGCAATGTCGGCACCGCGCAGGTCTTCTA
>CAXTNG010000126.1:0-5804 GCA_964245475.1 uncultured Sphingomonas sp. | reverse complement strand
TCCCGATGGACACGGGCGACTTCCGCCTCGTCGACGCGCGCGTGCTCGACGCGCTGCGGCGGATGCGCGAGACCGACCGCTTCGTCCGCGGCCTGGTCGCGTGGACCGGCTTCAAGAGCGCGCAGGTCTTCTACGAAAAATATGGCCTGGCGGTGCGCGCGGCCTATTCGTACCGCTCGCCTTACCTCGACGCGCTCGGCGTCGATGCCGCCAGCGACCAGTTCACCGACAAGAACGGGCAGCTCGACGTCAACGTGAGCTATGAGGTGACGAAGCAGCTCACCTTCTTCGGCCAAGCGCTCAATCTCACCGATGCGCCGTGGCGCCGCTACATCGGCAGCAAGGAGCGGCTCGTCGAGCGCGAGCGCTACGGCTACAGCTTCCGCTGGGGTGCGCAGCTGCATTTCTGAGGAGGTCGCGATGCGCGCATGCCTGCTGATCGCCGCCCTTGCCGCCGCGACGCCGCTCGCCGCGCGCGAGCCGCCGCCGCCGCCGGGGCTCAGGGTCGACCGGGTCGTGGTAGTGATGCGCCACGGCGTCCGCCCGCCGACCAAGTCGCCGCCGATGCCGGCCGGATACGCCAGCGGCACTTGGCCGGGCTGGCCGGTCAAGCCGGGCTATCTCACTCCGCACGGCGCGCAAGCGGTGGAGCTTGCCGCACGCTACGATCGCGCCACATGGATCGTCGCGGGGCTGCTGCCGCACAAGAGGTGCGCGCGGTTGCGCGTCGTCGCCGACAGCGACCAGCGGACGATCGCGACGGCCGAGCATTATGCCGCCGCGCTTGCTCCGGGTTGCCGCGTCACGATCGAGCACAAGCCCGAAGGCGTCCCCGACCCGCTCTTCTCTCCCATCGAGCAGAAAGCGGTGCCGTTCGACGCAGAGGCGGCGCGCGCCGCGGTGCTCGCGGACGCAGGACCCGACGGGATCGCGGCGGCAGAACGGCGGCTGCGGCCCCTCCTCGCGCGCCTCGACGCGATCCTGTGCGGCCCCGGCCCGGCGGGGTCCTGCGGCGTTGCGCGCGAGCCGACCACACTTGCACCTGCCCGCCCAGGCGAGGAGCCCGAGCTGACCGGCGCGCTCGACCGCGGCTCCACCGCAGCCCAGATCCTGCTGCTGCAATATGCGCAGGGCAAGCCGATGGCCGAGGTCGGATGGGGCCGTGCGACTGCCGCCGACGTAACCGCCCTGTCCGAGCTGCACGCTGCCGAGTTCCGCCTGCTCGCGCGCCCGCGCTACATGGCGAAGGCGAACCTCGCGCTCATCGCCCCGCTGCTCGCCGCCTCGCTCGCCGACACCGACGCCGCGCCTGTCACGATCGTCTCTGGGCACGACACCGACGTCGCCAGCCTGGGCGGCATGCTCGGGCTGCACTGGCAGGTGCCGGGCTTCGCGGCGGACGACCCGGCGCCGGGTGGCGCGATCATCCTCCAGCGCCTGCGCGATCGCGCGGGCCGCCTCTACGTACGCGCGCTCTATCGCGCGCAGACGCTCGGCCAGATCCGCGCGCTGACCAGGCCCGAGCGAACCGCTCCCTATGTGGCGGTGCTGCCGATCGCCGGCTGCCGGGCTCTGGGGCAGGCCGGGCTCTGCACGGCGGCCGACTTCGCAGCCGCGCTGAGACGCTGAACGGACGCTTTGCCGATAGGGAAGGCTCAAATCTCCAGTTGCGACCCCAGTTCGACCACGCGGTTGGTCGGCAGCTTGAAGAAGTCCATCGCGCTCTCGGCGTTGCGCACCATCCAGGCGAACAGCTTCTCGCGCCAGATCGCCATGCCGGGCTTGTTGGACGCGATCAGCGTCTGCCGGCCCAGGAAGAAGCTGGTCTGCGACGCCTTCAGCGGCCCGTCGCCGACGTTGAGCATGGCCAAAGCCGCAGGAACGTCGACCTCGTCCATGAAGCCGTAGTGGATCACCGCGCGGACGAAGCCGTCGCCGATCGCCTCCACCTCGAGCCGCTCGGCCTGCGGCACGCTGGGCACCTTGGCGATCGCCACGGTGGCGATGACGACATGCTCGTGCAGCACCTTGTTGTGCTTGACATTGTGGAGCAGCGCGTGCGGCACGCCGTCGCGCGAGGCGCTGAGGAACACGGCGGTGCCCGGCACGCGCTGGAGGCTACCCATCGCCGAACGCGCGAACAGCTCGGGGGGCATCGCGCCTTCGTCGAGCCGGGCGCGCATGATCCGGCGGCCCTTGCCCCACGTCGTGAGCAGCGTGAACGCGATCGCCGCGACGAGCAGCGGGAACCAGCCGCCGTCGGGGATCTTGGTGACGTTGGACGCGAAGTAGAGCCCGTCGACGACGATGAAGGAGCCGGTCACCAGCACCGCGACCGGGCGCGGCCAGCGCCAGACGCTGAACGTCAGCACGCCCAGCATCAGCGCGGTAATAAACATCGTGCCGGTCACCGCGATGCCATAGGCGGCCGCGAGGTTGCCCGAGCTGCGGAAGCCGAGCACCAGCGCGACCACCAGCACCAGCAGCCCCCAATTGACCAGCGGCACGTAGATCTGGCCGACCGCATGCTCGCTGGTGTGCAGGATCTTGAGCCGCGGCAGGAAGCCGAGCTGCACCGCCTGCTGCGTCACCGAATAGGCGCCGGAGATCACCGCCTGGCTGGCGATCACCGTCGCCAGCGTGGCGAGGATCACCAGCGGCAGCCGCGCCCAGGCGGGAGCGAGCAGGAAGAACGGGTTCTGGATCGCCTCCGGCGTGCCCAGCACCAGCGCGCCCTGGCCCATATAGTTGAGCATCAGGCAGGGCAGCGCGACGTACAGCCACGCGATCGAGATCGCCTTGCGCCCGAAATGGCCCATGTCGGCGTAGAGCGCCTCCGCGCCGGTCACCGCTAGCACCACCGAGCCGAGCGCCAGGAAGGCGAGGCGGAAGTCGAGCAGGAAGAAGTTCAGCGCCCACCACGGGTTGATCGCGCCGAGGATGGCCGGATGCGCGGCGATGTTGAGGACGCCGAGCACCGCCAGCACCGCGAAATAGACGATCATCACCGGCCCGAACAGGGCGCCGACGCGCGCCGTGCCGCGGCTTTGGATCGCGAACAGCCCGACCAGGATGCCGATCGACAGCGGCAGGATGAGCGGGGTGAGCCCGCTTTCGACCACCGTCAGCCCCTCCACCGCCGATAGCACCGAGATCGCCGGCGTGATGATCGCGTCGCCGTAGAACAGCGCGGTCGCGGCGATGCCGAGCATGACTAGCCCGCCGGTCCAGCGCCGTTGCCCGACGCGGTCGGCGACCAGCGCGAGCAGCGCCAGGCTGCCGCCCTCGCCGTGGTTGTCCGCACGCAGGATCACCAGCACGTATTTGACGGTGACGATCAGCATCATCGTCCAGAAGATCAGCGAGAGCACGCCGAAGACGTGCGGCTGGTCGACGGTCAGCGGGTGATGGCCGACGAAGCTCTCCTTCAGCGCGTAAAGCGGCGAAGTGCCGATATCGCCGAACACCACGCCCAATGCGCCGATCGCCAGGCCGGCGCGGGTGCCGTGATGCGCCGCTCCCGCGGTCTCCGTCGCTGCCGTCGTCATGATGCGGCGACTTAGACCGGCCTCTCGCCCTGCCAAGCGGCGCGGCCGAAACACTATGCAAAAACTATTCGGCCGGGCGGTTTCCGGCCTCGCACCGCAACGGGCGTCCCGCCTAGATCACGACCCTTCCGACGGCGCCTTGCGGCTGCCGCCGATGTCCCTTGGAGGCCGTTTCGATGCAGGATCTGCTCTGGCTGGCGATCACCGCCGGGTTGCTGGCGCTGACGCTCGCCTATGTCCGGCTGTGCGAGCGGGCGTGATGACGCTCGACCTCTGGCTCGCCGCGCTCACCGCGCTCGGCCTCCTCGTCTACCTCGTGGCGGTGCTGCTCCGCCCCGAGCGCTTCTGAAAGGCGCGCGATGACCTTGCAAGGATGGCTGCTGATCGCGGCGTTCGTCGGCATCCTGCTCCTGGCGACCAAGCCGATGGGGCTGTGGCTGCATGCGCTCTACGAGGGGCGCCGCACGCCGCTCCACGTGGTGCTCGGCCCGGTCGAGCGCGGCTTCTACGCGGCGGCCGGGATCGACCCGGAGCGGGAGCAGAGCTGGCGCGGCTATGCCGTCCACATGCTGGCGTTCAGCTTCACGACCCTGCTCCTCACCTATGCACTGCTTCGTCTCCAGGCGTTCCTGCCGCTGAACGTGCCGGGATTCGCCGGGATCGGGCCCGACGGCGCGTTCAACACCGCGGTGAGCTTCACCACCAACTGGCAATGGTATTCGGGCGAGGCGGCGATGTCGAACCTCTCCCAGATGCTGGCGCTGGCGACCCACAACTTCTGGTCGGCGGCGGTCGGCATCGCGCTCGCGTTCGCGATGTTCCGCGGGTTCGCGCGGCGGGAAGCCGCGACGGTCGGCAACTTCTGGGCCGACATGACACGGATCACGCTCTACCTGCTGCTGCCGATCGCGGTCGTCTACGCGGTCGGGCTGGTCGCCGGCGGGGTGCCGCAGACGCTGACGCAGCAGGTCACCGCCACCACGCTCGAGGGCGCGCAGCAGACGCTCGCGCTCGGCCCGATCGCTTCGCAGGAAGCGATCAAGATGCTCGGCACCAACGGCGGCGGCTTCCTGAACGCCAATTCGGCGCACCCGTTCGAGAATCCGAGCGACTGGATCAACCTCATCCAGATGCTGTCGATCTTCGTCATCGGCTTCGGGCTGACCTGGACCTTCGGCAAGGCGGTCGGCGACACGCGGCAGGGCTGGGCGATCCTCGGCGCGATGACGATCCTGTTCCTGGTCGGCGTCACCGTCTGTTACGCGGCGGAGTCCGCGGGCAATCCCGTCCTTCACGCGCTCGGCGTTCCGGGCGGCAACATGGAGGGCAAGGAGGTCCGCTTCGGCACCGCCGCCTCCGCGCTCTTCGCGGTGGTGACCACCGCCGCGTCGTGCGGCGCGGTGAACGCGATGCACGACAGCTTCACCGCGCTCGGCGGGCTGGTGCCGCTGTTCAATATCCAGCTCGGCGAGGTGGTCGTCGGCGGCGTCGGGGCAGGCATCTACGGCTTCCTGCTCTTCGCCATCCTCGCCGTGTTCGTCGCCGGGCTGATGGTCGGGCGCACGCCGGAATATCTCGGCAAGAAGATCGAGAGCCGCGAAGTGAAGCTGGCGGTGCTGGCGATCGCCGTGCTGCCGCTCATCATCCTCGGCTTCACCGCGATCAGCAGCGTCGCCGCGGCGGGGCTGGCCGGGCCGCTCAACAAGGGGCCGCACGGCTTTTCGGAGATCCTCTACACCTTCACGAGCGCGGTCGGGAACAACGGCTCCGCGTTCGGCGGCATCACCTCGGGCACGCCGTTCTACAACGGGCTGCTGGGCGTCGCGATGTGGCTGGGACGGTTCTTCGTGATCGTGCCGATGCTCGCGATTGCCGGGTCGCTCGCCGCCAAGCGCTACACGCCACCCTCGGCTGGCTCGTTCCCGACGACCGGCCCGCTATGGGTCGGGCTGCTGGTCGGGATCATCCTGATCCTGGGCGGGCTCACCTTCCTGCCGAGCCTCGCGCTCGGTCCCATCGCCGATCATCTCGCGATGATCCGCGGCCAACTGTCCTGACGGGGGCGCCGACATGGCAAACACCCAAGCAAAAAGCCTGTTCACGGCCGACCTCGTCGTGCCGGCAATCAGGGAGTCGTTCCTGAAGCTCAATCCCAGAGAGCTGATCCGCAACCCGGTGATGTTCGTCACCGCCTGCGTCGCGGCGCTGATGACGGTGCTGCTGGTGGTGGGCCACGACCAGCTCAGCACCGCGTTC
>CAXTNG010000125.1:2501-8866 GCA_964245475.1 uncultured Sphingomonas sp. | reverse complement strand
TACCGGCTCCACCTTCTCAGGAGTTGGAGCCTCCGACAAACCCGGGGCGGTTCAGCCCGCCTGCGTTCGCTGAGGCTGAGCGCGATCGGCTGCGCGCTGACCCGCAACCAGACGCTGTCGCCGACCTCGCTCGCGGACAAGACGGTGGCGGCGTCGTCGAAGTATTCGAACATGAAGATCCGCGACAGGGACTCGTCTGGCGTGATTGATGCTCGCCGAAGTTGGACAGTACCGAGCGGACCAGGTCCCCCTCGGCGTCGTGACCTACTTCTTGGGTTATCGTTGTCCCGCAAGTGCGCGTCCGGACCTCCTTTCCGACGCACGTGCGATGGCGGAGACTTACGTTTGTGGTAGGTTCATTGACTCCGCAGCACGTCGATGAAGGCACGTAGAGCGGGCAGCGGCATCCGCCGGTTGGGGTAGTACAGCATGTACTCTGAATCCGGAGGGCACCAGTCGCCAAGCAGACTCACGAGCTCGCCGGCCGCGACGTGCCGCTCGGCGAGATGCTCCAGGACGTAGACGATCCCGAAGCCCCGCAGCGCCGCCTCTATCATGAAGCTCATGCGGTCGAGCGTGAGGCTGCCGGGCACGTCAAGTCTGAATTCCTCGCCGTCCCGCTCGAACTCCCAGAGGTAGCGCTCGCCGCCGGGCAACCTGATCCGCACGCAGCGATGCGCCGTCAGGTCGAGCGGATGAGCCGGCGTTCCCGCCCCGGCGAGGTACGACGGCGACCCCACGGGCACCCATCGTAGCGGCTTGCCGAAGGGCACGCCAATCATGTCGTCGCCGATCGTGACGCGCCGACGGATGCCCGCGTCGGCACCCGCCGCCACGATGTCGACCATCCGCTCCTCCTGGTGCAGTTCCAGCTGCACCGCGGGGTAGCGCTGCACGAACGCCGGGACGATTTCCTGCAGCAGGTACATGCCCGCGGAGTGCGGCATGTTGATGCGCAGCCGGCCCATCAGGACGCCAGCGTTCGCCCCGGCCGTGGCCAGCACGTCCTCCAACTGCGCGATTAGGGGAGCAGCCTGGTCCAGCAGGGCCTTTCCCTCCTCGGTGAGGGCGACGCTGCGAGTGGTGCGGTGGAAGAGGCGCAGTCCCAGCGACCGCTCCAGCGTCGACAGCGCCTGGCTGAGCGTGGAGGGGGCTACCTCCAGCTGCTTGGCGGCAGATCGAAAGCTGCCGGTTTCTGCCACCAGCAAGGCGGCGCGGAGCTCGCGCAGGGTTGGGTCCCTCATTGTTCGACAATACCGATCAAGCTGTGCAGTTTCGAGCCAATTTTTCAGCCTTCGCGCGCGCCTACGTTTTCCTGGAAAACGGGAGGCAGCATGAAGACGATCCTCATCACCGGCGTGTCGAGCGGGCTCGGCCGCGCCATCGCGGACGAGGCGCTCGGCCGCGGCCACCGTGTCGTCGGCACGCTGCGCCAGGAGGAGCAGCTGCAGGCGTTCGAGGCGATCGCCCCTCGCTGGTCGGTCGGCCGCCTGCTCGACGTCACCGACACGGCCGCGCTGGTCCCTTTCGTCGAGCAGGTCGAGCGCGAAGTCGGTCCGATCGACGTTCTGGTCAACAACGCGGGCTACGGCCTGCGCGGGGTGGTCGAGGAGCTCGACCTGGACAGGCTCCGTGCCCAGTTCGAGGTCAACGTGTTCGCGCCGGTGGCGCTCACCCAGGCGGTGCTGCCCGCCATGCGCGCGCGCCGCGCTGGGCACGTCGTCAACATCGTCTCGCAGGGCGCGATCATCACCTTTCCGGGGCTCGGCGCCTACCACGGTAGCAAGTTCGCGCTGCTCGGCCTGAACGACGCGCTGGCAAAGGAGGTGGCGCCGCTCGGCATCGACGTGACGGCGATCCTGCCCGGACTGTACGGCACCGACTGGAACCGCCGCTCCAAGGAGAGCGCGGGCTCGAAGATCGCCGACTACGACGAGGTGCTGAAGGAGGGCGGCGAGCTCAATTGGGGCGACGCGGCCGCGCTCGGACGCGTCGTGATCGACGCGATCGAGCTGGACCGCCCGCCCGAGCACCTGCTGGTCGGTCCGTCCGCGCTCGCCAACGTGCGTGAGCGCCTGGCACACTGGACGGCCGAGATCGACCGCTGGGAAGAGCTCTCCTACGCCGACGGGGAGGGCTGAACCGTGGTCCGCCTGTTCACGCGGTCCGACACCGCCTCCGTCGAGAACGCCGACTCCTTCCTGGCACGGCTGGAGGCGATCCGTGAGACGGTATGCCGAGAGCCCGGCCACGTTTCCTACCAGCTCTACGGGGCGCTGGAGGATCAGACGGTGCTCTTCGCCGATGAGGAATGGCGGACGCAGGCGGTCGCAGACGTCCGCGCGGCGCGCGACCGAAGGCGAGGGCGCCAGCGCCGCGCTGGCGCTATTCGCTGCGCCGCTGCTATACGCTCGTAGCGCTCAACCAGCCGCCGTCGCCGGACGAGGCGCGAGACCGTGACGTGCGGGCGATGTTCCTGTCCACCGAGACGACCAGTGCGAGCCTCGATGCCCTGCGCAGGCTCGTCGACCGGGGTCTGCTCGCGTCCGTGGCGATCCGAGAATATCCGTTGGCGGAGGTTCACCGCCGGATGGCGCGCCCGCGCCGCAGGCGAGTGGAAGGGCGAGGTCGTGTTCCGTCGATGAGCTCCGCGAGCTAATCGCGGCAGGTTGCGCTTGGTTCTACCGTTCAGTAGGAATGCCTTCATGGCAGGTGTGTTCAGCACTGCGCCGCGATAATGGGCGGGAGAGGGACGATGAACGGCAGCGTGATGCTGGAAGGTGAGACGACTTCCCGACCGGATATCGAACGCCTGGCGCGGAAGCTCGCGACGCTGCTCGCCGACGCCGGCGTCACGGATGGCGGAACGGTCGCGATCCTGATGCGGAACGACATCGCCTACCTGGTGGCGATCGAGGCATGCAGGCTGGCAGGCGCGCGCTACGTTCCCTTGAACTGGCACGCGGCGCCGCCGGAGATCACCGCGATCGTCGCCGATGCGGGCGCGATCGTGCTGATCGGCCACGCCGACCTGGTCGAGCCGGTGCGGGCGGGACTGCCCGGAGGTTGCGTGCCGATCAGCTTCGCGGCGCCACCGGCGGTCCGCGCCGCCTATCCAGAGGCGGGCGGTGGCGGCGACCGGAGCCTCGCTGATCTGGTGGAGCCGTTCGACGAGTCTTCGGTGCCGCCGCCGCCGTTCAGGGGCATCTTCGCCTATACCTCCGGCAGCACGGGACGTCCCAAGGGCGTCCGCCGCAAGCCGGGACCAGCCGGCACGGACATGGTGGCGACCTTTCGCGGCCTCGCGGCGAACCTGCTGCGCCTCGGGCCGGGCGACCGGCTCCACGTCGCGGCGCCGCTATACCACAGCGCGCCGAACGGCCTGGCGCTGAGCGCCTTCTACGCCGAAGCCGCCGACCTGCACCTCGCCGTCAGATTTGACCCGGTCGGGTGGCTCGCCGACATCGAGCGGCACCGCATCACGCATGCCTATCTCGTGCCGACCATGATGGTCCGGTTGCTCAAGCTGCCGGCCGAGACGCGGGAGTCCCATGACCTGTCCTCGCTGCGCGTCGCCTTCTCGACCGGCTCGGCCTGCCCGCCCGACGTGAAGGCGGCGATGACCGCGTGGCTCGGCCCGATCCTGACCGAATCCTATGGGGCGAGCGAGATGGGCTTCATGACGCTCATCAGTGCTGAGGAGGCCGCCCGCAAGCCCGGCTCGGTCGGCCGCGTGATCCCCGGCGCGGAGAGCCTGATTCTAGACGAAAGCCTGCAGGAAGTGCCGGCCGGCACTGTCGGCACCATCTACGTGCGGGTGCCATCCATGGGCGACTTCGACTATTCGAACGCGGAAGGCGCGTTGTCCGATCAGCGCCACCGCGGGTTCACGACGGTCGGCGACATGGGCCATGTCGATGAGGACGGCTTCCTGTTCATCAGCGACCGCAGAAAGGACATGATCATCACCGGCGGCGCGAACGTCTTCCCGTCCGAGATCGAGACAGCGCTTCTCCAGATGCCGGAAGTGCTCGACTGCGCGGTGTTCGGCGCACCCGATCCCGAGTTCGGGGAGATGATCGTTGCAGCGGTCGAGTGCCGGCCCGACGCGCGCATCGGGCTGGAGGAAGTCCGCCGGTTTCTCGCCGACAGGATCGCGCGCTTCAAGATTCCTCGCAAAGTCGACGTGCACGAGCGGCTCCCACGCGAGGACAGCGGCAAGATCTTTAAGGCGGTTCTCCGCCGACCCTACCAGCAGGCGGGGTGAACGGCGGACCGGCGACATCGGGATCGGTTCGCGGGTAAGTGACGCGGCGGGCGTCGCCGCATCCGCCCGTCGCTGCGATTACCGGGCGGCCGTCGTCGTCACCGACGCACGATCATCAGCATCTGCGCGCGTTCCTCGGCCTCGACCGACGTCGACAGGCTCGATTCCAGCGCGGCGTCGAACGACCGCTTCGATAGACGCAACGCATCGGGAGCGGCCGTCAACATGTCCGCCGCAAGCCCCAGGCCATGCTCGTCGAGCGCTTCATCGGGCTGCACCGACGACACCAGCCCGAGACGAAGCGCATCCGCCGCATCGAGCGGCCTGCCCGTCAGCAGCATCTCGCGCGCACGCGACGTGCCGATCGCCCGCTGGAGACGCCAGCTCACTCCGAGCTCCGAGCCGGACAGCCCGATCTTCATGAACGCCGATCGGAATTGCGCACTCTCTCCGGCGACGATCACGTCGGCAGCCAGAGCGAGCGCGAGTCCGCCGCCGGCGGCAGGTCCCTTGACGAGCGCGATGATCGGCTGTGGGCAGGCGCGCATGGCCGAAACCACGTCGCGTAGCGTCCAGTCCCCGCTCGGCCCGTCCCGGAGCCCGGCAGGTCCGCTCAGCGCCTTGAGGTCCGCCCCGGCGCAGAAGGCGCGGCCGGCACCGCGCAGGACGACGACCCTGACCGCCGTGTCGCGGCGCCGCGCCTCAAAATAGCGGAGCAGGGCATCGGCGAGCGGCTGGTCCAGCGCGTTCAGCCGGTCGGGCCGGTCGAGCGTGACGCGGTCGAAGCCGTCCAGCTTCTCGATGGTCAGACCATCATCCGACATGTGCGGCATTCGTTGTCCGGCCGGTCGCGAAGCGCGCGGTCCGCGCGGAGGCCGACCGCAGTTCCCGCTCCAGACGGTCAACGAGACGCTGCGTCGTCCCGACTTCGCCGATAGCGCCGATGCCCTGGCCGCAGCCCCAGATGTCCTTCCACGGCTTCGCCCGCAGCGCGCCCCAGTCCATCTGCGACGGATCGCTGGCGGGAAGGTTGTCCGGGTCCAGTCCCGCGGCGGCGATCGACGGGCGCAGGTAGTTGCCGTGCACACCGGTGAACAGGTTCGAATAGACGATGTCGGACGCGTCGCTGTCGACGATCATCTGCTTGTACCGATCGGCCGCATTCGCTTCGGCGGTGGCGATGAAGGCCGAGCCGACATAGGCCAGGTCGGCTCCCATCGCGATCGCGGCGGCGATCGCGTCGCCCGTGCCAATCGCGCCCGATAACGCCAGCGGGCCGCCGAACCAGGCGCGGATCTCCTGCACCAGCGCGAATGGCGACTGCACGCCGGCGTGGCCTCCCGCTCCTGCCGCGACCGCGACCAGCCCGTCAGCGCCCTTCTCGATCGCCTTGCGCGCGAAGCGGTTGTCGATCACGTCGTGGAAGGTCATCCCGCCATAGCCCTGGACCGCGTCGTTGATCTCGCGGCGGGCACCCAGCGACGTGATGACAACGGGAACGCGCCACTTGACGCAGAGCGCCAAGTCGGCGTCGAGCCGGTCGTTCGAGCGGTGCACGATCTGGTTGACGGCGAACGGTGCGGCCGGCTGATCGGGGTGGTCGCGGTCCCAGGCGGCCAGTTCCTCGGTGATCCGGTGCAGCCATTCGTCAAGCTGGCTGAGCGGCCGCGCGTTGAGCGACGGGAACGAGCCAATCACCCCCGCCCTGCACTGCGCGATGACCAGTTCGGGACCGGAGACGATGAACAGCGGCGCCGCCATCAGCGGGATGCGCAACCGCGATGCGAGGTCCGCAAACGCCGTCAAGGCAAGCTCAGGCACTACAGGTGCGCCGGGCGGGCGGTAGGTGCCGTCCCGCCGGGGTAGGAGACCGCTGACGCCGTCCGCGTAGCCGCCCGCATCACCGCCTGTCGCCCCCGAACCGGAAGCCCAGTTCGAGTCCGTAGGTGCGCGGCGCGAAGCAGTAGCGGGCGACCGACCCGATGACCAGGCCGGTAACCTCGCACTTCTGTTTGTTCTGCAGATTGCGCCCGAAGGCGGCAAGTTCGACGCCGCTGCCGAACAGGTCGTGCAGCGCGATCCGGGCGTCGAGCGATTC
>CAXTNG010000125.1:0-2401 GCA_964245475.1 uncultured Sphingomonas sp. | reverse complement strand
GCGTTCAGCTGGAGCCAGCGGGTCGGCGCCACCGTCACCTCGGCCTCGAGCCCCTTGATTGTGGCCTTGTTCGACACCCCACTCACCGGGTCACGGTTGAGGATCAGGATCGTGATCGCCCCGCTGCTGGGATTGCGAACGACCGTGGTTGTCTGGATGTTCGTGTACCTGGATCGGAACAGCGCGACGTTCGTCCTGACCGGGACGGTGCCGACCCGCCAGTCGGCCTTCAGGCCGAGCTCGACATCCTTGACGGTCTCGGGCGCGTAGGTCGACAAGACCGGATTGGTCTCGAAACTGTTGAAGCCGCCGGACTTGTAGCCGCGGCGCGTAGCGGCATAGACGAGAACATCGCGACTGATCTTCCAGTCGAGCGAGAAGTTGTAGTTGCCGTCGTTGCTCGACAGCGACAATCGGCGGGTGCAGGTGGCAAGATCGGCCGACGGGAACGGTTGCGCACCGGTGGCGGGCACGGGGAGCGTCTGCAACTGACATATGTTCGCGAAGCCGCCGAAGTCGCGGGTGGAGATGTCGCGATCGTCCCAGGTATGGCGGTAGCCGGCGGTCAGCGACAGCCCCTGCAGGAGCCGGGACAGGTCGGCGGTACCCTGGGCGAACAGGGCCTTGGACCGGAAGTTGGTGATCGATCTGATGTCCGACGGCGTCACGATCGAGGTCGGCAGCACGAAGTTCGCCTGATTCTCGGTTTGGTCGCTTTTGTCGTCGCTGTAGACGCCGCCGACCCGCCAGTCGAGCCGATCGTCGAACAGCTTCCCGAACAATTGCGTTTCCGTATAGAACGTGCGGTTGTCGAAACGATCGATGACATCGACGACCCGTGCGGGCGTACCGTCGAAATCTTTGCTGTAACCGATCCTAGTACGATTATATGTCAAGATGTTGCGCAGGCTCACCTCGCCGAGGCGGAGTGTCAACGAGTTCGTAATCGAGTCCCGGTCCACGTCGTCGGTCGTCGGGTTGGAAACGACCGTCTCGTTGCCGGGCAGGGCAAGCTGCTGAAGAAACGGCGCTAGGATATTGCCGGTTCCCAGGATCGTGTTGAACGGGGGCTGATAAAGGCAGGTCGGTGCCGGCGTCACCGGGCTCGTGCATGGCCGGGCAAGGGAGAAGATGACCGGCGGGTAGCGGTTTTCTCGAACACGGTAATGCGTCGCCACGGTATAGTTTTCCAAGGCGTCGCTCGGCTGCCACAGCGCGGACGCCCTGAGCGCGAAATTGTGTCGATTGTCGAATTCCAGCCCCGGGACCGTTACGCTTTTGAGCTGGCCGTCCCGGCGCTCGACCTGCCCGGCCACCCGTACTGCCAGCGAGGATGTGATCGAAACGTTGATGGCACCTTCCGCGCGGCGCTCGTCGTAATTGCCGTAGCGAAGGTTCACATAGCCGCCGACGCTGTCGAGCCTCGGCTTTTTCGAGAAGAATAGCACCGCGCCGCCCGTGCTGTTGCGCCCGAACAGCGTGCCTTGCGGCCCCTTGACCTGCTGGACAGAATCCAGATCGAAGATGCTATAGACGATCGTGCGGGGATCGGTCGGAACCTCGTCGATATACGTCACCACGGCGGGATCCACGCTGACCCCCAAGAACGATCCGCGGATTGTGAAGTCCAGGCTGCCAGTCGGCCCGGGCTGGATCTTCAGGTCAGGAACGAGGCGCTGCACGTCGTCGACCGACGTCGCCGACGCCTGGGCCAGGCGATCACCACTGACGGTCGAAATCGCCACCGGCACCCGTTGCTGCAACTCGCTCGTGCGCCGTGCCTGAACGATGATGTCTTCCAGCCGATTGGGATCCTCCGCCGGTCCTGCCGCCGCCGTGTCGTTCACAGGCCCGCCCTGCGCCGGGGCCTGTGGGTCGCTGCGCTGCGCCTGACCTGACGTTCCGGTCGAGGTCTGCGCAGTCGCCGGAGCAATCCCCGCGAGCAATGCCGCCGTTACCGGCGCCGCCACTATACTTATCCTCACAGGCCGTCCGGTCATCTCGCCCTCCCAAGCAGTGCAACCCGGTCTGCGCCGGCTTGCTACCATGCGGTAGATGGAAGACCATCGTGCGCTTTGTCAAGAGCCTCTGATCGTCCAGCGCATGGTCCTTCGACTTGATGTGCTGACGTTGATACGGACCCTTAGCAGCGGAGCCGTCGCTCCTCGTCTTTACAACGACCGATATCGAGGTTACTTACCCTATGGTAGGTATTTGTTCCCGCACGGATCGGCCGATCTCGGAACGCGTAACGGGGCAGCCGATTGGATCGTAGGTCAGCCGAGCCCCTTCGTCGGCCGTGCCGGAATCACACTTTGTGAAGTGTAATGGGAGATGACATGACGAAGCCATGGGCGGTTGTGACGGGTGCGTCTGGTGGGCTCGGCGACGCTCTGGCGCG
>CAXTNG010000124.1:4369-9113 GCA_964245475.1 uncultured Sphingomonas sp. | reverse complement strand
CTCCCGCAAGAGGGAGGGGAGGAGTACCCAATGCCCTCTCATTCCGGCCTCCTCACCGTCATTGAGCGTGCCGCGCGCAAGGCGGCGCCGCGGCTCAGGCGCGACTTCAACGAGGTCCAGCAGCTCCAGGTCTCGCGCAAGGGGCCGGCGGACTTCGTCTCGATGGCCGACCAGCGCGCCGAGCAGACGATCTTCGAGGAGCTGAGCAAGGCGCGGCCCGACTGGGGCTTTCTGATGGAGGAGCGCGGCGAGGTCGCGGGCGACCCGTCCAAGCCGCGGTTCATCGTCGACCCGCTCGACGGCACCAGCAACTTCCTTCACGGCATCCCGCATTTCGCGATCTCGATCGCGGTCGAGGAGCCGCTCGCCAACGGCAAGCGCGAGGTGACGACGGGGCTGGTCTACCAGCCGCTGACCGACGAGAGCTTCTGGGCGGAGAAGGGCCGGGGCGCCTGGGTCCAGTCCGAGCGGCTGCGCGTGTCCGCGCGGCGCGATCTGTCCGAGGCGCTGGTCGCGACGGGTGCCCCTTTCCTGGGGCACGGCGACTTTGCCGAGTGGACGCGCATCTTCGGCGCAGTGGCGCCGCAGGTCGCGGGCATCCGCCGCTTCGGCTCGGCGGCGCTCGACCTCGCCTGGGTCGCGGCGGGGCGGTACGACGCCTATTGGGAATCGCACCTGAAGCCTTGGGACGTCGCGGCGGGCGTGCTGCTGGTCAAGGAGGCGGGCGGCTTCGTCACCGACTTCCGCGGTGGCGATCGCGCGATGGAGCGCAACGAGTTCCTCGCCGCCAACGACGCGCTGCATTCCAAGCTGCACAAGCTGGTGGCGGGCGCGCTGCGGTGATCGCCGCCGACGAGGCACTCTTGCAGGGCTTTCGTTTGCCGATGGCTGGACCCCGGAACAGGTCCGGGGTGACGGGATAGAGGTCTTCAGCTGACCGGATAGATGATGCTGGTTATCTCATACTCCCGCTCGCCGGCCGGCAGCTCAACCCGCCGCAGGTCGCCCACCGCAGCCCCGCGCAGCGCCCGCGCGATCGGGGCATTCCAGCCGACGCGCCCGGCAGCCGCATCCGCTTCGTCGTCGCCGACCAAGGTCAGCGTGCGCTCGGCGTCGTCCTCGTCGGCGATGGTCACGCACGCGCCGAACCAGACGCGGCTGCGGTCCTCCTGCCGCAGTGGGTCGACCACCTTGGCGGCCTTCATCCGCCTGGACAGCCAGCCCAGACGCCGGTCGATCTCGCGCAGCCGCTTGCGGCCGTAAATGTAATCGCCGTTCTCCGACCGGTCACCGTTGCCCGCTGCCCAGGCGATCGTCTCGACCAGCGCCGGGCGCTCGGTGGCAAATAGCCCATCGTACTCGGCCCGGAGCGCGGCGAAGCCGGCCGGGGTGATGTAATTGGGACGATCCATCTCAGCCTGCGCGCGACCGGCCCAGATACCAGCTGAGCCGCGCATTGCCCTGGCTCTTGGCGCGCGCGGGCTGGAGCAGGTCGTAGACGACGGCATTCTCCAGCACGCGCTGGACGTAATTGCGGGTCTCGCTGAACGGGATCTGCTCGATCCAGTCGACCATGTCGACCTGCCCGGTGCGCGGGTCGCCGTTCGCGGCGATCCATTTGGATACGTTGCCCCCGCCCGCGTTATAGGCGGCGATCGCCAGCGGATAGCTGCCGAAGCGATCGAGGCAGCGCTGGAAATAGCTCGATCCCAGCATCATCGACAGGTTCGGATCGGTGGTCAGCGCTGCGGCATTGTAGGCGAGGCCCATCTTGCCGGATTGCTCGCGCGCGGTGCCTGGCATCAGCTGGAGCAGCCCGCGCGCGCCAGCGCCGCTCACCGCGGCGCGATCGAACTGGCTCTCCTGCCGCGCGATCGCGTGGATGATCGTCCAGCGGTCCTCATAGCCCGCGGGAACCGGCACCGTCGGGAAGCCGACCGCGGAATATTCGGTGAGCCCGTCCTGCATCGCGCGTCGCCCGACCATCACCGCCAGGTCCGGGCGGTTGATGTCGCGCGAGAGCTGTTCGGCGAGCAGATGGTCGCTGTCGGTGGACGCATCCGCGGCGATCTGGCGGATGAAGGCGGTCTGGTCCTGCCGCTGGCCGATGTTGCCGAGGAAACGCGCGGCGCGCACCGTCTCGCGCGCCTCGAATTCGGCCTTGAGCTCCGGCGCGACCGCAGCCGTGGCGATCGGCGGCGGCGCGATCAGCGGACGGCCGAGGTGCTCGGTCGCAAGCTGTCCGTAGAATTGGTCGCGATAGCCTGCGGCGCGCGCGTAGAAGCCTTGCGCCTCGGCCCGCAGCCCAGCCTTCTCGGCGGCCCGAGCGGCCCAGTAGAAACCTTTCGCGCGGGTCTGCGGGGCGAGGCTGCCGCGGCCGTAGCGATCGAACATCGGCATCGCGTCGGCCGGACGGCCAAGCTTGTTGAGCGCCGTCGTGCCGGCGAGCCAGACGAGGCTGGTATAGTCGTCGCGCTCGCCATAGGGCTTGGCTGACACGTCGGTGCCGAATGGATAGGCGTCGTCGACCTGCCGCGCGATGTCGTAGGCGGTCTGCCACTGCCCGTCCGCCGCCGCGGCGCGGGCGTTGGCGAGCAGCACCTCATACCATCGCTCGACGTTGCCCGGGCGGTAGGTCAGCGTGCGGGTCCGCGCCAGCCAGGTCCGCGCTGTCGGCCCGGCGTTGTTGGTGCGCAGCCAGGTCGCGCGATCGGCGATGAAGCCGGGGTCGTTCTGGTAGAGCGCAGCGCCCGATGTCGCGATCGTCGCCGCGGCCGCGGCGTTCGTGCGCAACGCCAGCCTAGCCGCGAACACGTCGCGCGATTCCGGCGAGACATAGGCGATCTGGCGCGCCGCCGCCGACGTCTGGCCGGACCACAGCAGCATGTCCATCCGCGCGTCGTGATCGGCGAGGCTCAAGGCGCCGGGCAGCGACAGCACGAAGGCTTCATCCGTCGGCGACAGCGCGCCAAGTCGCCACGCACGCCGCCCCGCGGCTGCCGCCTCGGTCGAATAGCCGGTCGCCAGCAGCGCCCGCGCCTGATTGGCGGCACCGGTCGCGGTCTGCGGCGGGAAGCGGCGAAAGTAGGCCGAGACGCGCATCGGTTCGCCCGCCGCCGCCGCCTTTTCGGCTGCCCTGCGCGTCATGCTCTCGCCCGGCCAGCCGGGGTGCGCGAGCAGGAACGCGGCGTAGCTCTCGAACGGCAAGGAATCCGTCTGGCGCACTGCGGTCCATTGCGCGATGGCGGACGCGATCGCCGCGTCACTGGGGGCTGGTATCACCGGCTGCGGCGGCATCGCCTCCATCTGGGTACGCAGCCGGTCGAGCTCGTCCTGCCCGCCCGCCGATACCGACACCACCAGCACCGCCGACAGCGCCGCTGCCTTCACCCCCAGCCCGTTCATGCCCCAACCCGCCATGCTGGACAGAATAGGCGATCCGCCCGTATCTGTCCTGAACAAAGTCGCACAATTCGTCGCGCTCAGGGACATTTTCGTCGATGTTTTCAGGTTCGATCCCGGCGCTCGTCACGCCGTTCACCGGAGCCGACAATGCTTGGGGCGACCATGTCGGCGGCGCGTTCGAGGAGGATGCGTTTCGCGCCTTCGTGGACTGGCAGATCGACGAGGGATCGAGCGGGCTCGTTGCCTGCGGCACGACGGGCGAAAATGCCACCATGCCCAAGAGCGAGCATTTCCATGTCGTCCGCGTCTGCGTCGAGCAGGCGAGGGGACGGGTGCCGGTGATCGCTGGCGCCGGCTCGAACGACACGGCGGTCGCGATCGAGAATCTGAAGGCCGCCGCCGATACCGGCGCCGCCGCTGCGCTGATGGTCCCGCCCTATTACAATCGCCCGAGCCAGGAGGGCATCTATCGCCACTTCGCGCTGCTCGCCGAGGCCGCGCCGTTGCCGATCGTGCTCTACAACGTCCCCGGCCGCACCGTCACCGACATCCAGCCGGCGACGCTGGTCCGCATCGTCAAGGCTTTCCCTCAGGTGGTCGTCGGCGTGAAGGACGCGAGCGGCGCGCTTGCCCGCGTCACCCACCACCGGCTCGGCGTCGGCGCGGACTTCTGCCAGCTGTCCGGCAACGACGACCTTTCGCTCGCCTTCAACGCGATGGGTGGGGTGGGCTGCATCTCCGTCACCGCCAACGTCGCCCCGCGGCTCTGCGCCGAGTTCCAGGCGGCGTGCGCGGCCGGCGACGGCGCCCGCGCGCTGGCACTGCACGATCGGTTGTTCCCGGTGCACGAGGCGATGTTCGCAGATGCCTCGCCCGGTCCGGTCAAATATGCGATGGCGCGGGTCCGACCCGGCTTCCCAGAGGGCGTGCGCATGCCGATGACCTGGCCTTCCCAACCTGCGCGCGACGCGATCGACGCCGCGCTGGCGCAGGCCGGCCTCGCATGACCCTGCAAGACCTCGACCGCATCCGTGCCGAGTGCAAGGCGCTGGTCACCAGGCGCGCGCTCGTGTCCGCCGGCACGGCGGTGGTGCCGATCCCGGCGATCGACCTGGTCGTCGACGTCAACATCCTGACCAAGCTGCTGCCCGAGATCAGCCGCCGCTTCGGCCTCGACCCCGACACGGTCGAGAGGATGGAGCCTCACCGCGCGCAGCAGGTGCTGGTCGTCGCCACCAGCCTCGGCAACACCGCGATCGGACGAGCGGTAACCAGGCGCATCGTGGCCGCGCTCCTCAAGCGCGTCGGCATTCGGCTGGTCGGGGCTCAGGCGGCCAAG
>CAXTNG010000124.1:2885-4359 GCA_964245475.1 uncultured Sphingomonas sp. | reverse complement strand
GCGCAAGCACGACCCGATCCGGTTGACCGCGCTGCGCATGCTGAAGACCGCGCTCACCAACCGCGCCGTCGAACGCGGCCGCGCGCTGGACGACGCCGAGTCGCAGACCGTCGTGGCCGCGCTCGTCAAGCGCGTCGGCATTCGGCTGGTCGGGGCTCAGGCGGCCAAGTTCGTGCCGATCCTGGGGCAGGCAGTCGCGGCGTCGATCAGCTTCGGCGCGATGAAGCTCGCCGGCGACCGCCACGCCGACGATTGCTACGAGACGGCCAAGCGCACGCTGCTCGCCCCCGCGCTCCCATCGGCCTGACGCAAGCGGGCTTTCGCCGGGGTGTCCGCGCGCCTACATCGCGCCCCACATGACCCGTCCCAAACCGCAAGCCTTCGACAAGAAGAAGATCGTCGCCGAGAACCGGCGCGCGCGTTTCGAGTACAGCATCGAGAGCGTCTACGAGGCGGGGATCGCGCTCACCGGCACCGAGGTGAAGTCGCTGCGTTTCGGCGAGGGCTCGATCACCGAAAGCTATGCCGATATCCGCGGCGCCGAGGTGTGGCTGGTCAACGCCAACGTTCCTGAGTTCAGCCACGGCAACCGCTTCAATCACGAGGCGAAGCGGCCGCGTAAACTGCTGCTTCACGAGCGCGAGATAAACAAGCTGCACGGCGCGGTGGCGCGCGAGGGCATGACGCTGGTGCCGCTGTCGGTGTATTTCAATGCGCAGGGACGCGCGAAGGTGGAGCTGGCGTTGGCCAAGGGACGCAAGGACCACGACAAGCGCGAGGCGATCAAGGAGCGCGAGTGGAAGCGCGACGCCGCCCGCATCATGCGCAACCGTGGCTAGCGCCGCGCCTACTCTCTGGCAGCGCTTCGTCGCCTGGTGCCAGCGCAACCTGCCGACGCGCGAATCGATGGGGCGGAATCGCCTGCTCCGCCCGGTCGCGCATCGCGTGCTCGCGCCCGAGCTGTGGCGGTTCACCCGCCGCTCGGTGCCCCGCGGGGTGGCGTTGGGGATGGTGACCGGCATCCTCTTCCCGGTCGCGCAGATCCCGCTCTCGGCCGTGCTTGCGCTGCCGTTCCGCGCCAACGTCCCGACGGCAGCGCTCACCACCTTCATCACCAACCCCTTCACGACGCCGTTCCTGTGGGCTTTCGCCTATTGGATCGGCAAGCTGACGCTGCGCCTCGACCAGGTCGTCCCCGGCTCGCCGGTGCGCGACGCGGCGAGCTCCGGCTGGATGCAATGGCTGATGTCGGACGCCGCGCCCGCGATCGCGGTCGGGCTGCTGATCGTCACCGCCGCTTTCGCGATCGGCGGCTATCTGTTGAGCGTGCTCGGCTGGCGACTCTGGGTTGCGCGGAAATGGCGTAACCGTCACAAGTGAAACCGAATTGACGAGCCGCTTTAGTCGGCTAAAGCCCGCCCTGCCCGCAGAAGGACAAGGACGAGTGGTACAACTTCCGCGGCCTCGGCGGGCT
>CAXTNG010000124.1:0-2875 GCA_964245475.1 uncultured Sphingomonas sp. | reverse complement strand
GCTCACCGTCGTAGCAGACACCGGCATCTACGCCCAGACCGCTCGTCCGACCGCTCCGGTCGCCACCGCCACCAAGCCGCAGCTCGGCACCTTCGGGGTCGAGACCGCCAACATGGACAAGAGCGTCGCACCGGGCGACGATTTCTACCAGTTCGTCAACGGCACCTGGCAGTCCAAGACCGAAATTCCCGCCGACAAGGCGAGCTGGGGCGGCTTCGGCATCCTCCGCGATCTCTCGGACCAGCGCACCCGCGCGGTGATCGAGGACGCGTCCAAAGCGCAGAACGCGCCGGGCAGCGTCGGCGAGAAGATCGGTGTCGCCTACGCCAGCTTCATGGACCAGGCGAAGATCGAGGCGGCAGGCGCCGCGCCGCTCAAGCCGTACATGGACGAGATCGCGGCGGTGCAGACGCCGTCGCAGCTCGCCACCTTCTTCGGCAAGGCGACACGGCGCGGTCTTGACATGCCGATCGGCGTCGGCGTCGAGCAGGACCTCAAGGACAACAGCGTTTATGCGGTCTACGCCGGCCAAGGCGGGCTCGGCATGCCCGACCGCGATTACTACCTGAAGGACGACGCCAAGTTCGCGGAGACGCGCACCAAATACGTCGCGCACGTCGCCGCCATGCTCCAGCTCGCCGGCTATCCCGATCCGCAGGGCGCGGCGCAGCGCATCTTCGCCCTGGAGAAGCAGATCGCCGAGGTCCATTGGGACCGTGCCAAGCTCCGCCAGGTCGAGCTCGCGTACAATCCCGTCGCCACCGCAGAGCTCGCCAAGCAGATGCCCGGCTTCGACTGGAATGCGCTTCTCGTCGCCGAGAGCCTGGACAGCCGGCCGCAGGTGATCGTGACGCAGCCGTCGGCGCTCGCCGGCACCGCTAAGATCGTCGCCGCCACGCCGATGTCGACCTGGCGCGACTATCTGGCGTACAAGGTGGTCACCAAGGAAGCGCCGTTCCTCTCGTCGCCCTTCGTCAACGAAAACTTCGCCTTCTACGGCACCACCCTCTCGGGCACGCCGCAGCTAAAGGAGCGCTGGAAGCGCGGGGTAGACTTCGTCAACGGCTCGATGGGCGAAGCGGTAGGGCAGGTCTACGTCGACCGCTACTTCCCGCCCGAGTCGAAGGCGAAGATGGACGAGCTGGTCCGCAACCTGATCGCGGCGATGGACATCCGCCTGTCGAAGCTGACCTGGATGGCGCCCGAAACCAAGGTCAAGGCGCGCGCCAAGCTCGCCGCCTTCACGCCCAAGATCGGCTATCCCGACAAGTGGCGCGACTATTCGACGCTGCAGATCGTCGCGGGCGACGTGGTGGGCAACGCGGACCGCGCGAACGAGTTCGAGTTCCGGCGCCAGCTCAACAAGATCGGCAAGCCGGTCGACCGCACCGAGTGGGGCATGACCCCGCAGACGGTCAACGCCTACGCCAACCCGCTGATGAACGAGGTCGTCTTCCCGGCCGCGATCCTGCAGGCGCCGTTCTTCGATCCCAAGGCGGACCCGGCGGTGAACTATGGCGCGATCGGCGCGGTGATCGGCCACGAGCTCAGCCACCATTTCGACGACCAGGGCCGCAAGTTTGATCCCAAGGGCAATTTCAGCGAATGGTGGACGCCGCAGGACGTCGAGCGCTTCAAGGTCTACACCGACAAGGTAGTGGCGCAATATCACGCCTACGAGCCGGTCCCCGGCATGCAGGTCAACGGCGAGCTGACGCTCGGCGAGAATATGGCCGACCTCGCCGGGATCAACGTCGCGTATGACGCGTACAAGATCTCGCTCAAGGGCAAGCCCGCGCCGGTGATCGGCGGCTACACCGGCGACCAGCGCTTCTTCCTCGGCTTCGGCCAGGTTTGGCAGACCAAGGCGCGCGAGGCGGCGATCCGCCAGCAGCTGACGACGGACCCGCACACGCCGGGCAATTGGCGTGCGTACGTCGTACGCAACCTCGACGCCTGGTATCCGGCGTTCGCAGTCAAGCCGGGGCAGAAATACTATCTGGCACCTGCGGACCGCATCAAGGTCTGGTGATTTCCAGCCCTCCTCGAGTGTGCTCGGGGAGGGCTAGGATCAGCCCGGCTTGCCCGTCTCCAGCAGCCGCTTCAGCCGGGCCAGCTGTTCGCCCAGCACGCCGTCCACCGGCGTCGCCCATGCCTCGGCCAAGCCACCCTTGGCGTAGCCGCCTACCGCATAGGTCATCGTCGCCTTCGTGCCCGTGCCGGCGGGCGCGAGTTCGATGCCGAGATGCCCCGTTGCTCCCGTAGACGCGAGCGGGCCTAGCGCACCTTCCAGCACCAGGCTCCGGCCGTCGGCGTAGATCACCCTGAGGTGGCGCACCAGACCGCGATTGGGCAGCCGCTCGCAGAAGCACCCGCTCGCCATGTCGATCGACAGGTTCGTCGCGTCCTGCGAGTAGGTGTGCTTGCTGCTCCACCATCGGGCGGGGGCGATCAGCGCTGCATAGACCGTCTCGGGAGGTGCGGCGATCACCACCTCGTGCCGCACCTCGAACCCGGCGGCGCTGCGATCGGTGACATCTGCCGCTGCCGGTACGGCAATCGCGGCCATCACGGCTCCCATCAATATCCGGCGCATGGTATCTCCCCTCCGTCGCCCCGGCCTTGAGCCAGGGCAAGGCTTCTTCTTGGCCGAGAGAGAAGAAGAAGCCCGGCCCCGCGTCAAGCCCGCGGCGGCGAGGGGCAGGGGTGCCAAAGCGAACCCTTGACCGCCCCCGCCGCCCGGCGGAAGACACCTGCCGATGGCATCCCTCCCGCTCCGGTCCGGCCTGTCCCCTATTCGCGCCGCCGCGCTTGCGGCCGCCGAGGCCGCGCTCGCCGCCGCGCTGCTCGTCTTCGTCGTCGCCCGCGTCTGAAG
>CAXTNG010000123.1:367-9219 GCA_964245475.1 uncultured Sphingomonas sp. | reverse complement strand
CGCGGCCTGGCCGACGAGCGAGGGCAGCAGTGCCGGCGGCGCGGCGATGCGCTCCGCCTGGCGATCTCATCCCATGAATGGATGGCGGCACTGACGCTGCTTATCGTCGGCAAGTTCTGCCTGCCGATCTTCCTGCGCAACGAAATCTACACGATGCCGCAGTTCCTCGAGCAGCGGTACGGGCCGTCGATCCGTACGCTGATGGCGGTGTTCTGGCTCGGCCTGTACGTCTTCGTCAACCTGACCTCGATCATCTGGCTCGGTTCCGTCGCGGTGACGCAGGTGACCGGTCTGAACCAGGACGTCGCGCTGGTCGGGCTCGGCGTCTTCGCACTGGTCTATCAGCTGCGCGGTGGCCTGAAGGCGGTCGCGTTGACGGACATCGTGCAGGTCACGTTGCTCGTGTTCGGCGGGCTGATGGTGTCGGGCATCACGCTCGCGCAGATCGGCGGGGGCAGCATCGTCGGCGGCTTCGCAACGCTGGTGGCCCGCGTGCCCGACCATTTCGACATGATCCTCGCGCCGTCCAACCCGCACTTCAAGGACCTGCCGGGCATCGCCGTGCTGATCGGCGGGATGTGGATCGCCAACCTCAGCTATTGGGGGTTCAACCAGTACATCATCCAGCGCGCGCTGGCGGCCAAGAGCGTGCGCGAGGCGCAGCGCGGTATCGCCTTCGCCGCCTATCTGAAGCTGCTGATGCCGGTCATCATCGTGTTGCCGGGGATCGCGGCGGTGATCCTCGCGCCCGATCTCGCCAAGCCCGATCAGGCGTATCCGACGATGATGCGGCTGTTGCCGACGGGCGTGCTGGGCCTCGTGTTCGCCGCGCTGGTCGCGGCGATCGTCGCGTCCACCGCGTCCAAGATCAACTCGATCGCCACGATCTTCACGCTCGATCTCTATGCCAAGCGCGTCGGCCAGCTCGACGGCAGCGTCGCCGACGAGCGACGGCTGCTGACGGTGGGCCGGGCCGCCGCAGCCGTCGCGATCGTGCTCGCGATGCTGACCGCGCGGCCGCTGCTGGGCCAATCCGAACAGGCGTTCCAATATATCCAGGAGTATACCGGCTTCTTCACGCCCGGCATCACGGTCATCTTCCTGCTGGGGCTGTTCTGGCCGCGCGCGAGCGAGGCCGGGGCGCTCGCGGCGGCGGTCGGATCGTTCGTGCTGGCGCTCGCCGGCAAGTGGCTGGCACCGGACGTTCCCTTCATGAACCGGATGCTGGTGGTGTTCCTGGCGACGCTGGTGCTCGCGGTCGCGGTGTCGCTGCTGCGGCCGGCGGCGGCGGACCGCAACCGCACCGTCACGCGCGACGTCGATTTCACGACGTCGCGGGGGTTCGACATCGCTGCTCTGGGGGTCATCGCGATCCTCGTCGCGCTCTACGCGACATGGTGGTAACGTGACGCTGTCCGGCGCGGCCTTCCTCGCGATCGATTGGGGACGACCAACCGCCGGACCTACGCGATCGGCGCCGATGGCGAGGTGCTCGCGAGCGAGCGCGACGGTCGCGGCATTCTTGCGCTCGGGGGTGCCGGGTTCGCGAGCGAGGTCGCGGCGCTGCGCGCGCGCTTCGGCGATGTTACGGTCCTTTGCGCGGGCATGGTCGGGTCGAACCGGGGCTGGGCCATGGTGCCGTATATCGCCTGCCCGGCCGACCTTGCCGCGCTGGCCGGGGGGCTGCGCTGGGTCGAGTCCGGCCGCACTGCGATCGTGCCGGGGCTTTCCATCGCGGCCGGACGGCACGGCGACGTGATGCGTGGCGAGGAGGTGCAACTGCTGGGCGCGGTCGCCGCCGGGCTGGTGCCGGACAACGCGCTGTTGTGTCAGCCCGGCACCCATTGCAAATGGGCGCGGATCGCGGGCGAGACGATCGCCAGGTTCCGGACGACGCTGACCGGCGAGCTGTTCGCCCTGCTGCGCACGCACAGCCTGCTCGCGGACGCCATGACGGGCGCGGTGACCGACGGCGACGCGTTCAGAGCAGGCGTCCGGGATGCGGCCGGGGGGCGCCTGCTCGGCGAGCTGTTCGGCGTTCGTGCAAGCGCGCTGCTGGGACTGTGTCCGCCGGACGCGGGGGCGTCGTACGCACGCGGGCTGCTGATCGGCAGCGACGTGCATGAGCAACAGCTTGCGCCGGACGAGACGGTCTACGTGCTCGCGAGCGGCGATCTCGCCACGCTGTATCTGACAGCCATCGAGGCAAGCGGTGCCCGTGCGGTCGCCGTCGATAGCGACCGCGCCTTCGTCGGCGGGATCGTAGCGATAAGGGAGTTCGCGCTTGGCCGTTGAGACCGACTTCGCCGCCGCGATGGCGCGCTGTCCGCTCGTCGCGATTCTGCGCGGAGTGCGGCCCGACGAGGTGGTGGCGATCGCCGACGCGCTGGTCGATGAAGGCTTTACGCTGATCGAGGTGCCGCTCAACTCGCCGGATCCGCTGTCCAGCATCGCCGCCATCGCCGGGCGCTACGCCGCCCCCGTGCTGACCGGCGCGGGCACGGTACTGAGCGGGCGGCAGGTCGAGCAAGTGCGCGGGGCAGGCGGTCGCCTGATCGTCTCCCCGCATACCGACGAGGCGGTGATCGCGGCTTCGGACGGGCTGGTGTCGCTGCCCGGCTACATGACGCCCAGCGAAGCGTTCGCGGCGCTCGCCGCCGGCGCGAGCGGGCTCAAGCTCTTCCCCGCCGAGGCGGCGAGCCCGGCGGTCCTGAAGGCGCACCGCGCGGTCCTGCCACGCGAGGTGCCGGTGCTGGTCGTCGGCGGAATCTCGCCCGAGAGCATGGGGCCGTGGCGCGAAGCGGGCGCGGAGGGTTTCGGGCTCGGCTCGTCGCTCTATACCGCAGGTGCGACGGCCGCCGCGGTGCGCGACCGAGCCCGCGCCTTCGTCGCCGCGCTCGCATGATCCGACGGGGACAAGGCGCGCGGCGCCGAGCGTGACGAGCGCGCCTGCACCCGCTCGCATCCCGGACCTACGCGCGGACAACGCCGTCCTTGTTGCGGCAAGGGCGCTTCACCGGTGTCGGCCAAGCAGATGGGTCGAGCGCGGCGTACCGGCCCCGGGGATCGTGCACGACTGGAAGGTGCTTTACGTGCCGGTGCCTTCGAACGCGCGCACCACCGCGTTTTCGAGATGCGTGCGCATCGCGGCGCGCGCGCCTTGTGGGTCGCGCGCCAGGATCGCGTCGACGATCCGCACATGCTCGTCGTGCAGTTCCAGCAAGCGCTTGCGAGTGCGCAGCAACGAGAAGTGCCGCGTGATCGTCATCCCCGCCATCACCGGCTCGCGCATGGCCGACAGGCCGGCCGCGAAGAACCGGTTCTCGGTGGCGCAGGCGATGGCGAAATGGAGTCCGAAATCGTCCTCGATATCGATCTCGCTGCCTTCGACCGCGGCCTCGAGCCGCGCGAGCGCCGCCTTGATCGCGGCTTCGCCTTCGGGGACAAGGTCGCGCGCGGCATGGAACGCGGTCTCGCCTTCGAAGCTGATGCGGTATTCGAGGCATTTGCGCATGTCGCCGATCGACGACAGCGTCGTCAGCCGCCGGTCGCCCGGCATCGGCGCGGTGCGGACATAGGTGCCCGAGCCCCGCCGCGACACGACCAGACCGTCATCGCGCAGCCGCGACAAGGCCTCGCGCACGACCGGGCGGGATACGGACAGCAGGTCGGCGAGCTCGTTTTCGGTCGGCAACTTGCCGCCGACCGGATAATCGCCGCTGGTGATGCCCGCCACGATCCGCGCATAGGCGACGTCGCTAAGCTTCAGCGGGCCCGAAGTGGTCGCCACCTGGGCGGTGACGTCGCCGAGGCGCTTGTCTAAAGCGTAAGCCGTCTTCGCCTCCGTCGCGCTCGCTCGCGTTTCGTCGGATATTCGTACGTCGTTGTCAACCGCGGGGCCGCAGCACCAAAACGAGCAATTGACATATTCCGACAAAACCGACGATTAGTAAAACCGATTCTAGGAACGATGGAGAGGGGCCTTGGTGACGATCGCACGCGACAGCGCCGCCGGAGCGCCGCTGTCGCCCGCGCGGGGCGGTCGGCTCCGCAAGGCCGCGGCGCTCCTGCTTCTGCTGTCGAGCATCGTTCCCGTTTCGGGCGCGGTCGCGCGGGACGCCGTCGCTCCGGCCCCGGGCGCGCGGCCCTGGACGGATGCGACGCAACCGACCGAGCGGCGCGTGGCGTCGCTGCTGGCCGCGATGACGCCCGCCGAGAAGCGCCGGATCGTGTTCGGCTATTGGCCGGACCGCCTGCCGGAAATCCCCGATGCGGTCGTGCCGGCCGAGGACCGCGCGGCGTACCGCAAGGCGGCGGTGCCCGGGTCGGCCGGGTACGTGCCCGGCGTCGAACGGCTGGGTATTCCGCCGCAATATGAGACCGACGCCAGTCTCGGCGTGCGCAACGCCAATCTCGAGCGGACCGGCCTGCCGTCTTCGCTCGCCACCGCGGCAAGCTGGGACCCCGCCGTCACCGAGGCAGGCGGGCGCATGATCGGCGACGAGGCGCGGCGCTCGGGCTCCAACGTGATGCTGGCAGGGGGCGTCAATCTCGTGCGCGAGCCGCGCAACGGGCGCAATTTCGAATATGCCGGGGAGGACCCGCTGCTTGCCGGCACGATGGCGGCGGGGCTGGTGCGCGGTATCCAGTCGAACGGCATCGTCTCGACCGTCAAGCATTTCGCGATCAACGCGCAGGAGACCGGGCGCTTCGTGCTGAGCGCGCAGATCGCCGAGGCGGCGGCGCGGACCAGCGACTATCTGGCGTTCGAGCTCGCGATCGAGCGGTCGAGCCCGGGATCGGTGATGTGTTCGTACAACCGCATCAATGACGTCTACGCCTGCGAGAACGACCGGCTGCTGACCGGCATGTTGCGCCGCGACTGGGGGTACAAAGGCTATGTCATGTCGGACTGGGGCGGCGTGCACAGCACCGTGCAGGCCGCCAATGCCGGGCTCGACCAGCAGAGCGGCTACCCGTTCGACAAGCAGCCGTATTTCCGTGCGATGCTGGAGGAGGCTAACGCGGACGGGTCGGTCTCGGCGGCGCGGCTCGACGAGATGGCGGGGCGCGTGCTGTGGGCGATGTTCGACAAGGGGGTGATGGACCGGCCGCGCCGCATCGAGCCGATCGACTTCGCCGCGCACGCGAAGGTCACGGCGGCGGCGGCCGATGCGTCGATCGTGCTGCTGAAAAACGACGGCGACCTGCTGCCGCTGGCCGCCGCCGGACGCATCGCGATGATCGGCTCGTTCGCGGACCACGGCGTGCTGGCGGGTGGCGGATCGTCGGTGGTCACGCCGGTCGGGGGCAATGCCGTTCCCGGCCTGGAGCCGACGGCCTGGCCCGGCCCGATGATGTGGCACCCCTCCGCGCCGGTCGCGGCGTTGCGGGCGCTGCGGCCGGAGGCGGACATTCGCTACGAGTCCGGCTTCGACATCGCGCGCGCGGTGGCGGCGGCGAAGGCGAGCGACGTCGCGATCGTCTTCGTGCACCAATGGGTCGGCGAGGCGCTCGATGCGGCCACGCTGTCGCTCGCCGGCAACCAGGACGCGCTGGTCGCGGCGGTCGCGGCGGCGAACCCGAGGACCGTCGTCGTGATCGAGAGCGGCGGTGCGGTCTATATGCCGTGGGCGGGCGCGGTCCGCGCGATCGTCGAGGCCTGGTATCCCGGTATGCAGGGCGGCATGGCGATCGCGCGCGTGCTGACCGGCGCGGTCAACCCGTCGGGACGTTTGCCGATCACCTTCCCCGCGTCCGACGCGCAGCTTGTCCGCCCGGTGCTGGACGGCAGGGACCGCAAGCCCGACGAGCCCTTCACCGTGCGCTACACCGAGGGCGCGGCGGTCGGGTACAAGTGGCACGACCTGAAGGGGCTGAAGCCGCTGTTCGCCTTCGGGCACGGGCTCAGCTACACGCGCTTCGACTTCACGGGCGTGCGCACCGTCGCGAACCGGCGCGGGCTCGACGTCAGTTTCTCGGTCGCCAACCGTGGAGCGCGCGACGGCGCTGCGGTGGCGCAGGTCTATGTCGCGCCGCGCGGCGGTGGCTGGGAAGCGCCGCGACGGCTCGGCGCGTTCGGCAAGATCGCGCTGAAGGCGGGTGCGGCGGGGACCATGAGCCTGTCGGTCGATCCGCGCCTGCTCGCGACCTACGACACGGCGACCAACGAGTGGGTCATCGCGCCGGGCCCGTACGAGGGGCAGCTCGCCGCCGCCTCCGACGATGTCCGCCAGCGCGTCGAGGTGACGCTGCCCGCCGCCCGTTTCTCCGCCGCAGCCGCTCGCTCGGCGGGCCGATAATCCACACTTCAGGAGCCGATATGACCGACCTTCGACCCGATTCCGCACAACGCCGTCTCGACGAGCCCACCAGGGCTAAACTCCGCACGATCTCGACTGCGACGGTGGCAACGATCCTGCACCGCAAGGGGCTGCGCAACCAGTTCCTGCAAGGTGTGTTCCGGCTGACCCGGCACGACCGCCCGATGGTCGGGCAGGCGTTCACGCTGCGCCACATCCCCGCGCGCGAGGATATCGACGTCTCGACGATCTTCCGCGAGCTGGATCATCCGCAGCGCGTGGCGGTGGAGAGCGTGCCGGAGGGCGACGTGCTGGTGCTCGACTGCCGCCGCGACGCGACCGCCGCGTCGCTCGGCGGCATCCTCGCGACGCGGCTCGACGTGCGCGGGTGCGCGGGCGTGGTGTCCGATGCCGGCATCCGCGACTGCGACTATGCCGCCGGGCTCGACATGCCGATCTACGTCGCGGCGCGCTCGGCGCCGACCAATCTCACGAAACACCACGCGTGCGACATGAACGTGCCGGTCGGGTGCGGCGGCGTCGCGGTCTATCCCGGCGACGTGATGCTGGGCGACGGCGACGGCGTGATGGTCATCCCGCTCGAACTGCTCGACGCCGTGATCGAGGAGGCGCTGCGGATGGAGCATTTCGAGCCGTTCGTGCAGGACCTTGTGCGCGGGGGCCGCTCCGTCATCGGCACCTATCCCGCCGATGAGGCGACGCTGGCCGAATATGCCGAATATTGCCGCACCAATCCGCCCCCGTTCGGCACCGAATGATGCGCGTGGTCGATCTCGGGCTCGGCGCGGCCGGCGTGCCGGACGGGCCGGTGTTCCTTACCGGCGGAGCGGGGCGGATCGGGACGTGCCTGCGCGAGCGGTTGCGCCCGGCGGGGTACGATATCCGCTTCACCGACCTGCACGCGCCCGCCGACGGTGACGTCGAAGGCTTCGTCGCCACCGACCTGGCCGACCAGGACGCGATGGCCGACGCGATGGCGGGGTGTCGCGCGCTCGTCCACCTGGCCGGGCATCCCCGCGATCTCGACTGGCCGACGATCGAGGAGCGCAACTTCACCGGCACCTACAACGCCTTCCAGGCCGCGCGGCGGGCCGGCATCCGCACCATCATCTACGCGAGCTCCGGGCAGATGTGCGGGTTGAACCCCGCCGACAGCGTGCTGTCCCCAACGCTGCCGACCGCGCCGGTCGGGCTGTACGGCGTGTCCAAGGCGTTCGGCGAGGCGCTGCTGCGCGCCGAGGCGGAGGCGACCGGCATCGCCGCGTTCGCGTGGCGGATCTGCTGCTTCAAGCCCGAGCCGGTCGAGGCGCGCGACCTGCGGCTGTGGTTGAGCTGGGACGACGCAGCGCGGCTGGTCGATGCATGCCTGCGCCATCCCGAGCCCGGCTATCGCACGGTCTGGGGCGTGTCGGCCAACACGCGCGTGCGCATCGACGATCCGGTCGCGCGCGCCATCGGCTACGTGCCCCGCGACGATGCCGAGGATCATGTCGAGCCGCTGCGCGCGGCCGGCGTCGATACCGATGTGGTCTCGGCCTGGCCGTGGCTGGGCGGCGAGAAGGCGGCCGACTGGATGGCGCGGGCGGCGGGAGGGGAACGATGAAGCGGGTCGCGCCGCTGCTCGCGCTGGCGCTCGCCGCGCCGGCATCGGCGCAGGTCGCGTCGGGCGACGATGCGAAGACCTTCCCGCTCATCCAGATCGGCCAGATCGCCCCGCGCCCGACCACGATGTCGGCGCAGGGCGGCGCGCGCGGCTTCTCGATCGGGCTGGAGACGATCGAGCGCGGCTATGTCAGCTATCCGGCGGTCGAGCCCTACCTCGTGCCGCTGGGCTTCCGGCAGGCGCGGCTGATGGCGGGCTGGTCGAACATCGAGAAGACCGCCGGCGTGTACGACTTCACGCAGATCCGCGGCATCGTCCGCGACCTGCGCGCCAAGGGCATCACGCCGTGGGTCGGGCTGACCTACGGCAATCCCGACGTCTACAAGGACGGGAGCGGGGCGACGCTCGGCGGGCATGTACCGGTGACGCCGGAAAGCCGCGCGGCGTGGCTGCGCTTCGTGCGGGCGATCGTCGCCGAGCTCGGGCGCGAGGGCGTGAGCGAGTGGGAGATCTGGAACGAGCCCAATTTCTCGATGCCGGTTGAGGTGTATGCGCCGTTCGCGGTGGAGACCGCCAACGCCGTCCTGGCGGTGCAGCCGAGGGCGACGCTCGACCTCGGCGCGTTCCTGCTCCCGACGATCGAGGGCGCGCGCGGCATGCCCTATGTCGCCGCCACGCTGAAAGCGTTCAAGGCCGGGGTGAGGGTCGCGCCCGGCCAGGTCAAGGTCAGCTACCACCCCTATACCGCCAATCCCGATGCCTGGTACGACGCGCGCTTCGACGCGTTCTGGGGGCTGGTCGCGTCCTATGGCTACGGCCTGCGGCAGGGCGAGAACGGCGCGCCATCGGCCAGCCAGCAGGTGCTGGCGCTGCGCAACCACGCGTGGAGCGAGGACGCCCAGGCCAAATATGCGCTGCGCCGGATG
>CAXTNG010000123.1:0-357 GCA_964245475.1 uncultured Sphingomonas sp. | reverse complement strand
GGATCGGCGACTATGCGCGCGGCATCGAGACCGGGTATTTCACAATGGCCGATATCCACTATCCGCAAGGCGTGGGCGGCGGGACGTATTCCAAGAACATGAAGGGCGTGCTGGAAACCGGGCGCTACACCGGCGTCGCGCCGGATTACGGCGACAAGCGCATCGGCCGCATCAAGGTCGCCTATCGCGCGCTGCAGAACTTCGCCTCGATCTTCGACGATGGGGTCGCGGTGGAGGCGAGGGCGGGGTGCACCGTGCCCGCCGGCTACAGCGCGGTCGCCTTCGCACGCCCCGGCCCTGACGGCCGGACGCTGCGCGCGGTCGCCGTATGGCGCGCGACCGACCGGCCGTCAGGGC
>CAXTNG010000122.1:0-9281 GCA_964245475.1 uncultured Sphingomonas sp. | reverse complement strand
CCTTTTCGCTGCCGAAAAGCTGGTCGCTGCTCGCGCTGGTCGGCGGCGACAAGCGCATCATCCAGGCCTATACCGACGCCGTTAAAGCGACCTTGAACTGGGCGGAGAAGAACGCTGCGCAGGCCCGCATCGAGGTGGATGGGCGCGAGCAGCTGGTGCCAACTGGCAACCTCGTCATCGCCCTGTTCGAGCATGACACCAGCCGAGCGCAGGAGCCGCAGGCGCACGTCCACGCGGTCGTGGCCAACGTCACGCAGATGCCCGATGGCAGCTGGCGGGCGCTCCGCAACGACAAGCTCTGGTCGCTCAACACCCTGCTCAACTCGATGACAATGGCGACCTTCCGGCAGTCGGTCGAGGCGCTCGGCTACCAGATTGGCGACCGGTCCAAGCACGGCAACTTCGAGGCAGCAGGCATCGCTCGAAATGTCGTGATGGCGTTCAGCACGCGCCGTCAGCAGATCCTCGCCAAGGTCGCCGAGCTGCGCTCGGCATCGCCTCAGGCGCTGCAAGCCGCCACCCTGATGACGCGGGAGAACAAGGCGCCGGTCGCCGACCGTGCCGCGCTCTATGAGGGGTGGCAAAGCACCGCGCACGATGTCGGATTGGACCTACCCGGCCTGATCGCAGAGGCGGCGGTTCGGATGGACTCGCAACCCGGCTTGGCCAGTCGCCTGGTCGCGGGCTCGGCGCGCATCGCTGGTCAGGCTCGCGAGCTCGCCAACGGCTTCGCGGCGTTCCTCGGGCTTGGCCGAAACGATCCCTATCTACCGCGCAGCTTCCGCAATCAGAAAACCTCGCAGATCGCGGCCGCGCATGCCGTGGCATCGGCCATCCACCACCTCGAACAGCGCGAGGCGGGGTTCGAGAAGACCGAGCTCTACAAGGCCGCACTCGACTTCGGCCTGCCCGCCACCATCGCCGATATAGAAGCGGCCGTCGACCGGCGGCTTGCGGCCAAGGACCTGTTGCCGGGCAATGATCGGGCAGCTGGGATGGTCACCACGGCCAACGCCATCGCCACGGAGCAGCGCATCCTCGACGGTATCGACGCGGGCCGTAACGCCGTGGCGCCGATCCTTTCAGCCGATGAGGCGGCTCGGCGCCTTCAGGATCTCGCCGAGGCAAAGTCCAGGCTGGCACTCAATGCCGGCCAGGAGGCCGCCGGGCGTTTGATGTTCGCCAGCAAAGATCGGATCGTCGCCGTTCAAGGCGTGGCTGGAGCAGGCAAGTCGACCGTGCTGGAGCCAGCGGCGCGGCTCATGGAGGAGAGCGGGCGCAAGGTGATCGGGCTCGCCGTGCAGAACACGCTGGTGCGCATGCTGGAGCGCGAGACCGGGATCGAGGCGATGACGGTGACCAGGTTCCTGAAGACGCATGGGCCCGACGGCAGTGCTCCGTCGCTGACTGGGCACGTGCTACTCGTCGACGAGGCATCGATGCTGGCGAATGCCGATCAGCTGAAGCTGATCGAGGCAGCCAACCGGCTCGGCGCCGATCGGCTGGTCTTCGTCGGGGATCGCAAGCAGCTCGGTGCGGTCGATGCCGGCAAGCCCTTCGACCTTGCCCAGCAGGCCGGGATTGCCACCGCCGTCATGGACGAGAACGTCCGGGCCCGAACGGATGTCGTCCGCACCGCCGCCTCAGCGGCTCAAGCCGGGGACGTGAAGGCAGCCCTGGAGGCGCTCGGCGGCAACATCGTGGAGACGTCAGGCAACGCGGTCGGCGCCGCGGCAGCGCAATGGCTGGCCCTATCGCCTGCCGACCGCGAGCGGACGATGATCTTCGCGTCAGGACGCCGCCTGCGAGACGGCGTGAACCATGCGGTGCAGGCCGGGCTCAAGACCGAAGGTACACTTGGCGATGCAGGGCTGGCGCTGGCGACCCTCGATCGCGTCAACCTTACCGACGAGCAGCTTCGCTATGCTCATCATTATCAGCCGGGCCGCATTGTTGAGATAGCACGCCCCATCGACGGCCAACGGCTGCCACCAGGTCTGCACACCGTCCAGCAGGTCGACAACCGGGATCGGGTGACACTCAGAGGACCGGACGGCAAGGATCGCCAGTTTCGGCCAATTGCCATGCATAGTCGAGGCGATGCGCGGCTCGCGATTTACGAACGCAAGGACCGGACGATCTACGAAGGCGACCGCATTCGCTGGACTGCGACGGATCACGGCCGCGGGTTACTCAACGCTGACAGGGCTACGGTACTCGGCGTCGACAAGTCCGGCGTTGCGATCGAGACGGCAATCGGGGTTCACCTGACGTTGCCGCGCGGGGACCCGATGCTCCGGCGGCTCGATCTCGCTTACGCTTCCAACGCGCATATGGCCCAGGGCATGACTGCCGATCGCGGCATTGTCGTCATGGAGAGCCGTGACAGCCGCCTGCTTACGCAGCAGAACTTTCTGGTCTCGCTTACGCGCGTTCGCGAGGCGCTGACGCTTGTTGTCGACCAAGCCGGGAGCGTTGCGAGCAAGATCGCTCGCTCGAACGGAGAAAAGGCGTCCGCGCTGGAGACCACGGGCAGGCTGGACGGCAAGGCGGACGCGACAAAGCCGCTCCCGGAGAAGTCGCTTGAGCTTACTCCGGCACCGGTCAAACCGTTCGAGATCGGCATTTGAAACAGGATCGATCTTACGCCTGGGCGAACCGCTTGCGACGCACATCTATACCCACATTCCTGGTGGAATCCGATGGCCATTTCCGAGAACGAGATGGCGAACGCGGACATTCGTTCATGTAGCGAGGCATAGACCGCTATCCGATCGTATCGTTCAGCGACGCGTAGGCTGTCCACTCATGCGGCCTTGCGGCGACCTACTCTCTTCCCGAGCTGCGGCTCTCGATCCTTGAAAAGACGATCGCGTTTCGCCGGAGGGCACGCTGGACAGGTGATCATTTCCACATCCAACGCTCTTGACCCTGGGATCGGCCCCCCCAAACTTCCATCAAGAATCTTGTCGATCAACGTATCGAAGGACTGCCGTTCCACCGCGTACATGCCACCGCGCGCGCCTTCAAAAGCGCAGTTCCAAGCGGCGAGTGCTTGGCCAAATCGAAGTGCACCGGCCAAGCTCTCTTCGGTGGAGGATTTCAGTCCGGAATGCCCTTTGCATGCAAGCTTTGTCAGGAGTCCGGCGGAACACCAATCGCCTGACCCGCAGCTATCCAAGAACTGGGGTGCGCGGACTGCCGGCAGATGCTTCCATTCAGACGGCCGCTCACTGAGGCGATGGCGATAGCGAAGTCCTTCAGCCCCCAAGGTCTGGATCTCGAGCAACGTAGCGTTGCCGCTTGCCATCGCTCCGCCCGCATCGCTCAAACGCTGGTCGGCATATTTGACGATGTGGGCGAGTTGCAGCGCCTCTTCGAACATCTTGGGATCGGATTTGCCGGCGGGCTCGAACATGATGACAGCGCCTGCGTCGGACGCTTGAGCAGCCAAGGTTAAAGCGCCGCGCGATACCCGATCCATGAAGAAGACCTGGCCCCCGGTTAGTGCGTCGCCAACTGCGCCTACGACGTGCCGCGTGACCGGCTTAAAACTTGGCAGCCACTGGCCGCATTGCGGACATGCCCAGGAGAAGCGATGCGTTGGCGATCCGTCACGACCTCGCCGGATTTCCTGGATGATGATCGGTGTATGGCTGGTCGGCTCGCAGCTGGCAAAATCCAGATTGACGCCCCAGCGGCTCATGTCCGCCCGAACCCGCTCTGAGGCAGGGTCGCCGTTCATGCGCGCAATCGGGAAGCTTTCCCATCCGAGGAAGGCAAGGATCGACAGAACATTACCGCAGGTCCCTCCTGCCCAGGCTCGGATAGGCAGATGTGGGTCAGCGCTCACTACCAAATCGAGAGCGATTAGGCCGGTTCCGAACGCGCGCGGCTTTCCCTTTTCGGCTGCGCTCATGCCGCTACCCTCTTAATGTTAAGTTCCGGTCGAGGCTTCGGATAAACCTCCCCTTCCAACCAGATGTGGATCATGTCGACCGGTCCCTCCTGGGCAGCCGAACCGTCAAACTCGTAGCCCATCGCCTCCAGATAGGCGACAGGCAAATCACGCTCCAACGCCGCCATCAAGGCCCCGAGCGCCATAACCTTGCTCCCGAGCGGTGAAAGGATCACCAACGATCCACCGACCTCAGCGAAGACCGGTTTGCGCAGATCGTCGAGACGCAGGATCGTTCGGTACAGGTCGAGCGGATCCGACTCGTCGGCATATACGATGTTGCGCGTATCGACCGACCAGCCGCTCTCCAGCTCCGTCAGAAACTCCTCCGCCAAGCGATCCCCGGTACGCGGATCGGCCGCCGGAAACGGCAAGATGGGACAGGTATCGTGCGGATCGACGAAGGAATGAAGCCGACCCAGGGCAGCTCTGCGCCCGGTTGCGAGCTGTGGCAGCCACAGTTTTGCCGCTGCGGCTGAACCGTCGAGCGTCGATCCGCCGCGAAAGCCGTGCACGAAGCTCGGGGAATCGCTCGACACCGAAGCGATCGCCCCATCGAGGACTGGATCGTGCGTTACGAAAAGGTGCAGGTTGAATCCGGCGGACGGCCTCGCCGATCGCTCGACCAGGTAGCGGACGATCGGAAAGGCCGTCCCGACCGAGAGTGCGCTGATGTCGACGACGACATCTGTCGTATTCGCGAAATCCTGGCCTGCGATAAGCGCCACAGCGTTGCGCCCACCGATCACGGCCCCGTCGCTTCCGAAGATGTTTACGGCGCCCATCTGGTGGACCGGGATTGCGGATCGAAGGACATCGCCGTTCGAGCGCGCACGTTCCAGCAGGCCTTGCGGCGGATTCGGCCGCTCTTCCACAAGAAACAGTCCACGAATCTGTCCTTCTGTGGCACCGAGGCGCCTCGCCATGGCGGTCGAGCGTGGATCGAAGCCCGCACCGGCAACAAGTAAGATGCGCCGTTCCGGCCGGGCGAAATAGGTCTGCACGAAGCCGTCGATCTCCATGCCACGATGCGACACGCAGGGATCCCATCGGCCCGCCATCAGGAGGGCTCGTCAAGCAGGCGGGTTAGATCTTCGACGCGACGTTCAAGGAAGCCGCCGCGCTTGAGGGTCAAGCCATGGTGCAGCAGCAGCACGCCACCCAGCTCGATTAGGCACCATTTCCTCTTTTTGGTGCCGTGGTCGGGCACGAGCCCGAAGGCGTTATAGGCCACGCCGAACTGCAGCACCCGCGCCAGGTCGGGATACGTCGAGGGGATTGCGTCGAACTCTTCCTGTGGGATGCCGAACGCGGTCGCCCCGCCCCCGAGCGACGCGTTGCCCTCCAAGCTCTTTGCGACGCATTGCGTAGCGATCCCGTCGGCCAGGCGTCTCACCAGCTGCTGCTGGGGGAAGTCCCATCCCCTGACCATCTCAGCGGCACGGTCACGTAGCAGCTTGTGCTGCACGCTGCTGCGCAGCGTCGGCGCCTTGGCGCGGATAAGCTGGGTCTCCGACTGCGATACCAGCCGAGCGGCTAGCTGCAGAAACTGCTCGGCATTTTCCGAGCTGGCGTCGCAAAGAGCGTCTATCCCGAAATAATAGGGGCGCTCGTAGCGGTGGAGCAAATGGACGCGGGCGCCCTCCGCGATCGAGGCATCGACCGTGAGCGGGCGGTTTGGTTCGACGTCTTCCTCCGGCTGATCGAACAACCCTCGCTGCGGTATCCGCTTGGCATAGCGCTCGAACAGCACCGCGAGCATCGCCAGGTGCATGTCTTCCCCTGCCTCGCCGGTCCCTTCGAGGTAGGCGGAGACGTTCTGTTCGAGAGCGGTGCGGCGATCGGCGGAGATGTTGTGGCGCCGCTGGAGGACATCGGCCTGCTCGGCCAGACGCTCGCGCTTACTCTGGGAAACAACCTCGGGTGTGGTCGAAAGGAGGTCACCGAGGTTGTTCAGCCGGCGACGGTTGAACACCTCCATTTGGCTCAGATAGCGACCCGCCATGTCGCGGGCCATTTTTCGGAAGGCGCGGCGCTGCCCGAGCCGATCATCGGTGCTTTGCATCCAGATGTCGGTGATCTCCCGTGCCCGCTTGAGGCCGGGTTCCTCTTCGTTCTGTGGTTCGACATCAAGCAGAACGTCGGCTGGCGTCAGCGCGTCGAGGCGGGTCAGGATCCAGCGCGACACCTTGAGCTCGCGCCGGGCCAACCAACGCTGCAGAGCCGACAGCTGCGCGGGATGGAGGCTGTGGGCATCGTCGAAGATGATCAACGGGCGCAGCGTCAGCACATCTTCGCCGTCAACGATGCGGAAGGACTGGATAACGTCGAAAGGCCGGTAAGCAGCTGCCGCCTGATCATCGATGTCCTTGATGTCGGGTGGCATCAGCGCCGCTGAAATTCGATAGATTGCGAGCTCGACCTCGCGGGCCCGCTTCAGCAGCTCGAGCCCGGCGGTTCCGCCGATTGCGGTCAGTGCCGCCTCGGCATCTTTCCGCGGGATGATCTCGACCTGCTCGAGCGGAACACCTGCCGCTTGCAGATTGCGAAGCCAGACAAGAATGGTTCGCGCTTGCAGGAGCGCAATCATCAGCCCGGCCTTAAGCTCATCGGGGTACGGGAATTCCCAGAACTCGCGGTACTCGGCCTCGAGAGGAAGCCTACCGCCGAGGAGGACCGGTCGCTCATCAACCAAGGCGCCGCATGCCGTAAGCGTGTCGATCAGCGGCTTGTAGGTGTTGAGCCCGCGATTGCGCAGCAACGTGCGTAGCGTCGCGTACTGGAAGAGCCTGGCTAAGGTGGTCTTGCCGCTCCCTGGGGTGCCGATCACCATCGCCAGCCGATCGTAAAGCCGCCCATCCTTGGCGGGCTTCTCGAAGAAGGTGGAAAGCGGTTCGGGCGTCACCACGGCGAGAAAGGCCTCGTCATCGCGAAGATATTCGGTAGCGCGCTTCTCGAAAGGGTTGATCATCTGTGTCGCTCAGACATGCCGCTGGCGGCGCCGGAACAGGGGACGCATCGCCGGCGCCTGCACGCCGTCGCGATCTCCGCCCTCCGTCTCTGCCCACAGGAGGGCGATCGCATTGTTTGGCGTGTTATGGTCTAACACCAGCGGGAGCGCACAACCGCCATAGCCGAGGCCGAGATGCTTAGCGCCCCCTACATCCGTATGCTTTGTACGGATGATGGGATCATAATAGGTGTTGGTGAGCTCGATGAGCGGCTCATCGCGGCCTGGCACGGTGCCCAGCGGCAGATCCCCCGGAAGCACCGTTCCGAAGGAGACGTGGACCGCCTTCGCCCATCCATTGTCCGCCAGTGCGTCCTTCGCCAGTACCTGCCGCTTGACGATCGCTTTCGCAGCACCTGCTGACGCGATGTAGTGATGCACGCAGAGCTCCCAGTCCGGATCGAACGGGTTGCTTCCGAGCACCTCGCATGCCCCTTCGATCGATTCTTTGAATCGCCAGAGCTTGCCCGACCACTTCTGCTTCTTCTCGTTATAGCGAAAGAAGGAAGTGCCCGTCCCGGCAAAGTCGTCGATGAGGTAGACCAAGCGGAACAGGGCGTGTTCGTCGTTCAGGTCCTCTCGCAAATTGCCGAGGAGGTCCTCCCATTTTTCCTTGTCGAGTTGCGTCGCAAGCACCAGCTGCTCATTGGTGAGCAGTCCAACATTGCTGTGGCGCACGCCGTCGATACGTGCGCCATCGCTCAAGCCCATGATCAGGGTCTGGCGACGCAAGCGGCGCAGGTCCTCGCGAGCTCCCGCGTCGCTCAGCACGCGAAAGGCGGGAATGTCGCGCTGAGCGGCGACCGTCGCCACCAGGCGATCGCGCATCGTCTTAGGATAAAATTGCTCAACAAGCTTCTGCATTTCGCTAGGTCCGACATAGACCAGCCTGCTGCGGACAAACGCGTAAGCGGTCTCGCGTTGGGAAATTTCGAACTGCTGGAGCCAAGTCGCCAAGCTTTCGAAAAAGCGCATTCCCGCCTGGAAGTCCCGATAGCCATCATATTTGAGGCGCGCCATTAGCCGCAGCCAACGGTATTCGTCCCGGGCACGCTCGTCGGTCCAGCGCATGATCTCGGCGAGGATCTTAAGGCCGAGATCCTGGTTCACGCGAGCGCGTCCTGCTTGAAGCGCACGCCACGATCACAGGGCTCAAGAGCATCCAGATATTCGAGCATCACGTGCAGGCCGCGCTGCCCTGGCTGAGCAAGGTTCCAGCATGTGCCGGGATCGACGCTGATCTCGTCCACACTTAGAGCGAACCGCTCGCGCAGCAGCGCATAGTCGTTCCCCGGCCACCGCCCGCGGTCACCCACCGCCAGCACGTCACCCTCACCGATCTGGCCGCGGATCGCCGCGAGCACGTTGGACTTCGATACCTGCTCAGGCACGATGTCGATCGAATGGCTAGATCTCGTCACGATCACATTGCGCATTCCCTGAATGAGCAGGACTTCATGTGCGAGATCCCAGAGCCGCGCCTCTGACAACCCCCGGCGGCCCTCCAGGGTGATCTGGAACTTCCGGTCGGACTGAACGGCCCGCGCCGCGAGCTCCGGCTGGGCGCGGAGAGCTGCTGCCAAGGCGGCAAGCTCCTGGCACGGTTCGGCCTTACCATCCGGCGCATCATCCTCTTCCAGCCCCGCGATCTCCGCGCCGTTGTAGTAACCGATCGTCACACCGGCCCACAGCGATTTGGGCAACGCTGCTTGGAGGTCGCGTCGCACGGATGCCCCCCGCCCAGTCGCAATAGCGAGCTTTACACCCGCCTCGAGCATGCGCGTGAGCTGGCTGCTAATCTCTGGCGTCACCGCGTCGAACCGATGCCGAGTGTCAACCAGCGTCCCATCGTAGTCCATTGCGATCGCACGAAAGACAGCCCCCGAGAGGCGTAGCCGAAACGCGTTCAAACCCGACTGCCAGCGCTCCAGCTCGCCCCCCTCGGCGAGCTCAGTCACCGATACGCCGGCTTTGCGGTGGATCGCCGCAGCGTACCGTGGTGACAGGTTGACCGCAGTCTGGATTCGGGCGCGGGGCAGCGGCAGATGATAGAGCTTGCGCCCGAACTCTGGCACTCCGGGGCGCCCTGGATCCAAACCTCGCGCGTGGCCCGCCCAGCCCGTGACGCGGAAGGCTAGGACGAGGGAAGTGAGCATCGCAGCCAACGGATGCTCGGGGAGAGCGATTCGGGCGACCGGGATGTCCCCCGGCAGAAGCTCAAGCGTGCGCTCCGCAAGCCCGCCATTCAACGGGGAGTAGAGTGCAAGAACGGCGCTGTCGCCCCCCCTTTTGGCAAGCCAATGATGCCGGCCG
>CAXTNG010000121.1:6545-9298 GCA_964245475.1 uncultured Sphingomonas sp. | reverse complement strand
GTCTTATCCTCCCCGTCCCGGGGAGGATAAGACTACTTCTTCAGCGGCACGATCACCTCGTCCGGGTGCACGACGTTGAGCTCCTTGCGTGCCACCTCGTCCACCATGTCCGGGTCCGCATGATCTGGATTGAGTAGCGCCACCCGGTTCCGCAGCACCGCGCGCTGCCGGTCGAGCTCGGCATAATCCTTCTCGCGCTTGACCAGCTGGCGCTTGTAGTCGCCATAGGCCAAAGCGCCGTTCCGCCCCAGCACGGCGTAGGCGCCGAAGAAGGCGATGATCGTCAGCCCGATCGCAGGCCACGCCGCCCGCTTCATCGTGCGCGTGAAGTTGGACGGCTTGCGCATGGTCAAATGCTCCTCAGCACCTCGCGCCCGGCATAACGCGCGGCGTCGCCCAGTTCTTCCTCGATCCGGATCAGCTGGTTGTATTTCGCGAGCCGATCCGAGCGCGCGAGGCTGCCGGTCTTGATCTGCCCGCAATTGGTCGCGACCGCCAGGTCGGCGATCGTCGCATCCTCGGTCTCGCCCGAGCGGTGGCTCATCACCGCGGTATAGCCGCTGCGCTGGGCGAGGCTCACCGCCTCCAGCGTCTCGGTCAGCGTGCCGATCTGGTTGACCTTGACCAGCAGCGAGTTGGCGAGCCCGTCCTTGATGCCCAGCTTGAGGCGCTTGGGATTGGTCACGAACAGGTCGTCGCCGACCAGCTGGACCTTGTCTCCGACGAGGTCGGTCAGCGCCTTCCAGCCTTCGAAATCGTCCTCCGCCATCCCGTCCTCGATCGAGAATATCGGATAGCGCCGCGTCAGGTCGGCAAGATACTCGGCCATCTCCGCGCTGGACAGCACCTTGCCCTCGCCCGAGATGTCATACTTGCCATCCTTGAAGAACTCGGTCGCCGCGCAATCGAGCGCCAGCATCACGTCGTCGCCCGGCGTGTATCCCGCCTTCTCGATGCTCGCCATGATGAAGTCGAGCGCTTCGGCGGTGCTCGCGATGTTCGGCGCGAAGCCGCCCTCGTCGCCGACGCCGGTCGCAAGCCCCTTGTCGTGCAGCGCCTTCTTAAGCGTGTGGAAGATCTCGGAGCCGCAGCGCACCGCTTCGACGATCGACTCCGCGCCGACCGGCACGATCATGAATTCCTGGAAGTCGATCGGGTTGTCGGCATGCTCGCCGCCGTTGATGATGTTCATCATCGGCACCGGAAGCAGATGCGCCGAGACACCGCCGATATAGCGGTACAGCGGCAGCCCGCGCGCATCCGCCGCCGCCTTCGCCGCCGCCAGGCTCACGCCGAGGATCGCATTGGCGCCGAGCCGCCCCTTGTTGTCCGTCCCGTCGAGCTCGATCATCGCATGGTCGAGGTCGGACTGATCCTCGGCGTCCATGCCGACGACCGCCTCGGCGATCTCGCCGTTGACCGCTTCCACCGCCTGATCGACGCCCTTGCCGCCCCAGCGACTCTTGTTGCCGTCGCGCTTCTCGACCGCCTCATGCGCGCCGGTCGAGGCGCCGGAGGGCACCGCGGCCCGGCCGAAGCTGCCGTCCTCCAGCAGCACATCGACCTCCACCGTCGGGTTGCCGCGGCTGTCGAGAATTTGGCGGCCGTGGATGTCGATGATTGCGGTCACGTAACGATGCTCCTAGTCTCACGCGTCGCAGCGCTCTACCGGCTGGTCGTCGCCACCGCAATTCGTTGCGCTGCAATGGAACGCGCCCGCGACGCTGCGGGTTGAATAGCCGATCCTTACCGGAGGGCACATGCCATGACCGACTTTCGCCAGGAAACCGACGCCGATCTGGAGGCGCCGCCCGCTGATGCGGAGTTCCAGCCGGCCGAGCCGCTGAAGACCGCCGGCGTGGACTTCACCCCGGACGAGGCCGAGCCCACCGCGACCGGCGTCGCCGGCGCGAAGCAGGCGTTGTTCGACAGCGGCAACAAGCTGGTGGGCCAGGCGACCGACAAGGCCCGCTCGTTCGCCGACCAGGGCAAGGCCGTTGCCGGCGACAAGCTCGACCAGATCGCGCAGGCACTCAGCGACGCGGCCGAGACCGTGGAAGAGAAGCTCGGCGGCCAATACGCCCAATATGCCCGCACCGCAGCGGATCAGGTGGCGGGCTTCTCCTCCACCGTGCGCAACAAGGATGTCGACGAGCTGGTCGACGACGTCCGCAACTTCGTCCGCGCCAGTCCGGCGGTCGCGATCGGCGTTGCCGCCGCGGTCGGATTTGCGCTTGCCCGCGTCGTCCAGTCGGGCTTCGAGGCGAACGGCGCCGATGGCCGCGATCGTACCTAAATCGCGTCACGCCGAGCCGCAGCATGCGGCGGAGCCCGGCGTTGCCGCGCTCGTCACCCAACTCGTCGACGATACGCGCGAGCTGGTGGCGGCCGAGGTCGGGCTCTATAAGGCCAAGGCCGGCGAGCGGCTGCAGGCGTACAAGGGCGCGGCGATCTTCTTTGCGATTGCCGGCGTGCTCGCGCTCGCGGCGCTGATCGCGCTGCTGGTCGGGTTGATCCTGAGCCTCGCGACACTGATCGGCCCCGGGCTGGCGACGGCCGCCGTGGTCGGCGTGACGCTGATCATCGCCGGCATATTGGCGCTGATCGGCACCAAGCGTCTCGCACCGCCGAAGCTTCCGGAGCTGCGGCCATGAACAACCCGCCGACTCCGGTCGAGAACCTCGTCGCCGCCGAGCTCCGCGCCCAGCGTGCCCGCGATCAGCTCCAGCTGACCCTGGCGCAGGTGCAGGCAC
>CAXTNG010000121.1:6135-6535 GCA_964245475.1 uncultured Sphingomonas sp. | reverse complement strand
TCGCGGGCGAGACCGCGGTCGCGATCGCCCGCGAGAAGCCGGCGACGACCGGCGGGGCGCTGGCAGGCGTCGCCCTCGCGACCGGCATCTTTCTCGGCCGTCACCGCATCGCCCGCCTGTTTGCCCGCAAACGTCGCGATACGTCTCCAGCCACCGCTGGTCTCACTCCCGTCACGAGGACCGATCCATGACCGACACGCATCAGGACAACGACGCCCCCGCCGGCACCGCCACGCGCCTGCGCGAGGGCTATGAAGCCGCCTATGACCGCACCGCGCAGGCGACCGGCAAGGCGATCGACGCCGCATCCGACGCCGCGCGCCGCGCCTCGCACAGCCTGGAGGCGAATCCGATCGGGCTGCTCGTCGGCGGCCTTGCGGTCGGCGCCGCGGTCGGCGCG
>CAXTNG010000121.1:1407-6125 GCA_964245475.1 uncultured Sphingomonas sp. | reverse complement strand
GCGATTGCCGCTGCCAAGGACGCGGGCAAGGCGGAGCTGGAGGCGCGCGGGCTCACCCGCGACTCCGCACAGACGCAGGTCAAGGAGCTGTTCCAGGGCGTGCTCAAGGCAGCGAGCACCGCCGGTGCGGCAGCGCGGGACTCGGCCAGGCAGACCAGGGCCGACGCGGAGTGACGCGCCGGGGCTGCGCGCCGTTGCGGTGCGCTGCCCCTCGCTCTAGTGGGCAGACTTGATGAGCAACCTCCACCTCGTCTTCGGCGGCCGGGTCAGCGACCCGCAGACGCTCGACTTCGCCGACCTCCGGTCAATCGACATCGTCGGCATGTTTCCCGATTATGCGAGCGCCGAAAAGGCCTGGCGCGGCGCAGCCCAGCGCACCGTCGACGACGCCGAGATGAAATATGTGGTGGTCCACCTTCATCGCCTGCTTGAGCCAGACATGCTCGCGCGGCCCGGCGGGTAGCGCCGTACCCCGTTCCTCCTGAGCGAAGTCGAAGGACATGAGGCACTCCACACGTTTGTGGCATGTGCTTCGGCTGCGCTCAGCACGAATGGCAGATTTGTTCAGGCGTCCCGGTACCGCCAGAGCAACAGCGGCCGCGCCAGCGCCAGCCCCGCGACGAACCCGCCGATATGCGCTCCGATCGCGACGGTGACGCCGCCCATCCCCGCCGCGCCGATCAGCATTTGCACGCCGACCCACGCCGCCGCGAGCCAGGCGATGTGCACCACGTCCGCCGGGATCGGCCCGATCGCGCGCGCGCGCCGCTGGCCGTAGAGCAAAGCATAGGAGCCGACGATCGCCGAGATCGCCCCGCTCGCGCCGATCATCGGCGCGGTCGATCCGGGGTCGAATGCCCATTGCACCGCCGCCGCGGCATAGGCGCCGACGAGGTAAAGCAGCGCGATGCCGCCCCCGCCGATAGCGCGCTCCAGCAGCCGCCCGCAGAAGCCGAGCATCACCAGGTTGAAGAGCAGGTGCATCGCCCCGCCATGCACCAGCGTCGCGCTGATCGGCGTCACGCCCGCAGGCACCGCGATCGGCAGGCCCGCCGGCAACGCCTCGCCCAGGAAGCGCGCGGGGATGAAGCCCAACCCGAACGACAGCGCGGACAGCCCGCCCGACACCAGGATCAGCGCCGAGACGACCAGCGTCACCACGGCAATCGCCGCCGTCACCGGTGCGTCACGCCACCGCATCGGGCTCAGACGAACGCGATCTTCGACACGAGATAATATTTGTCGCCCGACGGTACGGTCACCTCGACCTCTTCGTCCACCTTGCGCCCGATCAGCGCGCGGCCGAGCGGCGAATTGTAGCTGATCCGCCCCGTCTTGGCGTTCGCCTCGGTCTGGCCGACGATCTGGTAGGTGACCGGTTTGTCATCCTCGTCGAGCAGCGTCACCGTGGCACCGAAGACGACCTTGTCGCCCGACAGATCCTTGGGATCGATGATCTGCGCGCGGGACAGCTTGTCCTCGATGTCGGAGATCGTTGCTTCGTTCTGGCCCTGCTGCTCCTTGGCGGCGTGATATTCGGCGTTCTCCGAAAGGTCGCCGTGCGCACGCGCCTCCTCGATCGCATCGATGATGTGCGGACGTTCCGCTTTCAGACGCTTCAGGTCCGCAGTGAGCTTCTCATAGCCCTCCTGCAGCATCGGCATCTTGTCCACGGTCGCCATGTGTCGTCCCCAAATAGTCTTCGCCCCGCGCGAGCCGGGAGGCCCGCGGCGCACATCGCTTCTCGAATGTCGGGATCAATTGTGCGGGGGCGAATAATAGGATTGCAGAGGTCGTACTTCAAGCCCGCCAGAACCCCCTGGCGTGCCGCCCGCCGCGATCGCCTTCGCCGCCTCCAACGCCGCCGGCGCGGTGGTGAAGTACGGAATCCGCTGCGCCAGTGCCGCCTGGCGGATCGGCTTGGAATCCTGCAGCGATTGCCAGCCCTCGGTGGTGTTGAACACCAGCGCGATCACGCCGTCCTTGATCCGGTCGACGATGTGCGGCCGACCCTGCGCCACCTTGTTGACGTGGGTCGCCACGACGCCTGCGCGCTGGAGATGGTCCGCGGTGCCGCCGGTCGCGACGATCTCGAAACCCGCGTCGGCCAGCATCCGCGCGGCGGACACGATCGCCCCCTTGTCGCCGTCCTTGACGCTGACGAACACCGCGCCGCCGGACGGCAGGACGGTTCCCGCGCCGAGTTGCGCCTTGGCAAAGGCGGTAGTAAAATCGCGATCGATGCCCATGACTTCGCCGGTACTCTTCATCTCCGGTGAAAGCACGGGGTCGGTGCCGGGAAAGCGGTTGAAGGGGAATACCGCCTCCTTCACCGCATAATGGGCGATGTGCCGGTCGATCGGCGGCAGGTCGCGGAGCTTCTCGCCGGCCATCACCCGCGCGGCGATCTTGGCGACCGGCACCCCGATGGCCTTGGCGACGAACGGCACCGTTCGGCTGGCGCGCGGGTTGACCTCGATCAGGTACACGTCGCCGTCCTTGACCGCGAACTGGATGTTCATCAGCCCCTTGACCGACAGCCCGTGCGCCAGCGCCACTGCCTGCCGCTCGATCTCTGCGATGATCTCAGCCGACAGGCTGTACGGCGGAATCGAGCAGGCGCTGTCGCCCGAATGGACCCCCGCCTCCTCGATATGCTGGAGGATGCCGGCGACCACCACATCCTCTCCGTCGCAGATCGCATCGACGTCGACCTCGATCGCGTCGCGCAGATATTGGTCGATCAGCACCGGCGAGTCCCCCGACACCTGCACCGCCGTCGCGATATAATCGTCGAGCTGCTGCGGCGTGTCGACGATCTCCATCGCCCGCCCGCCCAAGACGTAGCTCGGCCGCATCAGCACCGGATAGCCGATCCGCTCCGCCGCCACGACCGCCTCGTCGCGGCTGCGCGCCAGCCCGTTGGCGGGCTGGAGCAGCTTGAGCTTGCTGACCAGCGCCGCGAACCGCTCGCGGTCCTCGGCCAGATCGATCGAGTCCGGCGAGGTGCCCAGGATCGGGATTCCCGCCGCCTCCAGCCCGCGCGCGAGGTTGAGCGGCGTCTGCCCGCCGAACTGGACGATCACCCCGACCAGCTCGCCGCGGCTCCGCTCCACCTCGAGGATTTCGAGCACGTCCTCGACGGTCAGCGGCTCGAAATAGAGCCGGTCGGACGTATCGTAATCGGTGCTCACCGTCTCCGGGTTGCAGTTGACCATGATCGTCTCGAACCCTGCGTCCGACAGCGCGAAGCAGGCGTGGCAGCAGCAATAGTCGAACTCGATGCCCTGCCCGATCCGGTTCGGCCCCCCGCCCAGAATGACGATCTTGCGCCGGTCGCTCGGCTGCGCCTCGTTTTCAGGCTCGCCGAACGACGGCGCCTCGTAGGTCGAGTACATATAGGGCGTCTTGGCGGCGAACTCCGCCGCGCAGGTATCGATCCGCTTGAACACCGGCCGCACGCCGAGCCGATGGCGCAGCGCGCGTACCTCAGCCTCGGTCACCCCGCCGGTCATCGCCACCACCGCCTCGTGGATCAGCCCCGATCCGCGCGCGATCCCGCGCCGCATCCCGCGCAGGTTCGCCGATTGCAGCGCCAGCCAGGCGAGGCGCTTGTCGCTGAACCCCATCGCCTTGAGCCGCCGCAGCCCCGCGGCTTCGATCGGCAGGCCGTTGGTGCGAACCTCCTCCTCGGCCGCGACGATCTCGGCGATCCGCTCCAGAAACCACGGATCGTATTTCGCGATCGCATGAACCTCGGCGACGGTGAACCCCTCCCGGAGCGCCTGCGCCGCGACCAGCAGCCGGTCGGGCGTGGCGCGCGCCAGCGCCGCCTCGATCGCCGCGCGCGGCGCGCCGACGAGGTGGTCGACCTGGTTGAAACCTGCCAGTCCCGTCTCCAGCCCGCGCAGCGCTTTCTGGACGCTCTCGTGAAAATTGCGCCCGATCGCCATGACTTCGCCGACGCTCTTCATCGCAGTCGACAGGATCGGCTCGGCGCCCTTGAACTTCTCGAATGCGAAGCGCGGAATCTTCGTCACGACATAGTCGATCGTCGGCTCGAACGACGCAGGCGTTGCCCCGGTGATGTCGTTCTCGATCTCGTCGAGCGTATAGCCGACGGCCAATTTGGCGGCGACCTTAGCGATCGGGAAGCCCGTCGCCTTGGACGCCAGCGCAGAGCTCCGCGAGACGCGCGGGTTCATCTCGATGACGATCAGCCGCCCATCCGTCGGATTGACCGCGAACTGGACGTTGGAACCGCCTGTTTCGACACCGATTTCGCGCAGGCAAGCGATACTCGCGTTGCGCATGATCTGATATTCCTTGTCGGTCAGCGTCAGCGCCGGCGCAACGGTGATCGAATCGCCCGTATGGACCCCCATCGGGTCGACGTTCTCGATCGAGCAGATGATGATGGCATTGTCCGCCTTGTCGCGGACGACCTCCATCTCATACTCCTTCCAGCCGAGCAGCGATTCCTCGATCAGCACCTCATTGGTCGGCGACAGGTCGAGGCCCTTGCGGACGATCTCGACGAACTCCTCGCGATTGTAGGCGATGCCGCCGCCGGTGCCACCCAATGTGAAGCTCGGCCGGATCACCGCGGGCAGACCCGTCGCCTCGAGCCCGGCAAGCGCCTCCTCCAGCGTGTGCGCGATCGCCGATCGGGCCGACTCGAGCCCGATCTTGGTCATCGCGTCCTTGAACTTCAGCCG
>CAXTNG010000121.1:0-1397 GCA_964245475.1 uncultured Sphingomonas sp. | reverse complement strand
CCTCCAGCGCCTCCTCGACCGAATGGGCGATGCGCGAACGCGGGCTTTCCAGCCCGATCTTGTCCATCGCGTCGCGGAAGCGCAGCCGATCCTCGGCCTTGTCGATCGCATCGGCATCGGCGCCGATCATCTGGACGCCATATTTCTCCAGCGTGCCGTCGCGGAACAGCGCCAGCGCGGTGTTGAGCGCGGTCTGCCCGCCCATCGTCGGCAGCACCGCATCCGGCCGCTCCTTCTCGATGATCTTGGCGACCACCTCCGGCGTGATCGGCTCGACATAGGTTGCGTCCGCCAGCTCCGGATCGGTCATGATCGTCGCCGGGTTGCTGTTCACCAGCACGACGCGATAGCCCTCCTCCTTCAGCGCCTTGATCGCCTGCACGCCCGAATAATCGAACTCGCACGCCTGCCCGATAACGATCGGGCCGGCCCCGATGACGAGGATGGAGGAGATGTCGGTGCGCTTGGGCATTAGTTGCGGTCGTCCGGCATATGCAATTGACTGGCTACAACTTGGACCGACTTCTTGTCGCTATGCCTAAGCGCCTGCATCATACACGCACCCGCCACGTCTCCTTCAGCTGGAGCCGAGACGGTGATCCAGCCCCGGCGCAAAATCATGCGCTCAGGCGCTAGATTACACTCTGCTGCAATGCGATCGACGTCCGCTTGCGTGAACTCGCCAGGTGACGATCTGAACAGCAAAAGCCAGATTGCGGCTGCAATCCCGAGAATGATCAGCAGAGTGAGGAGCAGCTTCAACGCAGCATCCCCACGAACCGCTCGAACAGGTACATGCTATCCTGCGGCCCCGGGCTCGCCTCCGGATGGTATTGCACGCTGAACGCGCGGCCACCGTCCAGCTCCAGCCCCGCGTTCGAGCCGTCGAACAGCGACACATGCGTCTCGGTCACCCCCTCCGGCAGGCTGCCGCGCTCGACCGCGAAGCCGTGGTTCATGCTGGTGATCTCGACCGCGCCGTCGCTCAGCCGCTGCACCGGATGGTTGGCGCCGCGGTGGCCCTGGAACATTTTGGTCGTCCGCCCGCCGACGGCCAGCGCGAGCAGCTGATGCCCCAGGCAGATGCCGAACAGCGGCTTGCCCGTATCCAGCATCTGCCGGATCACCGGCACCGCATACTCCCCCGTCGCCGCCGGGTCGCCGGGGCCGTTGGACAGGAAGAAGCCGTCCGGCTCCAGCGCCATGATCGTCTCGAAGCTAGCCGTGGCGGGCACTACCGATACCTTGGCGCCGGCCTTAGCAAGATTGCGGAAGATGTTGCGTTTGCTGCCATAATCGACCGCGACGACGTGGGGACGATCATTCCCCTCCCGCTTGCGGGAGGGGTTAGGGGTGGGCCTGTCCGCAGGCGTCCCGCTCGGTGAGACACCTTCCCC
>CAXTNG010000120.1:0-9406 GCA_964245475.1 uncultured Sphingomonas sp. | reverse complement strand
GTTGAATCCGCCGGATTTGTAGCCGCGTGAGTATGACGCGTAGAGCAGGTTGTTGGGCGTGATCCGGTAATCGAGAACGGCGCGGCCGGTGAGGCGCTGGAAGGTGATCTCGCCGCGGGCGAAATCCTGCAAGCCGGCGGTCGCGGAATCGAAGTCGAGTGCGGCGAGGTTGGTCGCACTGGCAAAGGAGGTGCCGCCGACGGGGACGAGAATGGCGGTGCCCGCCGCATCGACGAACAAGGCCGACCGCGCCGCCACGGACTTGTCGTCGTGGTTGTAGCGCAGGCCGAGGGTGAGCTTGAGCTTGTCGGCGAACTCGAAATAGGTCTCGCCGAAGATGCCGTACGACTTGAGCTCGAAAAAATCGGTGTTGTTGCGGTAGAATGGCGAGGCGCGGAACAGCGCCGGCGGGGTCGGGTTGCCCTGGAGCAGGGCCCCGGTCGAGGCGAGCGAGCCGAGCAGCGCGGACGTGTAATCGAGCGCGAAGGCGTTGACGTAATAGCTGTTGTTCTTCGTCTTCTGGTCGAAATAGATGCCGCCGACCAGGAAGTTGAACATGCCGTCGAACTTGGAATCGAGGTGCGCCTCAGCCGAATATTGCTCGACCTTCTGGCTCGATTCGTCGAAGTCCTGTGGCGTCGCGAAGCAGCCGAGGCTGTTGCCGCCGAACACGCCGACGTTGTTGGGGTCGGGCGCCGAGACGCAGAGCCCGCCAGTCGGGCCGTTCGGGATCAAGCGGTCGCGATACGCCTTGAAGACCGTTTGCAACGGCGCGACGGTGCCGGTCAGCGTGCCGGGCGTCGCATAGGCGTTGAGCGTCGCCAGCGCACTTGCCGGGAAGGTCGATACGGCGAGATTGAAGTCCTCGCGCGAGCGGACGGTGTTCTTCGAATAGCCGCCGGTGACATTCAGCGACACCGGGCCGAAATCGTGGAACAGCTTGAGCTGATACTGCTGCTCGGTGGCGCGGTAGGTCGGGTCGAAATCGGCGTTGATGACGCGGGGGTTCGCCGGATTGGTCGCGTTGCCGTAGGCGTCGGGGGACTGGTACAGGCTGCCGGTGGTCAGCGGCGTGTAGAGCGGGGTGAGGAGCGGCACTGCGGCGGCGGGGAAGCTCTGGCGGATTGCCGAGTTGATCACCTCGGTCGAGGAGAAGATGGTGGTGAGCTGCGAATTGGCGTTGGTGACACCGTAACCGAGTTGGTCCGGACGGCAGCCGAGGACGCCGGTGCTGTCGCGCGAGCACAGCTGCTTCTGAATGCGCGCGCGGCTGTCGTTCTCGTGGAAATAATAGCCGATCAGGTCGACGCGGGTGTCGGCGCTCGGCTCCCAGGAGACGGTGCCACGGACAGCATAGAGGTCGCGGCCGTCGACCTTGTTCTTGGTGAACTGGTTGTAGGTGAAGCCGTCGCGATTGAGATAGACGCCCGCCGCGCGCACCCCGAGCGTGTCGGTCAGCGGCAGGTTGATCATGCCGCGGACGCGCTTCGAATCATAATTGCCGTATTCCGCCTCGCCTGCGGCGTGGATGCCCGAGAGGTCGGGTTTGGCGGTGATAAAATTGACCACGCCGGAGGTTGCGTTGCGGCCGAACAGCGTGCCCTGAGGCCCGCGCAGCACCTCGACGCGCTCGAGGTCGAAGAACTCGCTCTCGAACAGGCGCGAGCCGAGCAGCGGCATGTCGTTGACGTGGATCGCGGTGGCGCTGTCGCAGGTGACGCCGACGCAGAGATCGCCGATGCCGCGAATGGTGAAGCTGGATGAGGTGAAATTGGTCTTGGTGAAAGTGACGCTGGGCAGCGTCTGTTGGAGCGCGAGCGGGTTGACGATCTGCTGCTTCTCGATGTTTTCCGCGGTAAAGGCGCTCACCGCGATCGGCACGTCCTGCAAGCGCTGCGACTGGCGCTGTGCGGTGACGACGATGTCGGCGCCATAGGTTTCGTCAGGGGATGCCGCGGTGGTCGCTTCCTGCCCTGGCCCGGCGGTCGGCGCGGTGTTCTGCGACGAGGTGGTCGCGGCGGTCTGTGCGGTCGCCGGAGTAGTCAGCAGCGCCATTGCGCAGCCGCAGAGCAATTCAACTTTCTTCATGACCCAGGTCCATCCTCCGCCCGATCGCGCCCATCTCTTGCCGCGGCGTCGATCTTCGTGCTTTCGGTATGCGAAGCTGCGGGGAAACTCGCGGGCCGTCAAATGCTTTCAACGTGCGTTAGCCGGGGGTTTCCGGCTTGTTGCCGCCCCCAAACAGTTGCAGATTCGAACTGACGTTAGGGAATGCCAATGTCCGATCCGAAAAGCCCCTCTCCCGACGATGGCGATCTGGTCGAAGCGCCTGCGCCACTCGCCGTGCCCGGGGAGGTTGCGGAAGCGATCCGTACGCTGATCCGCTGGGCGGGCGACGACCCGACACGAGAGGGGCTGGTCGACACGCCGCGCCGCGTCGCCAAGGCGTGGCGGGAATATTGCGCCGGCTATGCCGACGATCCGGCGCAGCACCTCGCGCGCGTGTTCGAGGAGGTGGGAGGCTATGACGAAATCGTGCTGCTGAAGGACATTCCGTTCCAGTCGCATTGCGAGCACCATATGGCGCCGATCATCGGCAAGGCGCACATCGCCTATCTGCCGCGCAACCATGTCGTCGGTATCTCCAAGCTGGCCCGTGTGCTGCACGGCTTCGCGCGCCGGCTGCAGGTGCAGGAGCGGCTGACCGCAGAAGTGGCGGACTGCATCTGGGAGAATCTCAAGCCGATCGGCGTCGCGGTGGTGATTGAGGCGACCCATGCCTGCATGGCGGCCCGCGGAGTGCGCACGCCGGGGGTGGGCATGGTCACCAGCCGGATGATGGGAGTGTTCCGCGACGACGACCGCAGCCGCAAGGAAGTGCTGGCGCTGATGGGCATGAGCTGACCCCCGTGCGCGTGCTCGTAACCGGCGGGGCGAAGCGCCTCGGCGCCGCGATCGCGCGCGGGGTCGCGGCGGCGGGGCATGAGGTGGTGATCCACTACGGCCGCTCGCAAGGCGACGCGGAAGCGCTTGCCGGCGAGCTCGGCGGGCGGGCGGTGCAGGGCGATCTGGCCGACCTTGCGGATGTGCCGAAGATGTTCGAGCGGGCGTGCGAGGACGGCCCGGTGGACGGGCTGGTCAACAGCGCGTCGCAGTTCGACTATGATGCGCCGGCGGCGATCGATGCGGCGCTGGCGGCGCGACTGTATGCGGTCAACTGCACCGCGCCGGCGCTGCTCGCTGGCGCCCTGGCTGCGCAGGGAAGGAGGGGCGCGGTGGTCACTCTGCTCGACCAGAAGCTCGCCAATCCCAACCCCGACTTCTTCTCCTACACACTGAGCAAGACAGCGCTGGAGGGCGCGACGGTGCTCATGGCACAGGCCTTCGCGCCGCGCGTCCGGGTCAATGCGGTCGCGCCGGGCCTGACGTTGCCGAGCGGCGACCAGAGCGCGGCGGAGTTCGCGTCCGTGGCGAGCGCAAACCTACTCCAGCGGCCGGTGGGAGCGGAAGCGGTGGCCGAGGCCGTCGTCTACCTGCTCGGCGCCGGGAGCGTGACCGGGCAGACGCTGTTCGTCGATGGCGGGCAGCGCTTTGTCAAGCGGGACAGCGACGTGATGTTCGAAGGGCGCCAAAGGACTTTCGTCCGTGGCTGAGTTCACCACGATCCTGGACGGGCTGGAGGTGCAGATGCGCCTCGGCATCCACCCGCACGAGGCCGCGCCGCAACGCGTCCGACTGTCGATCCGAATGACGGTGGCCTATGACCGACCGCCGTCGGCGGACCGGATCGAGGAGGTGCTCGACTATGATTTTGTGCGCGATGGCATCCACCGGCTGGCGGCGGGGGCCGGGTTCGCGCTGCAGGAGACGCTGTGCGAGGCGGTGGCGGCGCTGTGCCTGTCGGACGTGCGGGTCCGCGAAGTGCGGGTGCAGTCGATGAAGATGGACGTGTATCCCGACGCCGCCGTGGGATGCGAGGTGGTCCGGCTGCGGTAGTCGAGGCGGTGAACGGCGCCAGGTCTATGGCAGCGGCACCGAGACCCTGCGGCGCGATACGCCCGACTCGTTGAAGGCTTCGACGGTGACGTGATAATGCTGGTCGTCGTTGAGCGCGCGCAGAGTGAGGGTGTCGTCGGTCCTGTCGGCGAAAATCTGATAGGCAAGGGTCAGACGGTCGGGGCGCAAGCCCCACAGGACGTTGTAGCCGATTGCGCCGGGGACCGGACGCCAGCGGATCGCGGCTTCGCGGCGGTCGGTGCTGCGGGTGGCGGTGAGTTTGCCGGGAGCGGCGGGCGCCTTGCCGCCAGCCGAGCCGAAGACGCGCAGATCGCTGATCGCGAGCGTCGCGGCGCCGACATGGCCGTGGACATAGCGGACATAGCGGGCGCGCTGGGCTGCGGGCAGCTCGAAATAGGCGTTGGGGCGGTCGCGTCGGGGAGCTTCGGTGCGGGCGAGCTCGTGCCAGGCAGCGCCGTCGGCAGAACCCTCGAGGCGGAAGTCGGTGTAGATGTCCGGCGCGTCGGCGAAGCGGCCCGACTTGTAATCGGCGAAGTTCACTTGGATCGCGCGGACCGTCTTCACCGCGCCGAGATCGACGGTCAGGGTCTCGCCCGCGCGGGTTGCGCCGGCGACCCAGAATGTCTGCGGGTCCTCGTCGGTGACGCGCGATGCGGCGAACGCCCCGTCGCTCGAGGAGGCGGTGGCGGACTTGCGGTAGGAGAGCAGCATCCACCCGGTGAACAGGCTCGCCGGGTCGGCCACGGCCTTCGTCGGCATGTAATGCGGGAAGTCGCCGAAGCGGCTCGATACCGCCATCTGCCCGTCGGGGTAGAAATGTGCGGGGAACATCGCGACGCGGCGCTCGAACTGCCAATTGTAGCCGACCCAAGGCGTGCCCGTGTTCCACCAATTGCCGTTGGCGTCCTGAAAGGTCGAGCCGTGGCCCGCGCCGTGGACGAAGCCGCCGGGCTTGTAGGCGACCGGGTTGTAGGGCGCGTAGCGGAACGGCCCGAGCGGCGCGTCGGACACGTAGGTGCCATTGGCGTACACGTTATATTCGGTGCCCGGTGCGCCGTATTGGAGGTAGTAGCGGCCGGCCACCTTGGTCATCCAGGCGCCTTCGATGAAGGGCTTGATCGGCGTGCCGTTCGGCAGGCCGCCGCTGTGGTTCTGTCCGAAGCGTTCCCAGCCGTGGTGATTGGGATCGAGGCCGAACAGCGGCCTAGCCGTGCCGACGTAGGCGAGGCGGTCCTTCGGATCGAGCTCGATCCCGTAGATCGGGAACACGTTCGACGAGTTCCAGTACAGGAACCAGCGCCCGCCATCGTCGCGGAACAGCGCCGGGTCCCAAGGGCCGGGCGGCACATGCGCGCCGCTCGCGCGGTCCGCGGCGGCGATGTCATCCTCCTTGCCGCCCATCACCGCGCCGGGCAGCGGGCGGGTGACGCGGGCGAGATAGTCGAGGTGGCCACTTGCGGGATCGTCGGTGACGTAGATCGGGCCTTGGCGGGTGGTGGAGGGCATCAGGTACAGCCGGTCGCCGTCGACCCAGGCGGCGGGGGCGACGACGCTCTCGGTCGGCCAGACATCTGGCTTGATGAAGGACCAGTGGAGCAGGTCGGTCGAGCGCCAATAGCCGTCCGCAAGAGTCAGGAAGAGGTAGTAGGCGTCGCGGTGGCGGACGATCACTGGGTCGGCACCGGTGCGGTAGGAGATGCCAGCGTTCTGCTGCTCGAAATTGTAGCGGTAATCGACGTCGATCGGGTTGGCGTAGGTGTGCTGTTGGGCTGCGGCCGGCGAAGCGATCGCCGCCGCCACGAGCAGCAGCGGCCGGCGCGCGGAAGGGGCCGTTTTTTTTTTATTGATAAGTAGAGATAGGAGATGTTGAAGTTATGTGTTGGCGGCAGCGTCAACGAGCCCGATGCGGTGCGGGCGTTGGCCGGATCGAGCGGGTCGGTGGCGTTGAAGAAGGTGTCAAAACCGCTCGGGTTGGTCGTGTTGAACGCGTTCAGCACGTCCACCGCCAGTTCGACCTGATCCTTGTCGCCGAGCAGGCTGAACCGGTTGGCCAGGGTCAGGTTGACCTCGCAGAAAGCGAACACGCTGCCGATGCAGCTCTTCTTGGGGTAACGCGCGACGAAGCGCAGCTGGCCGGGGTCGAAGCCTTTGGTGGCATCCGTCACCTGATAGGCTTGGCCGCTGCCGAGCGTCGTCAGTGTCGAGAGCTGGAAACCGAGCGGCAGATCGACGAGCCCCGATAGGACCAGGCGGTGGCGCTCGTCGCCGGCGCGTCGGCGCCAGCCATATTGGTCTGGCACGACGCCGTCGAGGCTGAACAGGTCCCCTCCATTCTGCTCCGCCCGGGACAGCGTATACGCAATGTTGAAGCCCCAGCCTGCCGCCTTGGTATAGTTCTTGTCGATCGTGACGTAGAGCGCCTTGTAACGGGTATCGAGCCCGTCATAGCCGATGAGCACGTTCGAATAGCCGAAGCTGCGCACCCGGGCGAGCACCGCTTCGTCGCAACAAGAGCCGAGCCCGTTGTTGTTCCGGGTCGCGAACAGGTTGGTGTAGCCGTTGCGGCCGCGCTGGTAAGCGCCCGACACCGAGACCTGAAAAGCGCCGAGCTTCTGCCGGACGCCGAGGCTGACCTGATCGTTGACCGGCGGCTTGGCGTCGTTCTTTACGGCGAACAGTTCGGGCAGGCCGACTTCCGGGTTGGTGTTGATCAACGTCAACAGACCGGCACGGGTCAGGTAGGAGTTGTTGAACACCACCGTCGGCTGGCCGTTGCGCAGCGCGCCGTTGCGCGAGAAGCGGAACACTCCGATCGGATTGATCGTCTTGCCCAGCTCGTCGATCGTGTTGTTGAAGTTGTTGCGGTCGTAATAGCGCCCGAGGCCGCCGAAGATGACGGTCGACCGGTCGCCCTTCACGTCCCAGGAGAAGCCGACCCGCGGCGCGAAGGCGCCGGCGAAGGGCGAACGGTTGCTGCCGTTGGTGATGTAGTTGTTGGGGTCGAAGTAGAACGGCGTGGGCAAAGTGCGCAGCGCCGCAGCCGCGTTGGCCGGCGTGACGTATTTGTTGTTGAAGCCGTTGGTCTCATAGTCCCAGCGGATGCCGAGGTTGAGCTGCAACCGTTCCGTGACGTTCCAATCATCCTGGGCATAAAGGCCGAGCTGGGTATTGGAGCCATGGATCAGCCCGCTGCCCAGCCCGAGCCGTGCCTCCGCCGGAAAGGTGAAGTCGGTGTTGTTGGCGGCGTCGAGGCGGAATTGATAGCGCGGCTGGATATTCGCCTGATTGTCGAACTCGATGTCGGTGATCTCGACGCGCGCGCCCACCTTGAAGACGTGACCGGCAAGGCCGGAATAGGTGAAGTCGTCGCGCAGCGTGTAGCCCTGCTGGTTCTCGCGCCGGGTCGAGTCCTTGCCGCCGAAAAGGATGACCGATTCGTAGTCGAAGGCCGGCTGACCGGGGTTCAGCGATGACGGGTTGAAGAGGTAGTTCAGGTAATTGGCGTTGAACTCGTTGATGAACCCGTCGCCGGTATAGGTCCATTTGAACAGGTAGGTCTCCACCTTGTTCTTCTTGTTCTCGGCATAGGAATATGCGGTGTTGCCGCCGAAGCCCTGGATGTCGGTCTCCTCGCGGCGGCTGTACGACAGGTCGAACACCTGGTTGTCGTCCGGCGTGAGCGTCAGCTTGCCGAAGTAGAAGTCGCCGCGGAAGGGGCTGACGAACGCACCCTCGAACTCGCTGATCCGCCGTCCGGATGCCGCCTCGAACGCGGCGATGGCCGCGGGAGAGCCGCTCGAATCGACGTTGAACGCACGGTTCTGGTCGTTGCCCTCATAGGCGGCGAAGAAGAAAAGCTTGTCCTTGATGATCGGGCCGCCCAGCGAGGCTCCATATTGCGTGCGCTTGAAGTCGGGCTTGCGAAGGTTGTTGCGCTGGTTGACGAAGCTGTTTTCGCTGAGCGAACGGTCGGTGTATTGGCCGAAGACCTCGCCATGGAACTTGTTGGTGCCGGACTTCGTCACCGAGGTGATGATCGCGGCGCCGGCCTGTTCATACTCTGCCTTGTAGTTCTGCGTCAGGACGCGGAACTCCTGCACCGCAAGCTGGCCGAAAGGGTTGCCGCGGCTGTTCTGCTGGCCGGCGACTCCGCCTTCGCGCAGCTTGTTCTTGAGGCTGACGCCGTCGATGAAGACGTTGACCTGGCTGGCGGTCGATGCGCCGGAGGTGAAGCTCTTGTCGGTCTCGCTGTCGTTGTAGCGGACGCCGGGGGCGAGCGCCGCGAAGGTCAGGAAGTTGCGGTCGGTCTGTGGCAGGGTGCGGATCTGTTGCTGGCTGACGTTGGTCGCGATCTCGCTGGTGCGCGATTCGCGGAGCCGTGTGCCGGTGACCACGACCTCGTTGCCGCCTGCGGCGGGTGCCGGCGTCCCGGCCGCCGAGGCCCCACCGAGAGTCACGTCGAGCGTCGCCGCCTCGCCGATCGCAACGATGATCTGCTGGCTGAAGGTCTCTCCGTTCGCGCCGGTGACGGTGACGTCATACGAGGCGGGGCGCAGGCCGGACAGGGTAAAGGCGCCAGCCGCGTCGGTCGTGGCGCGGAAGGTCTGGTTCGTTCCGGCGTTTACCGCGGTGACCGTAGCGCCTGCGGCCGGCGCGCCGCCCGAGTCGCTCACCAGCCCGCTTACCGACCCGGTGGTAGTCTGCGCGTAGGCGGCGGGCGCGAAGAGCGTGACCGCCGACAAGGCGATAGCCGATATCCCCAGTGCCAAGGCGCAACGCCGATGCCCGCCGTGGATTCCAATGTTGCGGATCATGATGGTCCTCCCCTGCTTGCCGCCCGGTCCGCTTTTCGCCGTCTTCGAACGGTCGTCTGCCGCGGAAAGGGTCGGGCGACGGGTTAGCGCGTTGCGTAACCGGTTACAATCGGAGTTTTATGCGTGTTTGCTTGCCTCCAGCCAGCCGCCCTCAAACCCTGCGCGCCGCAAGCCCGCCCGGATTACGGGCGAGCGTCGCATGACCCGCCACACCGCGTCCGAACGATGGTTCGCCAGCATCGCCAGGATCGGGCCCTGGTCGATGCCGATCCAGTCGCGTGCGATCCATCCGTGCTCGGCGTCGACGCTGCCAGTCTCGACGGGTGCCTGCGCGTCGCGGAAGCTCGGGTTGATGCTGTCCCGGAAACCGTGGCGGCCGTAGAGCCGCCCGCTGGCAAAGCGGCGCAGCGCCTGCGCCGCGGGGATGCAGATGTCGGGCGCGAAGGGCAGCGAGCCGAGCACCGCGAACGTCGCCGCGAGCACCAGGCCGGCCGAGGTGATCACGCCGCCGGTCGCCTGGAGCGCCACCAGGGACCCCTTGCGGGTGCCCTTGGTCGCCGTCTCCTCGCGGACCC
>CAXTNG010000119.1:4130-9474 GCA_964245475.1 uncultured Sphingomonas sp. | reverse complement strand
GACCACCACTCAGCTCGTCGTCCTCGCCGGCGAAATCCGCGGCCGCGGCGTCTACGAGAACGGCGAATGGGCGCCGGGCGTGCAGGACGAGATCGAGCAGGCCGTCCGCCAGACGGTGAAGCGCATCGGCTACGAGCAGGCGGGCTTCCACTGGAACGAGTTCAAGTTCCTCAACAACCTCCACGGCCAGTCCGCCGAAATCGCGATGGGCGTCGACGAATCGGGCAACAAGGACGAGGGCGCCGGCGACCAGGGCATCATGTTCGGCTATGCGACCGACGAGACCCCCGGCAAGATGCCCGCCACACTATATTACAGCCACAAGATTCTCGAGCGCATGGCCGCCGATCGCCACTCCGGCGCCGCGCCGTTCCTGGAGCCCGACGCCAAGAGCCAGGTCACGCTCCAGTATGAGAACGAGATGCCCGTCCGCGCCACCGCGCTGGTCGTCTCGACCCAGCACAAGGCCGGCTATTGCGAGAAGGGCGACAACGCCGATCCGGCCAAATATGCCGAGCTGCGCGATTACGTCCGCGGCGTGATGCACGACGTGCTGCCCGACGGCTTCATCACCGACGAGACCGCGATCTATATCAACCCGACCGGCGCGTTCGAGATCGGCGGGCCGGATGGCGACGCGGGGCTGACCGGCCGCAAGATCATCGTCGACACCTACGGCGGTGCCGCCCCGCATGGCGGCGGCGCGTTCAGCGGCAAGGACCCCACCAAGGTCGACCGTTCCGCGGCCTATGTCGCGCGCTATCTCGCCAAGAACGTCGTCGCCGCAGGACTCGCGCGGCGCTGCACCATCCAGCTCTCCTACGCGATCGGCATCGCCGAGCCGCTGTCGGTCTATGTCGACACCCACGGCACCGGCACCGTCGAGGAAGCGAAGCTGGAGGCGGTGCTGCCGCAGCTCGTCCGCCTGACCCCCAAGGGCATCCGCCAGCACCTCTCGCTCAACAAGCCGATCTATTCGAAGAGCGCCGCCTACGGCCATTTCGGCCGCGACGCGGAAGGCGATCTGTTCACCTGGGAGCGCACGGATCTGGTCGACGCGCTGAAGAAGGCGGTCGCCGCCTGACGCTTTCGTCACGAGCGTTCCGCCTTTCGCCATGGTAAGGCGGGCCGCTCACGACGAAGGAGAGACATCATGCGCCCCGTCATCGCCGCCCTGCTGCTCACCGGCCTCGCCATGCCTGCCGCCACGCTCGCCGCGCCGCCGTGCAAGGACCCTAAGGGCAAGTTCATCGCCTGCCCCAAGCCCGCGGCAGCCGCCAAGCGCTGCAAGCTCAACGGCAAGTTCGCGAAATGCGGCACGCCGGGCGCGAAGCCGGTCTGAGTCTGGCCGGTTTAGCGGGTCAGCGCGTCGGCGGGCTCCACAACGTCCAGCGCCGGAAACAGGCTGCGCATATGCCGCAGGTTCAGGGTGATGATCCGCGGGATGGCATGGTGCACGGCCACCGACCCGATCAGATGGTCGTAGACCCGCGCACCAATTAGCCCCGCCTGCGCATAACGGCGAACCGCATCCGCCGTTTGTGCCGGAGATAGCCCGACGACGGTCAGGCGAGGCAAGACGTACTCCAAACCAATCAGTGCGTCCCTCGCCGTCCAATTGAAAGCCGCCCACGGCCCTTGCTTGGTCAGCGTGACGAACGCCTCGGCAAAGCTATGGGCGGCCAGCGCAAACCGGCCGGGCGACGCGGTCGCAAGGAGAGCCGCCGAAGGCTCGTTATCGTCATGCGTCGATACAACCGCCGCGACGAGGACGTTGCTGTCCAGCAGAGCCTCGGCGCCGAGCTTCACTCGCGCTCCAGCCTCGCCTCATCCAGAGTAGCCAGGGCCTCTTCGCGGGTAACCCGCTTGCCACCTATCTTGATTAAAAGATGCCCCCGGCGGATGAAGCCGGCTGGGACCGGATCGGGCGGCGGCGGTACGTAAGCGCGCAGTGCCTCTTCGACGACCTGCGTTGCCGTCATCCCGGTGTCCCGCGCGAGCGACGCGACGCGCTCGCGCGCGAAACGCGACCGGATATTGAGCTGGACGGAATCGGTACGTGCCATCACGCCACGATATCAGAACCGCACCCATTTTGGCTAGCACGGTTTCGATGTGGCTAGCCGGCGTTGGCAAGCAACCATAACTCTGGCCTGTCCTACAGCCTGGCGACCGTGCATGATCGCCGTGATGCGCCTTGCTCTCCCAACCCGGAAGTCGACTGTTCCTGCTTTGCTGCTGCGAGCTACGACCGCTCGGGAGATGTGCGTCCAGGTGTCAACCTGGTGTCAACTTCGCGGCCCGGCAGGACCGCCGAACCCATGATCCGCTTCGACAACCGCGCCGTCCCGATCGTTCTCGCTGCCGTCACGATCGACGTGATCGGCTTCGGAATCGTCATGCCGGTGTTGACCGAGCTGATCACCCGGCTCGGCCATGTCGACCTGCCCCAGGCGACCCGTATCGCTGGCTGGATGCTCGCGGCGTTCGCGCTCGCGCAATTCGTCGCGGGGCCGGTGCTCGGCAACCTCGGCGACCGGTTCGGCCGGCGGCCGGTGCTGATCGCCGCGATGGTGGGGTTCAGCCTCGACTATCTGCTGATGTCCGTCGCGCCGACGCTCGCCTGGCTGTTTCTCGGCCGCGTCATCGCCGGGGTCGCCGGCGCTACCTACGGCCCGGCTGGCGCGGTGATCGCCGACGTCACCGTGCCGGAAAAACGTGCGCAGACCTTCGGCCTATTGGGTGCGGCGTTCGGGATCGGATTCATCGTCGGCCCGGCGCTCGGCGGCGTGGTCGCCTCGCTCGGGCCGCGTGCGCCGTTCGTCGTGGCGGCTGCGCTGGCCGCGCTCAACGCGCTGGCCATGCTGCTCTTCCTGCCGGAGACGCTCGGCAACGAGAACCGCCGCCCCCCGGCTTCGCGATGCGCACGTCATCGGCGCGTTCAAGCCGCTGTTCGCCGCGGGCAACGCCACGCCTTTGCTCGTCGCGTGGTTCCTCTGGCAGCTGGGGCACAACGTCTACCCGGCGACGTGGAGCTTCTGGGCAACGATCCGCTTCGGCTGGACCCCACGTGAGATCGGCTGGAGCCTGGCATGGGTCGGCTTCCTGACGATCATTGTCCAGCTCGGGCTTACCCCGGTGGCGATGCGCCGGCTGGGCGAACGGCGCGCCGCGATCGTCGCCATGGCGTGCGGCGCCGCAACGTTCTTCGCCTATGCCGTCACGACGCAGGGCTGGCAGGTTTACGCGTTCTTCCTCGTCGGCGCGCTGTCCGCCTTCGCCTATCCCGCGTTCAACGGCATCCTCAGCCGGATGGTGGACGCGCAGCATCAGGGCGCGCTGCAGGGCGGGATCGGCAGCATGAACGCGGTCGCCTCGGTGATTGGGCCGCTCCTTGCCGCGCAGAGCCTCGCCTCCGGCAGCCGTCATGGCTTCGACGGCGCGGCCTTCCTTGTCGCCGGGGTGCTTGCCGCCATTGCGATGCTGATCATCGTCATCGGCATTCCGCATCTGCCGCGGGATGCTCCGGCAGCACCGGATCGGTGATCGAGCCGTTCGCGGGCCCGGACCATGCGCGTGCCATGCCGCGGAACGCCGCGCTCACCGCCTGCTCGCTGACCCAGCCGATCGCGGCGCCGGCGAGCACGTCGCTGATGTAATGCTTGCCGCGCGGCATCTGGATGGCCCCGATCGCGACCGCCGCCAGCCTGCCCGGCCACATCACGCTCGGCATGTCCCGCGCCGCCGCCTGCGCGACCGCAACCGCGCCGGCGGTATGCCCTGACGGAAAGGAATTGAGGTTCGTGTCGTCGGAGCCCGTCCCCTTGCCGATATGATGGCCGTCGGCGAGCGCCTTCACCGGCCGGGTCCGGTCGATGGCGGTCTTGAACACGGTCTTGATACCCGTCGCGAGCGCATGCGCCGCGAGCATCCGGACGCCTCCACGGATCACGTTCGGTCTGCGCAGCACCGCCCCGAGCCCCATCGTCGCGAGCGACAACGCGACGAGCGGCGGCTGGTCCGCGGCCTCGCTCGCCGCCCCGGCCATGCGGATCGGCCAGGTGTCGCGCGCCTCCGCCGCCTTGTGTGTCGCCTTGCGATCGGCCCGTGCGGCCTTGCGGAGTTTGCTCATGCAGGGCCAACGGACGGGCGAAGCGCTTTGCTCCGCAGCCGCACGCCGGTAAGCGCCGCCCGATGAACGACCCCAGCACCATCCGCCGCCTCTACGGCCGCCGCCAGGGCCACAAGCTGCGGCAGGGCCAGGCCGAGCTCGTCGAGGCGAAGCTTGCCGCGCTGTCGGTGCCCGAGACCGGCCCGCTCGACGCCCGCACGCTGTTCGGCGAGGATCGCCGGCTCCAGCTGGAGATCGGCTTCGGCGCCGGCGAGCACCTCGCCGCCCAGGCCGAGGCGCACCCAGCAAGCGGCTTCATCGGCTGCGAGCCCTTCCTCAACGGCGTCGTCGGCGCGCTTGGCCACATCCGCGACCGGGGCCTCGACAATGTCCGCCTCCACATGGGCGATGCGCTCGACGTCGTGGAGCGGCTCCCCGACGCCAGCCTCGAGCGCGTCTACCTGCTCCACCCCGATCCCTGGCCGAAAGCGCGCCACGCCAAGCGCCGCATGATCAACCACGGCCCGCTCGACACGATCGCCGCCAAGCTCCGGCCGGCCGCTGAGTTCCGCCTCGGCACCGACGACCCGACCTATTGCCGCTGGGCGATGATGGTGATGAACGCGCGCCGCGACTTCGCCTGGACGGCTCGGGCGCCGCAGGACTTCCTCCAGCGTCCCGCCGACTGGCCCGAGACTCGATACGAGCGCAAGGCGCGGCGGCAAGGACATGAAGTCTGGTACTTCACTTACGTGAAGACGTGAAAAGGGGCCGCCGGGCGTGCTGCCCGACGACCCCTCGACATGGTCAGCGGCCGGAGTGCTCCAGCCCGGGAGACCATACGCTGGCGTTAGCCGCGCGTCCCCCGAACGAACCGAACCGAACTCACTGCTGAACCATGAGACATCGGATCACCTCCTTTCGCTTGTTGAACAAGAGCACGCCCGCGATTGGGCGTGGCCACCATATGCGGTATGCCGAACCGGCGAACAAGACTTGTAATCGCAACGGCTTTGCGCAAATCTCCTGCGCCGCTCAGCCCCGGCAATCCTCGATCACCCGCCCGATCTCCGCCCAGGCCGGCACGACGAGCGTCGCCGCACCCGCCTGCTCTGCGGTGAAATGGCCACGGCTGAACGCCATCGCGTCGAGCAGCGGGTCGTCGGGAGCGAGCGCGGCCGCGACATAGGCTGGCGTTCCCCCCGTCGGTTGCAGCGCGAGGCTGCGGGTCGC
>CAXTNG010000119.1:0-4120 GCA_964245475.1 uncultured Sphingomonas sp. | reverse complement strand
GACGTGCGAATCGCCAGCGGCGCAGCCGCCGCGCCCTCGCGCGACAGATACAGCCGCCGGGCGCTGAGGTCGCATCGCAAGGTCAGCCGCGCGTCGGCTCCCGCCGAGCCGAACAGCGCGATCGAGCCGCGCGCGTCGCGCCGGTATGCCCAGGTGCCCGGCGTCACCGGCCAGTCGCGCCAGTCCGCAGCGGCGGGCGGCGGCGGCAGCGCTACTATCGGCGTCGGCCGCGGCGACATCGGCGGCGGCGGCGCAGGCTCGACCGCCGGCACGCAGGCGGCGATCGCGAGGGCAAGCGACAGGATGGCGACGCGCATCGGCCATGGCCTACCGGCGAACGCCGTCTGGCTCAACCCAGACTTGCGCGGAACCGTGCCGCAGCGCAGACGGTTGCGGACGCGGAGAGACTCATGACCACTGACGCCCCGACCCTGCTGCTCGTCCAGGCCAACATTGCCCACACGCTGAAGGTCGAGAGCCGCGACGGCGACGGCGTCGGCAGCGTTCACGCCTTCATGGTTCACAAGGGCACCGGCCGCACCACCCACGCGGTCCTGTCGCTCGGCGGCTTCCTCGGCATGGGCAAGAGCTTCTATCCCCTCCCCTTCGAGCTCATTCAATACGACTCCGTGCGCGACGTCTACATGGTCACCATCGACCGCCGCGTCCTCGAAGGCGGCCCTAGCTGGGCCAACAACCCGCCCTCCTTCGACCAGGCCTACGCCGACCGGGTCGCGAGCTACTACGGCGCGAACAAGGACGTGCTGGCGGAGGGCTGAGCCGCTCACGCCCTGCGAAGCCCTCCCATCCGCATCTTCTGCTGCTTCCCGTACCGCGTCTTCCGCGTCCCCGGCTTGCCCTCGTTGCTCCGGCCCATCACCGGCGCCTTCTGCTCGTCGACCGGCAGGCCAAGCTCCTCGTTCTCCAGCTGCCGGATCTCGTCGCGCAGGCGCCCCGCCTCCTCGAACTCCAGGTCGGACGCGGCCTTGCGCATCTGCTTCTCGAGGTCCTCGATGTACGCGCGCAGGTTGTGGCCGACCATATGGGGGCGGTCGTCGTCGATCGGGACGGTGACCTGGTCGCCCGAAGCGACGTGGGCGATGATATCGCCGATGTTGCGGCGGATCGTGGTTGGGGTAATGCCATTCGCCTCGTTATACGCCATCTGCTTCTCGCGGCGGCGCTGCGTCTCGTTCATCGCGCGCTCCATCGATCCGGTGACGCGGTCGGCGTAGAGGATCACGCGGCCGTCGACGTTGCGCGCGGCGCGGCCGATCGTTTGGATCAGCGAGGTCTCCGAGCGCAGGAAGCCCTCCTTGTCGGCATCGAGGATCGCGACCAGCCCGCATTCCGGAATGTCGAGCCCTTCGCGCAGCAGGTTGATGCCGATGAGGACGTCGTAAACGCCCAGGCGAAGGTCGCGGATCAGCTCGATGCGCTCGAGCGTCTCGACGTCGGAATGCATGTAGCGGACCTTCAGCCCGGCCTCGTGCATGTATTCGGTCAGGTCCTCCGCCATCCGCTTGGTCAGCGTCGTCACCAGCGAGCGGTATCCTAGCGCGGTCGTCTTCTGGCACTCGACAATCAGGTCCTGCACCTGCTCCTCGACCGGCTTGATCTCGACCGGCGGATCGATCAGCCCGGTGGGCCGAATGACCTGCTCGGCGAAGACGCCGCCGGTCTGCTCCATCTCCCAATCACCCGGCGTGGCCGACACGCACACGGTTTGGGGGCGCATCGCGTCCCATTCGTTGAACCTGAGCGGCCGGTTGTCGATCGCGCTGGGCAGGCGGAAACCATATTCGGCAAGGGTGATCTTGCGGCGGTGATCGCCGCGAGACATGCCGTTCACCTGGCCTACGGTGACGTGGCTCTCGTCGACGAAGAGCAGCGCATTCTCGGGCAGGTACTCGAACAAGGTCGGCGGCGGCTCGCCCGGCAAGCGGCCGGTGAGGAAGCGGCTGTAATTCTCGATTCCCGCGCAGCTGCCGGTGGCGGCGATCATCTCCAAGTCGAAATTGGTGCGCTGCTCCAGCCGCTGCGCTTCCAAGAGCTTGGCCTCGCCGACCAGCTCCTTCAGCCGCTCGGCAAGCTCGTGCTTGATCGCCTCGGTCGCCTGCTTCAGCGTCGGTCCCGGGGTGACATAGTGGGAGTTGGCGAAGACGCGCACCGAGTTGAGGCTGGCGATCTTCTTGCCGGTCAGCGGATCGAACTCGACGATCTCCTCCACATCGTCGCCGAAGAAGACGACGCGCCACGCGGTGTCCTCGTAATGCGACGGGAAGATTTCCAGATTGCCGCCGCGCACCCGGAAGTTGCCGCGCGCGAAGGCGGCGTCGTTGCGCTTGTACTGAAGCGCGACGAGCTTGCGGACGATCTCCGACTGGTCGACCGTCTGCCCCTTCTTGAGGTCGAAGATCATCGCCGAATAGGTCTCGACCGAGCCGATGCCGTAGAGGCACGACACCGAGGCGACGATGATCACGTCGTCGCGCTCGAGCAGCGAGCGGGTCGCCGAATGGCGCATCCGGTCGATCGACTCGTTGGTCGAGGATTCCTTCTCGATGTACGTGTCCGACCGCGGCACGTACGCCTCGGGCTGATAGTAATCGTAATAGCTGACGAAATACTCGACCGCATTCTCCGGAAAGAACGACTTGAACTCGCCGTAGAGCTGCGCTGCCAGGATCTTGTTGGGCGCCAGGATCAGCGCGGGCCGCTGCAACGCCTCGATCACCTTGGCCATGGTGAAGGTCTTGCCCGAACCCGTCACGCCGAGCAGCACCTGGTCGCGCTCCCCCGCCAGCGCGGCCTCGGTCAGCTCGGCAATCGCGCCCGGCTGGTCGCCCGACGGGGTGTAGTCGCTGACCAGCTTGAACGCCTTGCCGCCCTCGGTCTTCTCGGGCCGGTTCGGACGATGGGGTGTGAAGGTCTCGCCGGTTTCCGGCTCGGCAAGGCTGGTTCGAATCTGGATGGGCATGGCCGCCGATATGGGATGACGAGCGCGATTCGTCACCAGCCGAGCCGTTGCGCCCGAGAGCTTTTGTCCGAACAATCGTCGCCGAGTCGAACGGGGAGAGGTGCAATGGACAGGCGATACACGATGATAAGCGCAGCGGCACTGGCGCTGCTCGGCGGCTGCGGCAAAGGCGACGAGGTCACGCTGACCAATGCCTCTCCGCGCGAGGTGGCGGCGAAGGTCGGGACGGAGGCGACGAAGCTGGAGCCGGGACAGTGGGAGACGAAGGTCACCGTGTCCGACATCACCATGCCTGACATGCCCGCCGGCGTCGCCGATCAGGTGAAGGGCGCGATGAAGGGCGCGGCGAACACCACGGTGACCAGCTGCATCACGCCGGAGGAAGCGGCCCACCCGCAGGGCAAGGTGTTCGGCGGCGGCGAGGGCCAGTGCCGCTACAAGCATTTCACGATGGCAGACGGACGGATCGACGCGGAGATGGAATGCGCGGGCGGCGATCGGGGCGGGGTGAACCTGAAGACCAGCGGTTCGATCACGCCGACCAGCTTCACCGTCGACAATGCGATGGTGATGACGGGCGAAGGCACGCCCAAGATGTCGATGAAGGCCAAAGTGGCGGGGCGCCGCATCGGGGCTTGCCCGGGCTGACGCCCACACCGGAGTCAGTCGGTCAGCCGCCAGCGGACGTTGCGCAGGGTGAAGCTCGACGGCACCTTAGCGCCACCCGGGTCGCGCGCGGGTTCGAAGCGGCCGTTGCGCTTGGCCAGACGGCAGGTGGCGCCATCGAGGTCGGCGTTGCCGCTCGACACGGTCACCGCGCAGTCGGCGACCCGCCCGTCCGCGCCGACGGTGACGCGCACCGACACCAGCCCCTCCGCGTTGGCGCGGCGCGCTGCGGCAGGGTAGCTGTCGGCGGGAAACCAGTCGCCCTGGTTGCCGCGCGGGGCAGCGCCGCGGGCAAGCGAAACGGCCGGCGGCGCAGGGTCGAGCGGCGGCGCAAGCGGCGCTTCGGTGATCGGCCCAGGCGGCAATTCGATCGCCGTGCCGACGAGCGGGCCGTCCGTCGGCATTGAGACCTCGCGGACAGGCGCGGTCAGCGTCTCCGATGGATGCGGGGCCTTGTCGAGCTTGGCCAAGGGC
>CAXTNG010000118.1:0-9510 GCA_964245475.1 uncultured Sphingomonas sp. | reverse complement strand
AACCCCTCCCTTCCAGGGAGGGGAGCGGGTTCGGCCAGTTCCTCGCCCGTCCTGATGATCACCGCTTCGGCTCCGCCTGCACCGGCACGGCGATGCTCGGGTCCTCGATATTGCCCCGCATCGGTGCGTGGGGGATCGGCGGCGCGGCGTTCATATAGTCGCGCACCAGCTGGTCGATCGACGGCTCGACGCCGGGCTGCGCGTCGGCCTGGAGAGCGCGCAGATAGCCGTAGCGCTGCTCGGTGATGCGGCGAGAGTCCTCCGGCGTGCGCAGGATCGTCGGGCGGATGAAGACCATGAGGTTGGTCTTGGTCCGCGAGCGCGCCTTGGAGCGGAACAGCGTGCCCAGCACGGGGATGTCGCCGAGCAGGGGGATCTTCTCGATCGTCCGCCGCTCGTTGTCGTCGAGCAGGCCGCCGATGACGACGATGTTGCCGTCGTCCACCGTAAAGGTGTTCTCGATCCCTCGCTTGTTGAAGATCAGCTCGCTGTTGTCGCTCGACACCGGACCCGCGACCGAGCTCACCTCGAGCCGCAGATAGATCTTCAGCGAGCCGGACGAATTGATCTGCGGCTTGACGTCCAGCTGAATGCCGACGTTCTGGCGCTGCACGGTCCGGAAGGCATTGTCGAAGTTGCTCGACAGCGCCTGCCCGGTCGTCACCGGCACCTCCTGCCCGACGAGGATATGCGCCTGCTGGTTGTCGAGCGTGGTCAGGTGCGGCACCTGGAGCAGGTTGGAGCTGGTGTCGCTCTTCACCGCGTTGATGATCGCGCCGAAGATGGTGTCGCCAATCTGCGTGCCGAAGCCGCCGAAGCCGCCGCTGGTGCCCAGGATCGAGGAGATCGCCGATTGCGCCAGCTGGTTGCTGACCGTCTGGTCCGTGCCTGTCGTCACCACCCCGTTGCTGACGGTGGTGGTCGTCGTCGCCAGCGCGCGCGCGCCGATCGCGCCGGCGATCGTCAAGAGGTTCGGCGCGGTGTTGGAGTAGGTGGAGGCGGCGAACGCGCCGCCCGACGGGTTGGCGAGCAGGAACTGCGCGCCGATCTTCTTGGCGGTGGCGTCGGAGACCTCGGCGACGATCGCCTCGACCTGCACCTGCTCGCGGCGGACGTCGAGCTGGCGGATGACGTCGGTCAGCTGGCGCTGGACGTCGGCGGGCGCGGCGGTGACGATCGCGTTGGCGCCGGCGAAACGGGTGACCACGGCGGCGGTGCGCCCGCCTTGCGTGGAGACGGCGGCCTGCTGGCCGTTGGCCGCAACACCGCCGCCGCTCGGCTGCTGCACGGACTGCACCTGCACCGGTGCGGTGACCTGCTGCGACGCGCCGCTGCTGCTCGACTGCTGGAAGCTGCCGCGGGTCAGCGTGGTCTCCTGGACCGGGTCGGGCGTCTGGCCGACGAGGCGCTGGAGCACCGGCAGCAGCTGCTCGGCATCGGCGTTCTCCAGCGTGACGACACGGATTTCGGTCCCGTTCTGCGCCTTCTGGTCGAGGTCGAGCGCGATCTGCGCCAGCCGCGCGACGGTCGCCGGGTCGCCGCGCAGCACGATCGAGTTGGAGCTGTCGATCGCCACGATCGACGTGCCGCCCGCGCTCGCCACCGTGGCACCCTGCCCCGCTGCCGGCGCGGCGGTGCCTGCGCCGGTCAGTCCGGTGAGCGCCGCCGCGATCTCGCGCGCGCCGGCGTTGTGCAGCGTGATGACACGGGTCGAAGCCGAATCGCTGTCGATCCGGCGCAGCACCTCGCGAATGCGGCGGATGTTGTCGGCGAAGTCGACCACGACGAGGCTGTTGCCCGCCCGGTTGGCGGTGACCGAGCCCTGCGCGCTGACCAAGGGACGCACCGTGTCGACCGCGCTCTGCGCGTCGATCGCACGCAGGCGCACGACCTCGGTGACATAGGCGTTGCGGTTGGCGCCGGTCGCGCCGATCGCCGTCGGCTGCGAGGCGGCGTTGTCGAGCGGCTGGACGCGGAACGCGCCGCCCCCGGTCGGCACCGCGACCAGCCCGTTGGCGCGGAGCGTCGAGAGGAACGCCTCGAAATACTCGGACTTCGACAGCGGCCGATCGGTGACCACCGTCACCTTGCCTTGCACGCGGTTGTCGATGATGAAGGTGCGGCCCGTCACCTTGGCGGCATCGGCGATGAACGCGCGGATGTCGGCATCGCGGACGTTGAGGGTGATCTGCGCGTGGGCCGTCGCGGCGAGCACCAGGGCAAGCCCCGAAGCGATGAAACGCTTCACTTGGGCGTCCCCGCGACGGGGATGGCAAGCGAGAGCGTCTCCTGCCCACGCTCGACGATGATCGGCACGTTGCCGCCGCCGGCGAAATCGCGCGCGATGCGATCGAGATCGTCGGGGCCGGTGACCGGGCGCCCGCCGAGCGAGGTAACGACATCGCCATCGCGCAGGCCCGCTGCGCGGAACGCCGCGCCCGATCCCTGCGACCGGACGACGAGCCCGCTGATCCGGCCGGCGTCGATGCGGGGGATAAAGCCGATCTCCTGGCGGAGCTGCGCGACCGGCATGCCGGCGCCGGGCTGCGGCGGAAATGCGGTGGGCGGCGCATCCGTGATGGTGGTGATGGTGGTGGCAGCAGGCACGGTGCCGCCAGACTGATCGAGGAACAGGTCTTCGGAGGCGCCGCCGCGGTCGATCGTGACGTGATCGAACGCGACCGCCTTGAGCATAACGCCCGGCTGGATCTCCTCGCCCACCGCGATGCTGCGCTGAACGTTGTCGGGGCCGGCGATGATTGCCGAACCCTTGCCCATCGCCTCATCGACGCGGATGCCAAACAGGGTGAGCTCGAGCGACGTGACCACTGCGGGGCCGGTGCTGCCGAGCCGGTCGAACGCGTCGAAGCCGTTGAGCAGCGCCACCGGCGAGGCGACCTCCGCCACCGGCTGCGGTCGCCAGTCGCCGAGCGGCCCGACCGGCGTCACCAACGCCCAGACGAGTCGCGCCGCCTGCGCCGCGAGACCGGCAAGCAGCAGCAGTTCGGCAACCGAGTAGACGTTGACCGTAGGGAGCCGCGCGAGCAGCCGGCGCCCGCGCGCGTCCAGTTTCAATCGCATGCCGTCATCCGTGCAACCCTGTTCGCGGGCTACGCATGGCACGTTACGGGGTTACGTCAATGTCTTGCAACAATTCCTCAGCACGGCAGGGTGATGCGATGACCGAGACGAGCAGCGGCAATGGCCTTCCCGGCGGGCCGGTAGTGGCGCGGATGATGGCGGCGGGCGGCGTGCAGCGGGTACCCAGTCCCAAGCTCGACCTGTTCATCGCACGCGACGTGCTGACGCCCGCGCTGTGCGGGACGCTGATCGCCGGGATCGACGCGGTGCGGCGGCCCTCGACGATCGCCGACAGCAATGGCGATGCGGCCTACCGGACCAGCGAGACGGGCGACCTTTGGGCGGGCGATCCCGCGGTGCAGGAGGCCGAGCGCCGAATCGCGGCGCTGACCGGCCTCGATGGGCGCTACGGCGAGCCGCTGCAGGGGCAGCGCTATGCGGTGGGGCAGGAGTTCAAGGGGCATACCGACTATTTCGAGCCGAGCGGCGTGGACTTCGACCGGTTCTGCGCGGTGGCGGGCAACCGGACGTGGACGGTGATGATCTACCTCAATGCGCCGGAGGCCGGCGGCGCGACGCGCTTCAAGGCGGTGGACAAGATCATCCAGCCGGAGACCGGCAAGCTCGTCGCCTGGAACAACCGGCGCGAGGACGGCATGGTGAACCCGGCGACGCTCCATCAGGGGATGAAGGTGCGCGCCGGGCTCAAATACGTCATCACCAAGTGGTTCAGGGAGCGGCCCTGGGGCTAGAACTTCAGGCTTGCCTCCAGCCCGTAGGTGCGCGGCGCGTTGAAGTTGCCGTAGTCGCCCAGCACGTTGTTGACGTTGCCCACCACCAGGATGTTGGGCACCCCCGTCGCCGCGGCGGTCTGCACCGCCGCCAGGCTGTTCGACGGGTCGCGGCGATACACATACTGCTCGTTGAACAGGTTGCGCCCCCAGACGCTGAGCGTCACCTGCTGGCCTCCACCGCCGAGCGCGATGCCGGCCAGCGAGATGCGGCCGTTGACGATGAACGATGGGTCGTTGTGCGTCGCGAACTGGTCGAACGCCTGGGTCGACTGCGCGTAATTGCCGTCGAGGTGGAAGCGCACCGCGGTGTCGCCGCCGCCGACCGGCACCTCATAGTCGATTGCGCCGCTCGCCGCGTTGCGCGGCGTGAAGACGATGTAGAATTGCTGCGCCACCGTCGTCGTGTTGCCGGTCGCTGCGCCGGCGCTGGTGAATTCCGTGTAGGTCACCGGCACCGGCGGGATGCGGGTGTAGGTATAGGCATAGGCGGCGCTGAGCGTCAGGTGATCGACCGGGCGCAGCGTCAGGTCCGCCTCGATGCCGCGAATCTTGGTCGTGCCGGGCGCATTGAAGGTGACGAGGTTGTTGAAATTGCCGGTCGCGGTCGGCTGGATGGTGCTGAGGTCGACCTGGCTGCCCTTGCGGTCCATGATGTAGCCGGCGAGATTGAGCCGGCCGCGGTGGTTCCAGAAGTCGGCCTTGAAGCCGAGCTCGTAGTTCTTCACGTCCTCCGGGTCGAACGCCTGGTAGTTGGACGTGCGCGAGCTGGCGCCGCCGGCGCGGTAGCCGGTCGAATAGGTTGCATAGCCATGCACCGTGTCGCTGAAATCATAGGCGACGGTAGCGGTCGGGTTGAACCGGTTCCAGGTCTTGTCGAGCGGCCGGTAGCCGTTGCGCGTAAGCACGGCGGCGTTCGCCGGATCGTCGTAATTGATGTTGCGCGAGTAGGTCAGGCGGCCGGTCTTGTTGTCGTGGGTGAAGCGGCCGCCGACCGTGACGTGCAGCACATCGGTCGCGTTCCAGGTGAGGCGGCCGTAGGCGGCGTAGCTCTTCGAGGTGACGACGGACGCGCGGTCGATCGAGCAGTTGGCGACCGCCTCACCGGTTCCCGCGGCCAGCGGCAGGTTGCAGTAGACCGACCGGTCGCGCGGGACGTATGTCGCCCCGACGACCTGATTGGCGGCATTCAGCGTCGCGATCGCGGCCATCGAGCTCGGCGTTGCCGCATCATCGCTGACATGCTCGTTGAAGTAATAAAGGCCCGCGACGTAATCCACCGAGCTGATGCTGCCGACTGCCTGGAGCTCCTGGCTGAACTGACGCTGATGAAGATCGGCGAGGCTGTAGCGGCTAAACGCGCAGGGCGACGTGGCTGCAGCCGCCGCTGCGGCGGTGCAGGCCGCGGTCAGGTTGACGATCGGCACGCGGTGCGCACCGCCGGAATTATCGTATTGCGTGGCATCGACGCCGCGCCATGCGGTCAGCGAGCGCAGCTCGAACTCGGGCGACACCTTCCACTTCAGGATGTTGGTGAAACCGTGAGTCTTGTCGACGCTCGGCTGCTGCTGCACGCCGATGTCCGCCACCGTCATGCGGGTCGAGCCGTTGACGACGACGCCCGGCAGCAGCGCCTTGACCGTTCCCGAATAGCCGGTGAACGCGGTACCCGGCAGGCGGCAATTGGGCGCCGTCGAGGCGGCGATCGGCGCCGCATTGGTGCCGCCGCTTGGGCAGGCGTTCGGATTATAGTTGAGCAGCTGGCTGTAGAAGGGCGAGTTCTTGTCGCGCGCGACATCGTAGGAAAAGTCGTCGGTCAGTCCCTCAAATGGCTTCCAGCGCACCGCGGCGCGCAGGCCCTGGCGATCGTAATAGTTCCAGCCGGTCTGACCGCCGAGCGGGTTCCTGGTGGTCGCGTCCTGATGCTGGAGCACGCCGTCGATCTTGAACGAGAAATTGGCGACCGACGGCAGATCGACGTGCGCCTCGGCGTTGTAGGAACCGAAATTGCCGTAGCTGCCGCTTACCCGGCCGCCGAACTCGCCGGTTGGGGTCTTGGTCACGATCGATAGCGCGCCGCCCTCGGTGTTGCGGCCGAACAGCGTGCCCTGCGGGCCCTTGAGCACCTCGATCCGCTCGACGTCGAACAGCGCGGCGTTGAGGCCGTGCTGGCGGCCGAGGTAAATGCCGTCGATATAGATGCCGACGCCCTGCTCGCGCGCGGGCTGGTTGGCGTCCAAGGGTACGATGCCGCGAATGCCGACGGTCAGCGCCGACTGACGCGCCTCGAAGGTCGCGACGCGTAGCGACGGGATGCCGCCGTCGGCGAGGTCGCCGAGCGATTGAACGTGGCGGTCCTTCAGTGTCTCGTTGCCCACGACCGATATGGCAATGGGCGTGCGCTGCAGGTTCGTCTCAGTCTTGGTCGCGGTGACGACGATGTCCTGGAGTCCTTGGCCGGGGTCGGCGACCGCCTCGGTGGTCGTCTGCTGCTCCGGCAGCGGGGTGCTCGGGGGAGTGCCGGCATCAGCTTGGGTGGGCGTCGCCGCTGTGGGATCTACAGGTGCAGTCTGCGCCTGTGCCTGACCGGCGAGCAGAAAGGCGAGCACGGCGAGCGACGTCGCCGGAGCCGAGAAAGTCATGCGTATTCCCCCACGGGTGATCGGCGCCTTCGCGGCTGCCGTTGGCCGCGCGGTACAACCGCTCGGAGGCGATTCGGTGACTCCGGTGTTACGGTTCCGTGACGGTCGCAGGCGGCGGGCAGCAAAACCCCCGCCGCGGCATGGCCGGGACGGGGGTCGAACATCTGGTGGGCGCGACAGGGATTGAACCTGTGACCCCACCCGTGTGAAGGGTGTGCTCTACCGCTGAGCTACGCGCCCGGACGAGAACCGGAAGCGCGCCTCTAAGGGAGGCGAGCGGGACTGTCCAGTGTCAGTTGACGTTGTCCTTCAGGCCCTTGCCGGCCTTGAACTTGGGCTGGCTGGAGGCCTTGATCGTCATCGGCTCGCCGGTGCGCGGGTTGCGGCCGGTCGATGCCTTGCGCTTGGAGACCGAGAAGGTGCCGAAGCCGACCAGGCGGACCTCGTCGCCCTTCTTGAGCGCGGACGAGATCGCGTCGAACACCGATTCCACCGCCTTGATCGCGTCGCCTTTGCCGAGACCAGACGTATCCGCGACCGTCGCGATCAGCTCCTGCTTGTTCATGCCTCACTACCCCCAGAAATGACGCACCGACTCCGCGCGGCATATCGACGCGCAGGAGCCAGCCTGACGATCAGTAAGGCAAGCCACCGACGGCGAGTCAATTGCGTTCCGAACCGACCTAGCCTGATTTGGATCAATCCGTCCGGTCAATGGTGCAGCTCGCCGCCGGCCGGAGCGACGCCCGGAGGCGGCAGCGCGGCGAGCTCGTCCGCATCCGTCCAGTCGATCGCTTCCAGCGGCTCGACAAGCGCCAGACGCAGCACCTCGTCGACATGCTGGACCGGCACGATCTTGAGCGCCTGCTTGATGTTATCGGGGATGTCGGCGAGGTCCTTCTCGTTCTCCTGCGGGATCAGCACCGTCTCGATGCCACCGCGCATCGCCGCGAGCAGCTTTTCCTTCAAGCCGCCGATCGGCAGCACGCGGCCGCGCAGTGTCACCTCGCCGGTCATCGCTACCTCACGCCTCACCGCGACTCCGGTCAGCGTCGAGACGAGTGACACCACCAGCCCGATGCCCGCCGACGGCCCGTCCTTGGGCACCGCCCCCTCGGGCAGATGGACGTGGACGTCCTTGCGGTGGAACAGCGACGGCTTGATACCGTAGCTCGGCGCACGCGCCTTGACGTAGCTCCACGCCGCCTCGACCGATTCCTTCATCACGTCGCCGAGCTTGCCGGTCGTCTTAACCAGACCCCGGCCCCCCACGGTGACGCTCTCGATCGTCAGCAGCTCGCCGCCGACCTCGGTCCAGGCAAGCCCGGTCACCGCACCGATCTGGTGCTCGGTCTCGCTCAGGCCATGACGGAACTTCTGGGTGCCGGCGAACTCGTGGAGGTTGTCGGGCGTAACCGTGACCGACTGCACCTTGCCTTCGAGGATCTGGCGCAGCGCCTTGCGGCACAATTTCGCGATCTCGCGCTCCAGCGTGCGCACGCCCGCCTCGCGGGTATAGCGCTGGATCAGCGCGCGCAGGCCCTCGGGCGTCAGCGTGAACTCGCCCGCCTTGAGCCCGTGCGCCTCGACCTGCTTGGCGACGAGGTGCCGCTCGGCGATCGCGAGCTTCTCGTCCTCGGTATAGCCTTCTAGGCGAATAATCTCCATCCGGTCGAGCAGCGGCTGCGGCAGGTTGAGCGTGTTGGCAGTGCAGACGAACATCACGTCGGAGAGGTCGATGTCGATCTCAAGATAATGGTCGTTGAAGCGCGCGTTCTGCTCGGGGTCGAGGACTTCGAGCAGCGCCGAGGCGGGATCGCCGCGGAAATCCTGGCCCAGCTTGTCGATCTCGTCGAGCAGGAACAGCGGGTTAGCCGTGCCCGCCTTCTTCAGGTTGGTGACGATCTTGCCCGGCAGCGAGCCGATGTAGGTCCGCCGATGGCCGCGAATTTCTGCTTCATCGCGCACACCGCCCAGAGACTGGCGGATGAACTCGCGGCCGCACGCCTTGGCGATCGATTGTCCGAGCGACGTCTTGCCGACGCCGGGCGGGCCGACGAGGCAGAGGATCGGGCCCTTCAATTTGTTGGTCCGCGCCTGCACCGCGAGATATTCGACGATCCGGTCCTTGACCTTCTCCAGCCCGTGGTGGTCGGCGTCGAGCACCGCCTGCGCGGCGGCGATGTCCTTCTTGATCTTGCTCTTCTTGCCCCACGGGAGGCCGAGCAGCACGTCGAGATAGTTGCGCACGACGGTCGCCTCGGCGCTCATCGGCGCCATCGTCTTGAGCTTCTTGAGCTCGGACGTCGCCTTGCTGCGCGCTTCCTTCGACAGCTTGAGCGTCGCGATCTTCTGGGTCAGCTCGGCGATCTCGTCGCCGTCGCCTTCCTCGTCACCGTTGCCCAGCTCGCGCTGAATCGCCTTCAGCTGCTCGTTGAGGTAATATTCTCGCTGGGTCTTCTCCATCTGGCGCTTGACCCGCGACTTGATCTTCTTCTCGACCTGCAAAACGCCGAGCTCGCCCTCCATCAGCGCGAAGGCCATCTCCAGCCGCTTGGCGGGATCGGGCTCGACCAGCAGCGCCTGCTTGTCGGCGACCTTGACCTGGATGTTGGCGGCGATCGCGTCGGACAGGCGCGCGGCGTCCTCGATCTCGGCAAGCTGGGCCGCGGTCTCGTTCGGCAGCTTCTTGTTGAGCTTGGCGTAATTCTCGAACTGCGCGACGACCGAACGCATCATGGCCTCGGTTTCGGTGCCCTCGGGCTCCAAATCGACGACGGCGTCGATCGTCGCGGTCAGATAGGCGTCGCCTTCGGTCAGCTCGGCGAGGCGGCCGCGCGCCTTGCCCTCGACCAGCACGCGCACGGTGCCGTCGGGAAGCTTCAGCAGCTGGAGCACCGTCGCGGTGACGCCGACCTCGTACAGGTCCTCGCGCGAGGGGTCGTCCTCGGCAGGATCGAGCTGGGCGACGAGGAAGATCTCCTTGTCGGCGGCCA
>CAXTNG010000117.1:0-9528 GCA_964245475.1 uncultured Sphingomonas sp. | reverse complement strand
TGGTGTAGAAGCCCGGGATGCCCGCGCCGCCCGCGCGGCAGCGCTCGGCGAGCGTTCCCTGCGGACAGAATTCGACATCGAGTTCGCCCAACAGATATTGCCGCGCGAACTCTTTATTCTCGCCGACATACGAACTGATCATTTTCCTGACTTGCCGCGTGCGTAGCAGCTTGCCGAGCCCCTCGCCGTCGATCCCGGCATTGTTGCTGGCGATGGTCAACTCCTTCGTCCCGGCGACGAGGATCGCGTCGATCAGCCGCTCGGGAATGCCGCATAGGCCGAATCCGCCCGCACAGATCGTCATGCCGTCGAACAACAAACCGTCGAGCGCACTTGGGGCATCTACGTATAGTTTTGTCATGCGACTGCGCCGATCAGCTCGCGCCCGATCAGCATACGGCGGATCTCGTTTGTTCCCGCGCCGATGTCGAGCAGCTTGGCGTCGCGCCAATAGCGTTCGACCGGCCAGTCCTTGGTGTAACCCGCGCCGCCCAGCGCCTGGATTGCCTCGCCGGCGACCTTCACCGCGCTTTCGCTCGCCAGCAGGATCGCGCCGGCCGCGTCGAACCGCGTGGTCTTTCCCTCGTCGCAATTCTTGGCAACCGCATAGACATACGCGCGCGCCGAATTGAGCGCGACGTACATATCGGCGAGCTTGGCCTGCATCAGCTGGAACTGGCCGATCGCCTTGCCGAACTGCTTGCGTTCGCGAACGTAAGGCACGACCACGTCGAGGCACGCCTGCATGATACCGAGCTGGATGCCCGCGAGCACGGTGCGCTCGTAATCGAGCCCCGACATCAGCATGCCGACCCCGCCGTTGAGCGGGCCCATGATATTTTCTTCGGGCACTTCGCAATCGTCGAACACCAGCTCGGCGGTGGGCGAGCCGCGCATCCCGACCTTGTCGATCTTCTGCCCGATCGAGAAGCCGGGCATGTCCTTTTCGATAAGGAAAGTGGTGATGCCGCGCGAGCCCTCGCCGGTTTTCGCATAGACGACCAGGGTGTCCGCATAGGCCGCGTTGGTGATCCAGAACTTCGTGCCGTTGAGCACATGGCCGCCCTGCACGCGGTCTGCCTTGAGCTTCATCGAGACGACGTCGCTGCCCGCGCCGGCCTCCGACATGGCGAGGCTGCCGACATGCTCGCCGGAGATCAGCTTGGGGAGGTATTTGGCCTTCTGCTCGGGATTGGCCCAACGGCGGATCTGGTTGATGCACAGGTTCGAATGCGCGCCGTAACTGAGCCCAATCGAGGCGCTGACGCGGCTGACCTCCTCGCAGGCGATGACATGCTCGAGATAGCCGAGCCCGAGCCCGCCATCCTCCTCGCTGACAGTGATGCCGTGCAAGCCGAGGTCGCCCATCGCCGGCCACAATTCGGTCGGAAACCAATCCTCCTGATCGATTTTCGCGGCGAGCGGTGCGATGCGGTCGGCGGCGAAGCGCCGCGTCGTGTCGCGGATCATGTCAGCATTCTCACCGAGGTGAAAGTCAAAGTCTGTATTCATGACTTGGCTCCCTGATGCGCAAACAGCAGCACCGGTGTCTCAAGATATTTCTTCAAATGCTGGACGTAGCTTGCGGCATCCCAACCATCGACCACTCGATGGTCGCAGCTGATTGACAGGTTCATCAGCTTCGCGCGGACGACGTCGTCGCCCCCCCGACTATTAGGCTTGAACACGGGGCGCTCGACGATCTTGTTAGGTCCGATGATCGCGACCTCTGGCCGGTTAATCACCGGCGTCGTTGCGATGCCGCCGAGCGGGCCGAGCGACGTCACGGTAATCGTCCCGCCGCCCATTTCGTCGGGCTTGAGTTTTCCTGCGCGCGCCGCCTCGGCGAGGCGGCTGATCTCGCTGGCGAGTTGCCAGACGTTCTTGTCCTGCGCGTCGCGGATGACGGGGACGGTCAGCCCCGCATCGGTCTGCGCCGCCATGCCGAGATGAACGCGGCCCGATCGCGTCACCACGCCGGCTTCGTCGTCATACCGCGCGTTGAGCATCGGGAAATTGGGGAGTGAGCGGCAGATCGCGATGATCAGAAGCGGCAGCATCGTCAGCTTTGGGCGCGGGCCGCGATTGCCGTTTAGATCGGCGCGAATGCCCTCGAGGCTCGTCACGTCGATCTCATCGACATAGGTGAAGTGCGGGATGTTGCGCTTCGACGCCGCCATGTTCTCTGCGATCTTGCGGCGCATGCCGATGACCTTGATCGACTCGTCGTGGCGAGCGCTGTCGGCGTACGGCGCGTGATAGCCCTGGCCGGCGCTGTAGCGCAGGAAGGCGTCGAGGTCGGCGTGTCGGATGCGGTCGGAGTCGGACTTGACCTGCGACAGGTCGATGCCGAGTGCCCGCGCCCGCTGACGAACGGGAGGGGAGGCAAGGATAGTCCGGGGCGGAGTACTCTCCTCCGTCCGTGCTGCGCTTGTCGAAGCACGTGTATCAGCGTGGTCTGCCGTCACACGCCCTTCAACAGGCTCAGGGCGAACGGGGATGGTAGCGGCTTCCTGCGCCACCTCTTCGCCCCCGGGATTTTCGAACTCGAAGATCTCTTCTTCGGATACCAGCATGGCCGACGCCTCGCCCGCGATCTCGATCACGACCAGCGTCGACCCGATCGCCACCTGGTCCCCGACCTCGCCCGCGAGCTCGACCACAGTTCCCGCGACAGGCGATTCCATCTCAACCGTCGCCTTGTCGGTCATCATGTCGGCGAGGTTCTGGTCTTCTTCGACCGCGTCGCCGACCGCGACGTGCCAGGCGACGATCTCGGCCTCGGCGATGCCTTCGCCGATATCGGGCAGCTTGAAGATGAAGCGCGCCATCAGTCCGCCATTACCTTGTGCAGCGCCGCCGCCAGTCGCGCCGGGCCAGGGAAGTAGTCCCATTCGAAGGCATGGGGGTAGGGCGTGTCCCAACCCGCTACCCGCTCGACCGCCGCCTCGAGGTGGTGGAAGCAGCGTTCCTGCACTAGCGCGGAGAGCTCGCCGCCGAAGCCGCCGAAGCGCGACGCCTCGTGCAGGATCACGCAACGTCCGGTCTTGCGGACGGAGGCGACGATCGTGTCAATGTCGAGCGGCACGATCGAGCGCAGGTCGATCAGCTCGGCGTCGACGCCGCTGTCGCGGATTCCGGCTAGCGCGACATGTACCATCGTGCCGTAGGCGAGCACGGTCGCCTCCTCGCCCGGCTGCACGACCGCCGCCTTGCCGAGCGGCACGACATAGCGGCCTTCGGGCACCTCCGCCGCCGCCTCGCCCGACCAGTTGCGCACCGGCTGGTCGTGGCGCCCGTCGAACGGGCCGTTGTAGAGCCGCTTGGGCTCCAGGAAGACCACCGGGTCGTCGTCCTCGATCGCCGAGATCAGCAGCCCCTTGGCGTCATAGGGCGTCGATGGGATCACCGTCTTCAGGCCCGTGATGTGCGCGAAGATCGCCTCCGGGCTCTGGCTGTGGGTCTGGCCGCCGAAGATGCCCCCGCCATAGGGCGAGCGAACCGTGATCGGCGCCCAGAACTCGCCCGCCGAACGGTAGCGCAGCCGTGCCGCCTCGCTGACCAGCTGGTCGAATGCGGGCAGGATATAGTCGGCGAACTGGATCTCCGGGATCGGCCGAAGGCCGTTCGCCCCCATGCCGATCGCGGTCGCGATGATCCCGCCCTCGCTGATCGGCGCGTCGAAGCAGCGGGTCAGGCCGTGCTTCGCCTGCAGCCCGTCGGTTACGCGGAACACGCCGCCGAAATAGCCGACGTCCTGCCCGAAGATCAGCGTCGTCGGGTCCTCCGCGAGGACAACGTCGAGGGCGGAGTTGAGCGCCTGGATCATGTTCATCACCGGCATCGCGTCAGACCCCCAGCTCGCGGCGTTGTTCGAGGACGCGCCAGTCGGGCTCCTTGAACACCCCCTCAAACATCTCCGCCACCGGGGGCTTGGACTTGCCGAGCGTGCCGACCTCCTCCGCCATCCTCATTGCCGCGCGCACCTGCCCGTCCAGCTCGCGCGTCAGCGCCTCGTGCCGTTCCCGGTCCCACGCGCCCGCGGCGATCAAATATTGATTAAGCCGCGCGACCGGGTCGCCGAGCGGCCAGTGCGCCGCCTCGTCAGCGGGGCGATATTTGGTCGGGTCGTCAGAGGTCGAGTGACCGGCGGCGCGATAGGTGTAGAGCTCGATCAGCGTCGCGCCGAAGTTGGCGCGCGCGCGCTCGGCCGCCCATTCGGTCGCGGCCCAGACCGCGAGAAAATCGTTGCCGTCGACGCGCAGCCCGGGGATGCCGTAACCGATCGCCTTGGCCGCAAAGGTGGTCTGCGCAGCCCCGGCGATGCCTGAAAAGCTCGAGATCGCCCACTGGTTGTTGGTGACGCACAGGATCACCGGGGCGCGGTAGACGGCGGCGAAAGTCAGCGCCTCGTGGAAATCGCCCTCTGCGGTCGTGCCGTCGCCGATATATGCGAGCGCGATGTTCTCCTCGCCCTTGAACGCCGACGCCATCGCCCAGCCAACGGCGTGGCCGAAGCGACTGCCGACGTTTCCAGACAGCGAGTAGAAGCCGGAGGCGCGCGCCGAATAGAGGATGGGCAGCTGCCGACCTTTCAGGGGATCCCCGGCGTTTGAGAAGATCTGGTTGAGTAGGTCGACCAGCGGATAATCGCGCGCCATCAGCCAGGCGAGCGCGCGATAGGTTGGGAAGCACATGTCGCCGCGGCCGAGCACCATCGACTGTGCCGCGCCGATCGCCTCCTCGCCGGTCGACTTCATATAGAAGCTGGTCTTGCCCTGCCGGTGCGCGCGGAACAGGCGGTCGTCGAAGACGCGCGTCAGCAGCATCGCACGCAGCCCACGCAGCAGCGTCTCGGGCGCGAGCGCAGGATTCCAGGGGCCGGTCGCAGTACCGCTCTCGTCCAGCACGCGCACCATTCCGAACGGCAGGTCGCGCATGTCGGCTTCGCGATCAAACACGTCGGGCCGCCGCGTCTCGCCGGCGGCGGGGATCGGCACGGCGTCGAATGCCGGCGCGTCGCCCGGCCGGGCGGCGGGCTCGGGCACGTGCAGGCGCAGGACGGGGCGATTCGACATGGCGCTTAACGAGCCTCGGCCAGCTCGCGCGCCATCGCCTCGCGGATAACGAACTTCTGGACCTTGCCGGTGACGGTCATCGGCAGCGCCTCGACCAGGCGGACATGGCGCGGAACCTTGTAGTGCGCGATGCGGCCACGGCAGAAAGCGGCGATGTCCTCGGGCGTCGTGGCGGCGTCCGGCTTCAGCCTAATCCAGGCGCACAGCTCCTCACCAAAGCGCGCGTCAGGAACGCCGACCACCGCCGCCTCGGCGACGGCGGGATGGTGCTGGAGGAATGCCTCGACCTCGGCGGGGTAGATGTTTTCGCCGCCGCGGATCACCATGTCCTTCACGCGCCCGACGATCCGGCAATAGCCCTGGTCGTCGAACGTCGCTAGGTCTCCGGTATGCATCCATCCGTCAGCGTCGATCACCTCGGCGGTGCGCTCGGGTTCGCCCCAATAGCCTCGCATGACCGAATAGCCCCGCGTGCACAGCTCGCCGACCGCGCCGCGCGGGACGGTCGCGCCATCGGCGTCCACCAGCTTGCATTCGAGGTGCGGCTGCACCCGGCCGACGGTCGCGACGCGCTGTTCGGTCGCGTCGTTGCGCGCGGTCTGGAAGCTGACCGGGCTGGTCTCAGTCATGCCGTAGGCGATGGTGACCTCCGCCATGTTCAGGCGCGCCATGACGGCGCGCATCGTCTCGACCGGGCAGGGGGCGCCCGCCATGATGCCGCCGCGAAGGCGGCTCAGGTCCAGGCCGTCGATGCCGGTCTCCTCCAGCATCGCCACGAACATGGTGGGCACGCCATAGAGGTGTGTGCAGCGCTCCGCAGATGCGGCGGCGAGCGTCACCTCCGCGCCGAACCCCGGGCTCGGCAGCACGATCGTCGCGCCGCGCGCGACACAGGCGAGGCTCGCCATCACCATGCCGAAACAGTGGTATAGCGGCACGGGAACGCAAACGCGGTCGCCCGGGTCCAGCCCGGTCGCCGCCCCAACCATGGTCGCGTTGTTGACGATGTTACGATGGGTGAGCGTCGCGCCCTTGGGGAGGCCGGTGGTGCCGCTGGTGAACTGGATGTTAACCGGGTCGTCGGCGACGGTCTCTTTGAGCATCTGCTCGACTCGGAGGTCCGCCAGATCGATCCACCCCGCGCGCGGCGGTCCCTCCAGCTTGATGGCGTAGCGCAGGTCCGGCAGCCTGGCGCTGGACAGGCCGCCCGGCCCGGCCGCCGCAATCTCGGGCGCGAGCTCCTCCAGCATTTCCAGATAGTCGCTGGTCCGGAAGCGCTCGGCTGCGATTACCGCGCGGACGCCGACGAGGCGCAGCGCATGCTCCAGCTCCGCGACGCGGTAGGCCGGGTTGATCGTCACCAGCACCAGCCCCGCGCGCGCGGCCGCATACTGGACGACGATCCAAGCGGCGTTGTTGGGCGACCAGATGCCCACCCGGTCGCCACGCGCCAACCCCAGTCCGAGCAGACCCGCCGCCAGCGCGGACGCTGCCAGGTCGAGTTCGGCGAAGGTGAGCCGCACGCCTTCCGCGACGCTCACCAGCGCCTCGGCCGGACCCCACCGCCACGCCGCTTCGCCCAGTAGCGCGCCGATGGTCAGGTCGCTCAGCGGCGGCTCCGTCGACCCGACGACGTCACTCAGCGTCGGATCGACCGCCGCGCTCATGCGAACCGCCGCACGAGCTCGCGCGGCACCGCTGTCACGTCAATGCAGCCACTCAGCTGCATCGCGCGAGTCAGCTCCGCGCGCAGGATCGTCAGCGCCCGGTCGACGCCCGCCTCGCCGCCCGCGGCGAGCCCGAACAGATAGGGCCGCCCGATCGCGCAGGCCTTTGCGCCGAGCGCCAGCGCCTTCAGCACGTGACTGCCGCGACGGACGCCGCTCTCCAGGATGACGTCGAGCCGGTCGCCCACCGCGTCGGCGATGTCGGGCAGCATCTGCACCGCCGCGGCCGCGCCCTCCAGCTGGCGCCCCCCGTGGTTGGAGACGATCACTCCCGCCGCGCCGACGTCCGCCGAACGTCGGGCATCGTCGGCCGATAGCACTCCCTTGATCGCGAACGGGCCGCCCCAGTGCGCGATCATCGCGCCGACATCCGCCCAGGTGACCGACGCATCGAGCTGCTGGTCGATATAGCGTGTATGCGCGACAATGTCGTCGCTGCCGGTACGTTCGCGGAAGTTCGGCATCGACAGCGGCCCCGACCGCGCCGTGTCCAGCACCCAGCGCGGGTGTCGAGCGAAGCTGGCCACGCCGCCGAGCGACAACTTTAACGGGATGCCGAGTCCCGTGCGCAGCTCGCGCTCGCGGTTACCGCGCACCGCCGAATCGACGGTGAGGCACAGCGCGGAATAGCCCGCCGCCTTGCACCGGTCGATCAGCTCGAGCGTCAGCCCGCGGTCGCGGAAGATGTAGAGCTGGAACAGCTTCGGACCGTCGCTGGCGGCGGCGACCTCCTCCAAGCTTCGGCTGGCGGCGATCGAAAGCCCGTACATCGTGTCGGCGCGGGCGGCGGCGCGGGCGACCGCCAGCTCGCCTTGGCCATCGTACATCCGCGCCATGCCGGCGGGCGAGCAGATCACCGGCCAGCCGATCTCCAGCCCCAGCACCGTCGTGCGGGTGCGGACCGACGTCGTATCGACCAGCGCGCTCGGCACCAGGCTGACATCGTCGAAGGCGAAAGTGTTGCGCCGGGCGGTCGTCTCGTCCTCCGCCGCTCCGTCGAGATAGTCGAAGATCGGCCCGGGCAGGCGCCGCCGCGCCGCCGCGCGCAGGTCGGCGATGTTGTGGCAGCGGGAGAGGGCGGTCGCGCGCGCCATCGTTATCCGGCGAACGCGGTGGCGGCCGCTCCCGTCACGCCGGGCCGGCACATGAACAGTGCGCCCGCTCCGCGGTCGGCATCGTTCTCGTCGCCCAGCTCGGCGTTGATCCCAAACTCCAATCGGCTGAGCGCCGCCGCCGGGAGCTTCACGCGGGCGGTGGTGATGAACAGGACGTCGCGCGCCCGCCCTCCGAAGGCGCAGCTGGTGACGGTCGGCACCGGCAGCCGCACGACGCCTACGAGAGCGCCGTCAGGCGCATAGCGTCGCACCTCATGGCCGCCGGCGATCGCGAGCCACAGGCAGCCTTCGTCGTCGCACGCCATGCCATCGGGCAGGCCCTCGCCAGCGGCGATCTCGACGACGCTCCGCCGATTGGCGATCCGGCCCGTCGGCGCGTCGAAATCGAACGCGTCGATCGTGCGCGTGTGCGAGTCGATATAGTAGAAGATGCGACCATCGGGGCTCCAGTCGAGCCCGTTGGACACCGTAACGCCGTCGATCACCCGCTCGATTGCCCCATCGGCCTCGACCCGGAACAGGCTGCCCCGGCCCGGCGTGATCCGCCCGCCGTTCGACTTCACCTGGCGGTCGATCGTGCCCACCCAAAGCCGCCCCTGGGGATCGCACTTGGCATCGTTAAGATGAAAGTTCTCGTGGTCGAGGTTGAACCTGGCGAATGGCTTGATCGACCCGTCCGCATCGATCGTGAGAAGCTCAGTCTCGCGCGCGACCAGCAGGCCGCCGCCCTCGCGCGGCACTACCGCGCCGATCCACCGACCCAGCTCAACCCGGCCGGTCTCCGTCCAGCTGCCATCTGCGTCCTCGCGCGCCTCATGGACGATACCATTCTTGTTATCGGTCCAGAGTAGGCGCTGTCCGGCCGCGTCCCAGGCGGGCCCTTCCCCGATCACGTCGCGCGCGTCGATCAGCGGCACGGCCTCATAGTGTCGCGGCTTCATCTCTACGGCTTCCATCATCGCTCCCCTGCCGACGCTAGCGCGCCTTTGCTCGACACGACCGCCGCAAATGCCGCTTCGGAGAACGGCGCCGCCTCCGCCCGGAGCGCGGCCACTCCCGCCGTGAGCACGCGCGCCTCCTCCAGCGGCGTGCCGCTCAGCGCACCCTGCGCCTGGAGCCGCAGGTACAGCGCATCGAACAGCGGCAGGCTCCGGCTGAGGCATGCCTCGTCCGAACGGGCGTGAAGCATCACTCCTTCGGTGACCGCCAGGAACCCCAGCACGTGCGGGTCGCGCCGGGCGAGCGCCGCGCGGTCGGCGTCGTGCATGACGTGCGCCACCGTGTCCGACACGATCCGCGCCATCGCATGCAGCGCCGGGTCGTCGAGGCGGTAGCGTGCGATCACCCGGTCGAAGGTCGTGGTCTCACCGTCCTGCGCCGCCAGCATCACGCCGGGCAGTCCGAACGGCTCCGCATCGCCGGGCAGCGGATCGCCGGGCGCCAGGAAGAGGAACTCGGCCTGCGGATCGACGAAGCGCGCAATCAGCCACGCCGAGCCTGTCCGGTCGAAGTGAATCAGCGCGCGGGTGCACCACCTCATGCTGGCGGTGCCCCTTCGGCGACGACAACCGGAGCTACCTGCGCCACGGCGATGTCGTGACGGTGGAC
>CAXTNG010000116.1:2079-9651 GCA_964245475.1 uncultured Sphingomonas sp. | reverse complement strand
CGGGTGGATCGCGTATTTCACGCGGACGCCGTGCTCCTTCAATTTGTCGCCCATCTCGCGCATTTCACCGAGCACCGCGATGTGACGTCCCGGCTCGCGCGCGAGCACCGCCAACGTTGCCGCCATCGAGGCAGGATTGGCGTTATAGCTCTCGTCGATCACCAGCGCCCAGCCGGCATTCGGGCCCCCGCCGACCGACGCGCGGAACCGCGCGCCCCTGCCCGGCAGCCCGCCGAGGTCTGCGAGCGCCAGTCCCGCCAGCCCCAGGTTGCCGCCGACCGCATCAACCGCAGCGAGCACCGCCAGCGCGTTCGATACATGGTGATCGCCCGGCTGCGACAAGGTGAAGCTCAGCTCCTTCTCGCCGATCTGTGCGGTGACGAAGCTGCCGCCAGTCTTCACCTGCATCTGCTCCAACGCCCGCACATCGCCGCCGCTGCCGAAGGTGACGATCCGTGCCGCATGAGGCTCGGCCGCGGCACGAAGGCGGTCGCGATGCGGCGAGTCGAAGGGGACGATCGCTGTGCCGCCGGGCTCCAGTCCCTGAAAGATCTCGCCCTTGGCGTCAGCGATCGCGCGTTCGTCGCGGAAGAACTCGGCGTGCGCGGGGGCGATGGCGGTGACGATTGCTACATGGGGACGCACGATGCGGGTCAGCGCCGCGAGTTCGCCCGCGTGGTTCATCCCCATCTCGAACACACCCGCGCGGCTATCAGCGGGCATGCGCGCCAAGCTGAGCGGAACGCCAGTGTGATTGTTGTAGCTCTTGACCGAGCGGTGCACTTGACCCTGCCACCCGCGGTCGAGCGCGGCGTAGAGTGCCTCCTTCGCCGACGTCTTGCCCACGGAGCCGGTGACGCCGATAATGCTGGCGCCGGTCCGGCCCCGGCTCGCGCGTGCGAGGTCGTTCAGCGCTGCGGAGGTATCGTCGACGCGCACATGCGGGCCTTCGGACGCCTCCGACACGATCGCCCCCGCCGCACCCTGCTCGAAGGCTTGCGGAAGGAAACGATGGCCGTCGGTCGCCCCGCCGGCGAGCGCGACGAACAGGTCGCCGTCGCCCACTTCGCGGCTGTCAAAGGCAACGCCCCCGACCGCGAAATCGGTCGACGCCGTCCCCCCGGTCGCGGCGGCAATCGCGTCCGAGGTCCACAGCCCGAAGGAATTTGGAGCCGTCACGGTCGGGCGGGGGCTTCCGCATTGACGCCATACTTCAGTCCGAGCCGTGGTCGCGGCGTATCGCCCGCAGGCTCCGGACGTGCCGAAGCGGGCCGCTCGATCTTGGTCGGTACGTTGATTTTCCTCATGCTGCGCATTCTCTCGCTACGGAGACGTCGTCGAAGGGCAGGATCATGTCGCCGACGATCTGCCCCTGCTCGTGGCCCTTGCCGGCAATCAGGACGATGTCGGCCGCGCCCGCCTCGGCGACGGCGAAGGCGATCGCCTCGCGTCGGTCGCCGATCTCGCGCGCGCCGGGCGCCCCGCTCAGCACCTGGGCGCGGATCGCGGCGGGCTGCTCGTGACGCGGATTGTCGTCGGTGACAATGGCGAGGTCGGCCTGCGTCGCGGCCACCTGCCCCATTGTCGCGCGCTTGCCGGGGTCGCGGTCGCCGCCGGCGCCGAATACAACGATCAGCCGCCCGCCTGCGTGCGGCTTCAGCGCCGCGATCGCAGCTTCGAGCGCATCCGGCGTGTGCGCGTAATCGACATAGACCGGCGCACCGGCCCGCGTGATCGTCGCCCGCTCCAGCCGGCCTCGCACCGGCTGGAGTCGGGCGAGGTTGGCGATCGTCTGCGCCACCTCGCCGCCCGTCGCGATCACCAGCCCCGCCGCGACCAGCGCGTTCGCGGCTTGGTACGCCCCGATCAGCGGCAAGGTCACGTTATGGGTCTTGCCGTCGGCCTCGATCGTCAGCCCCTGCCCGAGCAACGTCGGGTCGCGGCCGACCAGCCGCAGCGCGCAACCGCGTTCGCCGACCGTGATCAGCCGGTTGCCGCGGGCACGGGCGAGATCGACGACCCGCCCCGCTTCCGGATCGTCCGCCCAGACCACCGCCGCGCCGTCCGGCGACAGCACCTCGGAGAACAGCCTGAGCTTGGCGGTGAGGTAAGCGCCCATATCACCGTGGTAATCGAGATGGTCGCGGCTGATGTTGGTGAAGCCGGCGGCGGTGACCGGCAGTCCCCCGATACGATATTGGTGCAGCCCGTGGCTCGACGCCTCGAAAGCGATGTGCGTCACGCCCTCGCGCGCCAGCCCAGCCACGTTCGACAGGAAAGTCACCACGTCGGGCGTGGTCAAGCCGGTGGTCACCCGCTCGTCGGCCGTGGTGACACCGAGCGTGCCGATCGACGCGGCGTGATGTCCCGCCATGCGCCACAGCTGACGCGTCATCTCGACGGTCGACGTCTTGCCGTTGGTGCCGGTGATCGCGACCGACACTCGCGGGAAGGGCGCGAAAAAGCGGGCGGCGACCTGAGCGAAACGCTCGCGCGGGTTGTCATCGGCGATGTGCACTGCGCCCGCCACCACCGCGTGCGGCGCCGCGACCACAGCGACCGCGCCGCTTTTCACCGCATCGGCGATGAAATCCTCGCCGTTTACCCGACCCCCGCGAAACGCGCCGAACACCGTCCCCGGCGCCACTTTGCGATGGTCGATCGCAAAGCCGGTCACCTGCGCCTCCTCGCTGCCGCCGGTGATCTGCCCGAGTCTCACCGCGGACCCTTCACTGGCCGTCCGGCTGGGTGTCGGTCGGGTCGAGCCAGACAAGCGGCAGCAGGTCGCTCTCGTCGATGTCGCGGCCCGCGTCCGGGATCACGCCCATCATCGAACCGACCCGGCTTACCACCCGGCCGACGACCGGCGCCGCGTTCCAGGCGGCGGTCTTCCACCCGCCCGTTTCCTTGGTACCGATCGGCGAGTCGAGCATCGCCAGCACGACGTAGCGTGGCTGGTCGATCGGAAAGGCGGCGACGAAGGTGGCGACGTTGCGGCTCTTGTCGTAACCGCCCGCCGCCGCCGCCTCAGCGGTGCCGGTCTTGCCAGCGACGCGGAAGCCCGCCGCGCTACCCTTGCGGCCCGTGCCCTTGAGCACGATCAGCCGGAGCAGCTGGCGCATCCGAGCGCTCGTCGCCTCGCTGATCACTCGGCGTCCGGCGGCAGCCGGATGACCCGGGCCGACCTTGAGCAGCGTCGTCGGGCGCCAAGTGCCGCCGTTGACCAAAGTCGCATAAGCGTTGGCGAGCTGCAGTGGGGTGATCGCGATGCCGTGGCCGAACGCCGTCGTCATCGTCGTCGTTCGCGCCCAGAAGGTCGGCCACAGCGGATGACCCTTCTCCTTCAGCTCGATGTCGGGCCGCGTGTCGAAGCCGAGCTTGCGGAACATCGTCTGCAGCCGCTGCGGCCCCAGCTCGTCCGCGATGCGGGCGGTGGCGACGTTGGACGAGTAGATCAACGTTTCGGGAATGTTGAGCCAGCGCTTGGGATCGCTGCGCTCGTCGTGAATGGTGAAGCGCCCCACGTGAAGCGGTGCGGTGGCGTCGAAGCGCTTGCTCATGTCGGTGACGACGCCGGTATCGATCGCGGTCGCCACCGTGATCGGCTTGAAGGTCGAGCCGAGCTCGTAGACGCTCTGGGTCGTCGTGTTGCGCAGCTCCTCCGACCCCGACATGCCGACCCGGTTGGGATTGAAGGTCGGCAGCGACACCATCGCGATCACTTCGCCGGTGTGCACGTTGAGGACGAGCCCCGCGGCGCCACGTGCCTGGAACGTCTCTTTGGCATGCGCCAGCTCGCTTTCCATCGCCGCCTGGACGCGGGTATCGATCGACAGCGCGACGGGCGTGCCGGCGGTGGCAGGATTGGTCAGCTGTGGGTCGAGCACGCGCTCCATCCCGCTCATGCCGTGCCCGTCGGTCGACAGGAAGCCGAGCGCGTGGGCTGCGAGGGTCGATTGCGGGTAGAGCCGTTGGGTCTCGCGCGCGAAGACCAGAGCGGGCTCGCCAATCGCATTGACCTGCTCGACCAGGCTCGGGCTGGCGCGGCGCTCCAGATAGGTAAAGGAGACATCCTTGGTCAGCTGGCTGTAGAACCACGCCCGGTCGCCGCGCTCGGGCATCAGCGCCGCAAGCCTTGCGGCGATGTCCATCGGGTCGCCGATCAGCTTCTTCGGATGGACCGCGATCGTCCAGGCGTCGATCGTGCGCGCAAGTGGCGCGCCGTTGCGGTCGACGATGTCGCCGCGTCCCGCCAGCGTCGCCATCCGCGTTGCCGCGTCCGCCGGTCCGTCGAACACCGCCAGCATCGCCAGCCGCCCGATCACCAGCAGCACCGCCGCGGCGAACAGCAGCATCAGCATCATCAGCCGCATGTGCGCGACTCCGATCAGCGCATGGCGTTGACGCGGGTCGCGGCGTGGGCCGACCGGACGGGCGACGAGGACGGTCACCGGCGGCGGGCTTCCGCCCGGGCTCCGCTCAGGATCGCACCCAGGGTCGAGTCCGACAGCAATTTGTCGTCGAGCATCGCCACCGCCTGAGGCCGGACGTTGGCGACCGCGACCGCGCGGAGCAGCAATGCCTTTTGCTTGGGCGTCGTCGCGATCACCGGCTTCGCCGCGACGACGGCGGGCTTCGGAGTCGGCTCATGGATGGGCGTGACCGCGGCGACCTGCACGAGCGCAGCCGGAGCCGGGACCGCCACGGGAGCCGAGGCAGCAGGGACGACGGCAGCTTGCAGGCCCGCTCCGTTGAGCGACGGCACGACCAGCGACGGCACGACCAGCGCCGCGGTGCGCTGCAGCTGGCCGTCGTCGACCGTCGCCGGCCCGGCGGTCACGTCGATCGCCGCCAGCGCGGCCTCATCCGCGACGAACTGGCCGGCGCGCGGCGCGACCAGCGCCAGCGTGTCGCCGTTCCACTTCTCGAGCTGGGTCAGGTTCGACCGCGTTTCAAATTCTGTCTCCAGCGCGCGGATGTCACGCTCGGCGTCGCCGATCTTGCGGTTGACGCCCTCCAGCTTGCCGCGCTCGTTGGCGACCTGAAGCGAGACCAGATAAAAGCCGAGCACGACCGCCACGCAGCTCGCGAACCAGCCCACGCCCTTCAACCGATGCGCCGCCGTCATGCCCGTTGCTCCTCACTCACGCTCGTTGTCCACGCCGCCGCGGCCGTCCGCCGCGCCGTCCGCAAGGTCGCCGATCGCGCCCGCGGGTTCGCCGCCAGCTCCGTCTCGCCCGCCCGGATCGCCTTGCCGACGCCCTCGAAGCTCGGTGCCGGGCCGGTGTTCGCCTCGGGAAGATGCCGCGAGGCGGAGGGCGCCGCGCCCGAGCGGTCGCGCAGGAAGCGCTTGACCATCCGGTCCTCGAGGCTGTGGAAGGTCACCACCGCCAGCCGCCCGCCGGGCTTGAGCACGCGCTCGGCGGCGGCGAGGCCGTCGGCCAGCTCGTCGAGCTCGCGGTTGACGTGAATGCGGATCGCCTGGAAGGCGCGGGTCGCCGGGTCCTTTTTGTCGTGCGGGCGATGGCCGAGCGCCTTGCGCACCACGTTCGCCAGCTCGCCGGTACGGGTCAGGGGGCGCGCCGCAACGATCGCACGCGCGACGCGGCGCGACTTGGGCTCCTCGCCGTAGCGGTAGAGGACGTCGGCGATCTCGCCCTCGTCGGCCTCGTTAACGAAGTCGGCGGCGGACGACCCCTCCCGGCTCATCCGCATGTCGAGCGGCCCGTCGCCCTGGAAGGAGAAGCCGCGCTCCGCCTGGTCGAGCTGCATCGAGGACACGCCGATATCCATCGTCACGCCGTCCGCCGAGCCGGCGGCGACGGCGCTCTCCATCGCGGAGAACGGCCGCTCGACCAGGGTCAGCCCATCGAGTCCCGCTGCACGGCCCGCAGCAGCCGCGTCGGGGTCGCGATCGAACGCGATCACCCGCGCGCCCTTCGCCAGCAGCGCCCGCGCGTAGCCGCCTGCGCCGAAGGTCGCGTCGACCATCGTGTCGCCGGGCGCGGGTGCCAGCGCCTCGACCACTTCGTCGAGCAGCACGGGGACGTGCGCGCTCACAGCTTCACGCCCTTCTCGGCCATGTAGAAGCGCGCCATTTCCTTCATGATCTCGGGCGCGTCGGGGGTCTCGACCAGGGTCTTGGGATCCCAGATCTCGATATAGTCGAGCACACCGTAGAAGAAGGCGTGCTCGCCGATGCCCGCATAGAAGCGGGGGAAGCGCGGCATGATGAAGCGGCCCGAGCCGTCGAACGGCACCGGCTCGCCCGACGCGGCGCGGCGCTTGATGTTGTAATCGTACTCGCCGCCCGCATCGGGGTTCTGCGATTCGCGCACGTCGAGCTGCTCGGCGAGGATGTCGACAAAGGCGGGGTCGTAGGCCACGAGGCAACGGCTCTTCTGGTGCGCGCCGATGACGACCGTGCCGCCGTCCTTGCCGTTCGCCTTGGGGCTGTTGGCGGACAGCATGGCGCGAAGCCCGCTGGGGATGGCTACCCGGCCCTTGTCATCGACAAGGCCGATCCCGTCACCCTGATAGCGCCCCCTCGCCGACACGTTATTCCCCGCACCCAATACGCACGTCCCCATTCCGGAAAGCGCCCCTCGGCGCCGACCGGCGGCTGCTCACGCAGGCATGACTTGCCCTCTTGCCGCTGACGTATCAGCGGCGATTTGGGGACGCAACGGAATTTTACGGGAAAACGGGGGAATTCGCCGCTAGGGCGGGGCGATCGGTCTTGGTCGCGGGGACGAGACGGCACGACCGGTTAAGGTCGCACCACAAGAAGCGGAATTTCCCGGAACTTCTTGGCCGGGACGGGTCATCGCGCGGGGGCCGGCGTCTGCACGTTGGCGCTCGGCGCGACGCCCAGCTCGGCGAGCGGCTCGGCGGCAGGGACGGCGCCATTGTCGATCGCCATGTTGGCGATCACCTCGGGCTTGGGCGCGCCGATCGCGGTGACGGGGCGTTCTCGGCTTGCGGAGCCGATGATGACGCTGGCGAGCCCGATCAGCAGAAGCACCGCCGCCAGCCCGATCACGCCGACCTTGACACGCTGCATCGGCTGGGAAGGATCGGGGACCGGCATCATCGTTGTAAAAAACGTACCCGACGTGGAACCATCTGTCCAATCGGCGCTTACGCCAGCCCTTTCTCGGCCCGCCATTCGGGGTTGTGGAGCGTCGACAGGTAACGGAACCCGGTGTCGCACAGGATCGTGGCGACCCGGCTCCCCGGCCTCAATTGCTTCGCCAGCTGCACCGCCCCGGCGACGTTGATCCCCGACGACAGCCCCAGGCACAGCCCTTCCTCGTCGAGCAGGCGGCGGACCCAGTCATAGCCTTCCTGATCGGAGATGCGGAACTGGGTGTCGATCGGCGCACCCTCCAGATTGGCGGTGATCCGCCCCTGCCCGATCCCCTCGGCGACCGAATTGCCCTCCGCGCGCAACTCGCCATGCGCGTAATATTCGAAGAGTGCTGCGCCGTGCGGGTCGCTCAGCGCGATTGTCACGGCCTCGTCCTTCGCCTTCAGCCCCAGCCCGACCCCGGCCCGCGTGCCGCCGGTCCC
>CAXTNG010000116.1:0-2069 GCA_964245475.1 uncultured Sphingomonas sp. | reverse complement strand
GGGCTGAAGGCGAAGCCGTCGATCCGCCCCTCCATCTGCGCCCACAGTTCCTCGGCGGTGCCGAGGACATGCGCGCGGCGGTTGGCGACATTGTCGAACTGGTTGGCCCAGACCGCGCCCGGCGTCTCCTCGGCGATCCGGCGCGAGGTGTGGACGAAGTGGCACGGCGACGAATAGGGCGCCGCCGGCACCAGCACCAGCTCGGCGCCCAAGGCACGCAGGGTGTCCATCTTCTCTCGGGACTGCGTCTCGGGCATGACGATGATCGTCCTGTAGCCCTTGGCATTGGCGACCAGCGCCAGCCCGATGCCGGTATTGCCCGCGGTCCCCTCGACGATCGTGCCGCCGGGAGCGAGCGCCTCGCGCTCCTCCGCATCCTCAACGATGAACAGCGCCGCACGGTCCTTCACCGAAGCGCCCGGATTGGCGAACTCGCACTTGCCGAAGATCTCGGCACCCGCGGCTTCACTTGGGCCTTTCAGCCTGACGAGCGGGGTGTTGCCGATGAGAGCGAGTGTATCGGGTGCGATGGGCATGACGGGCAGATAGGGACACCATTGCGAGCGGCCAAGCGAACTTCCCCTGCGTTGCCGCGAACCTGTGCTTATGGTAGAAGACGCGTCAGCGAGGGTAGAACGATGGGTGCGCAGCTCAACATCAAGGATGACGAGACGGCTCGGCTAGCGCGGGAGATGGCCAGCAACAGCGGCAAGTCTGTAACCGCGACCGTACGTGACGCGCTAAAGCGGGGGCAGCGCGATCCACAGGCCGAGATCGCCGAGCGCATTCGCAAGGTAAACGGGCTGGTCGATGAGTTTCAACGGCTCCTGCTCGACGAATGGCGCGGCAAGACGTCCAAGGAGATCATGGACGCGATCTACGATGATGAGGAAAAGGACGGATTTGCACGGTGATCGTGGACACGTCCGCGCTTGCGTCCATCCTGTTCGGTGAACCCGAACGTGAGATGTTCACTCAAGTACTCGCATCGTCAGATCGAACCGATATTTCAGCGGGAAGCTGGATCGAGCTGGCGGTCGTGTTCCACCGGCGCGGCTCGGCGGCTCTAGTGCCGGTTGCGGATCGTTTGATCCTAACGTTCGGCATCAACGTGGTGGCGGTCGATCAGGCGCAGGCTGCCATTGCACGTGATGCACACCGTGCTTTCGGCCAAGGATCCGGTCACCCTGCACAGCTTAATTTCGGCGACTGCTTTTCCTACGCGCTGGCTAAGGCAACGGGCCGGCCGCTGCTGTTCAAGGGCGCGGATTTCAGCAGCACCGATATTTTAAAAGTTGTCAGCGAAAGCGGGCAAATGGCAATTTGACGCTCAAGTCCTCCTTTCCGCCGGTCTCAGGATCGGACGCCCGCCTGCTCATCTTGGGCTCTCTCCCCGGTGAGCGCAGCCTCGCGGAGCGGCGCTATTACGCGCATCCGCAGAACCAGTTCTGGAGGCTGTTGTCGCCGGTCGTCGGCCGTGATCTGGCAAGCTTGGCCTACGACGAGCGGCTTAGCGCCGTGCAGGATCGTGGCATTGCGCTATGGGATGTTGTCGCGACCGCACGCCGGCAGGGCAGCAGCGACGCTGCGATTCAGGACATCGCGGCAAACGATCTCGCCGCGCTCGTCCACTCGCTTCCGCATCTGGTCGCTGTCGCGTTCAACGGAGGCAAGGCGGCGGCGATCGGCGCGCCGCTGCTCGCGGGCGAGCCGGTGACACTCGTCACCCTGCCCTCGTCCAGCCCGCTCTACACCGTCGGTCTCGCCGCCAAGCAGCCTGCCTGGAGCGCGCTTACCGCTTACCTCCTCTAGGGATTGTGGGGATTCACAAGCTGTCGTGGATGTGATTCACACTGCGGATGGACCGAGATATTTTGACCGACGCCCAATGGGCGAAGATTGAGCCGCATTGTTTGGGGAAGCCGACGGACCCTGGGCGCAGCGGGAGGAACAACCGTCTGTTCTTGGAGGCGGTGCTGTGGATTGCGCGCACGGGCAGTCCGTGGCGCGACCCGCCGGAGCGGTTCGGCAACTGGAGCACGGCGTTCCGGCGCTTTCGCGACTGGCGG
>CAXTNG010000115.1:0-9651 GCA_964245475.1 uncultured Sphingomonas sp. | reverse complement strand
CTCGAACTCGATGTTGATCGCTTCCGAATGGCCGACGAACACCGGCACGCGCACGCAGGTGGCGGTCACCTTGATCTTCGGATCGAGGATCTTCTTGGTCTCGGCGACCATCTTCCACTCTTCCTTCGTGGAGCCGTCGTCGAGGAAGCTGTCGATATGCGGGATGACGTTGAAGGCGATCTGCTTGGTGAACTTCCTCGGCTCGGCGGGGTCGCCGACGAAGATGTTGCGACTCTGCTCGAACAGCTCGTCCATCCCCGCCTTGCCCGCGCCCGAGACCGACTGATAGGTGGCGACCACGACGCGCTTGATCGTCGCCGCATCGTGCAGGGGCTTCAAGGCAACCACCATCTGCGCGGTCGAGCAGTTCGGGTTGGCGATAATGTTGCGCTTGGCATAGCCGTCGATCGCGTCCGGGTTCACCTCCGGCACGATCAGCGGCACGTCCGGGTCCATCCGGTAGAGCGACGAATTGTCGATCACCACGCAGCCCGCAGCGGCGAACCTGGGCGCATGGGCCTTGGTCGCCTCCGAGCCGATCGCGAACAGCGCGATGTCCCAGCCTGCGGGGTCGAAATGCTCGATGTTCTGGACCTTGAGCTTGCGCCCGGTCTCGCCGAAGTCGACATCGTCGCCCTGGCTGCGCGACGAGGCCAGCACGGCGAGCTCGTCGACCGGAAACTCGCGCTCGGCGAGGATCGCGATCATCTCGCGCCCGACGTTGCCCGTCGCGCCGGCGACCACGACCCGATACCCCATCACCTCACTCCTGCGATTGTGCAGCGCCGCATAGACGCGCGGCGCCCCCGCGCCAAGCCTTCAGGCAGGGAGCGCCGTCGGCCCCGGCAGCGGTTCCGTATCGGCCACGGCGCTGCGGCGGCGGAAGGGCTGGCGCTCCACATAGGCAAGGCTGCGCCACAGCCATTCGAGCGGGCCGCTGACGAAGTAGCGCGACCAGACGTTGGCGACCACCAGCAGCACGGCGATGGTCACCGTGGCGGTCGCGGCAAGCCCCGCATAGCCCATCGTCCGCCACCAGTTCAGCCCGAACGGCGAGAACAGCACCCACACGCCGATGATCGTTTCCAGGAAATAGAGCGAGAAGGCAGTTCGCCCCGCTGCCTTGAACGGCGCCAGCAATGTCCGGCCCGCCGCCGTCTGCATAGCCAAGTTCACCAGCGCGACATGGCCGAGCGACGTTGCGATGCGGGCGTATTCCGCGGTGATCCAGATCGTCTTCGGGATCGGCTGAAAGGCCATGATCTCCGCTCCGCCGACCGCACGCGCGGTCAGGCCGAAGCCGTACGCCGCGAGCGCCGTGACGAGATAGAAGCGACGGCTCCGCCCGCCCTGAATCACCTGCCATTTCCACAGTGCGATGCCGATCAGCATGACGCTGAACGCCTCCAGCACGCCGAAGAACACCGAGCCTTCGGCGGCGATCGCGAGCCAGCCGCTCCACAAAAACGCGCCATAGGCGATAACCCCGCCATCGGCGTGCGCCTTGTCCTCGGCCTTGATCTGCTCCTGCCGCTCCTTGTCCGGCTTGAGTCGGTCAAGCTTCTTCTGCCATTCCTTAAGCGCGTCGGCATCCGCCTTGGTTGCAGCGACACGCTGCGCCTGATGGCTGCGCGCCACGGCGACGCGGGCCTGCAGGTCGGTCCGCGCGGCATATTCCACGCCGCCCTGGATCGCGGTGAAGGTAGCGAACAGCAGGCCGAGTGCGACCAGCCACTTGGCCGGCAACCTGCGGAACGGGAACAGGAACAGCGCGGCCAGCGCATAGACGTGAAGGATGTCGCCGGGCCACAGCATGCCGAACACATCGAACAGCCCGAAGGCGAGCAGCCACAGATTGCGGCGGAAGTAGAGATCGGCGACCGCCACCGGGCCGTCCGGCTGCATCGCGCGTGCGGTCAGCACCATCATGCCGGCGCCGAACAGCATTTCGAGCAGCCCGCGCTGGGTACCCTCCGCGACCACCTGAATCGCGAACCAGGCGGACTGGTCGGCGGGCGACCAGCCGACGCTGCGCAGGTCGGTCAACATTCGCCAGACCGCCGACCCCATGAACGGGATGTTCATGTAGAAGATACCCAGGATCGCGATCCCGCGCAGCACGTCCAGCACATCGATCCGCGCAGCCCCGCGCACCGGCGCGATCTTCAACTCGCTCATGCTAAGCCCCCCGCTTCGCCGTTCCCGGCACATCGTGCCACGGAGCGGGGTCCTGGCTCAAGGGCGGGGTGACGGTGCGGGAGCGTCAGGCTGCGCCAGAACCCGCCGATCGAGAAAATCGACGATAGTACGCCACAGATGCTCGGCGACACCCGAGCCGCCTACGGCGTGGGTCTGACCAGGGTAGAACATCATCTCGAACGGCGTCGCGCTCGCCTGCATCTTCGCAGCGACGGCGGTGGAATTGTCGAGGAAGACGTTGTCGTCGGCCATGCCGTGGATAAGGAGCAGCGGATCGCGAATTCGTCCTGCTTCGGTGACGGCAGCGGAGGTGGCATAGGCGGCGGCGTCCGCCTGCGGCGTGCCCATGTAGCGTTCGGTGTAATGCGTGTCGTACAATGCCCAGTCGCTGACCGGCGCGCCCGCGATCGCTGCGGCATAGACGCCGGGGTTCGCCTCCAGCATCTTCAGCGACATATAGCCGCCATAGGACCAGCCATAGGTCGCGATCTTCGCGCTATCCACGAACGGGAGCGACTTAAGATATCTGGCGCCCGCGAGCTGGTCCTCGACCTCGACGCTGCCCATCGCGCGATAGATCTGGTTTTCGAAGGCCCTGCCCCGGTTGGGGCTGCCGCGGTTGTCGATCTGGAACCAGATCCAGCCGCGCTCGACCAGAAACTGCGGGATCGGCCCGGCCCAGGCGCGCGAGACCTGCTGGCTGCCCGGGCCGCCGTAATGCTGAAAGAATACCGGATAGCGGCGGCCCGACTCCAACGGCGGAGTGATCATCTTCCAGTGCAGCACCGAGCCGTCGGCTGCCTTCAGCGTGCCGAACCGGCTCGGCTGGTGGCTTGCCAGATAGGGATAATACGGGTGACCGGGCTCCAGCGCATTCTCATTGACCCAGACGAGGCGCTTGCCCGTCGTGTCGGCCAGATAGGTCTGCGTCGGCTGATCGGGGCTGGAGCGCGTCACGATCAGCCGCGTCGCGGCCTGGTCCATCGTCGCCGCATTCCACCAGCCGCGCTCGGTGAGGCGCGTGGGATCGGCAGGCTTGGCGAGATCGACGGCGTAGACCTGCTGTTCCAGCACGTCGTCGCGGTTGCCGATGAAGAAGACGCGCCCTTTCGCCTGATCGACGCCGACCAGCCCGGTCACCACCCACGGACCCTTGGTCAGCTGCGTCCAGCGGCCGTTGGCGAAGCGCCACAGATGGCCGTAGCCGTCGCGCTCGGAGCGCCAGATCAGACTACCGTCGTCCAGCACATGATAGGCGTTCGTGAGGTTGAGCCAGCTCCGCTCGCCCGCGCGCTCGGTGAACAGCAGCACCGCCTTTCCGGTGGCGGGATCGACGCGGAGCACGTCGAGCCGCTTCTGGTCTCGCGACTGGCGTTGGACAAGCAGCGCCGAGCCATCGGGTAGCCAATCGACGCGCGCGATATAGATGTCGGGGTCCGGCCCGAGATCCACCTTCACCCGTCCGCTGCCGTCCGCCGCGACGATATAGAGCTCGACCAACGCGTTCGCCGTGCCCGCGGCAGGGTAGCGCTGCTGGAACACGCGTGTGCCGGTCGCACCGATCGCCGCGCGGGTGGCGACGTGGACCGGCGCCTCGTCGAACCGCTCGACTGCCAAGCAGCGCTCGTCGGGCGACCACCAGTAGCCGGTGAAACGGTCCATCTCCTCCTGCGCGACGAACTCCGCCTCGCCGAAATGGACCGTGCCTCCGCCTTCTGTGGTCAAGGCGCGGGCATCGCCTCCTGCGGTCGGCTGGACATAGAGGTTCTGGTCACGGACGAAGCTGACGAAGCGGCCCTTCGGGCTGATCGCCGGGTTGAGCTCGCCCTCGGGGGTCTGCGTCAGCCGCCGCACGTCCGCAATGCCCCGGCCGTCCAGTGTGGCAAGATAGAGGTCGCCGTCGAGCGGAACCAGGATGGACTTGCTGTCCGGCGCCCAGTCGTAGGCGACGATGCCGCGCGATCCGCCGATACGCGTGCGCTCGCGCTGCATCTTCTCGGCTTCGGATAGCTCGGCGCCGCTGCCGACGCGGGCCGAGTCGACCAGCATACGCTCTTCGCCGGTGCGGGTGTCGCGCGCCCACAGATCGAAGCGGTCGCGGTCGTCGGCACGAGGACGCAGCGACGTGAGCAGGGTTCCGTCGGGCGAGAGCCTGAGCGCGCGCGGCTGGCTGCCGGACAGATCGGTGCGCCCGAACACCTGCGGGAAGTCGAGGTGCTGCCCGGTGGGTGCGGCCGTTGCCGGGCGCTCCTCCCGGTCAGCGGCCATCGCTGCGGTTCCCGCCGACGCCAGCACCAATCCGAGCAGCCATGCGCGCATCCCGTCTCTCTCCGGTCGCGGCCGCCGTCGGCCACCGTGCCTTATCGCGGCGTGCGCGGTGGGCGTAAACCCTTCGGCCCGCGGCATTGCCGTGCCGGCGAGGCACCGAACGGTGTCCCGGAGTCTCTATTTGATCCAATCAACGTTTGCAGTCGTGCGATGGGGCTTTGTACGTTTCGGATGAAGTGCCATGATCGCGGAGGGAAGTGGCGGGGGCCATGGCGAGAAAAGACGCGCGGGGCGACGCAGTTATCGACGGTATCTATGCTTCGGTGCTCGAAGCGTCGTCCATTCAGGACATGCAGCGGTTGCTGTGCGGGACTCTCGACTGTCCGGCATCGACCCTGTTGCGCTTCAACGGCGAGGTCGCGCCGGTGTCGTGGGTCGGCTTCGAACCGGGCAGTGGCCAGAGCTACGGCGAGCATTATTACCGGATCGACCCCTGGATCGCCGCGGGCATGGCGGTGCCCTTGGGAGTCGGCATCAACATCGAGCGGCTGGTGCCGCGCCAAGCCTATCTGCGTAGCGAGTTCTATCGGGACTTCATGCGGCATCAGGGGAATGCCACGCAGTTGATGGGGCTGATGTTCGCCGCCGACGACGCGCGGTACTCACTGACCTTCATGCGCCTGGGAGGGCAGCGCGACTTCGACGATGACGAGGAGCGCCGGTTCGCGCACTGGTCGCCGCACCTGCGTCGGGCTTTGGCGACCCGCGCGCGGCTGGACCGGCAGCAGCGCCCCGACCAGTTGCGCGCGGACACCGACGTGGTGCATGTGCTGGTCGATGCGGACCTTTGCATCCGCTGGATGAGCCGCGACGATCTGTCCGCCACGCCGGGCATGGTCGTGCGGCAGTGCCCGGCCGGACCGATGCGACTGGAGGCGCTTTCGTCATACACCCAGGACATGCTGGCGCATGTGGTGCAGGACGCGACCGAACGGCAGCCCCGGCTGAGCGGCGCGGTGCGGCTGGGCGACGACTTCATCCTGGTCGACCCGTGCCCGGCGACGAGCGGCGGCGAGCCGCTCGCGCTGCTCCATATCCCCGACCGGTCTGCGGTCGAGGCGCGCGCGATCGAGCGAGCCATCGGACTGTTCGGCCTGACCTCCGCCGAGGCGGTGCTGTGCCGTCGGCTGATGCACGGCGACACGATCGAGACGCACGCCGAGGCGCTGGGCCTGTCGCCGTGGACGGTGCGCACGCATCTGCGCAACGTCTTCGGCAAGACTGGCACCAGTCGGCAGGCAGAACTGGTGGCCCTGCTCTACCGGCTGGCGCGGTAGCTTATTCGGTGGAGCCCTTGGCCGGCCGCGTGTCGCGGCGTTCGGCGATGCGCGCCGACTTGCCGGTGCGGCCGCGCAGATAATAGAGCTTGGCGCGGCGGACGGCGCCCTTGCGCACCACCTCAATCGAATCGATGTTGGGCGAATACAGCGGGAAGACGCGCTCGACGCCTTCGCCGAAGCTCATCTTGCGCACGGTGAACGAGGAGCCCATGCCCTTGTTCGCGCGCGCGATACACACGCCCTCGTAATTCTGGACGCGGGTGCGGTCGCCCTCGACCACCTTGACGCCGACGCGCAGCGTGTCGCCGGCGCGGAATTCGGGAATCTGGCGGGTCGCGGTCAGCTTGGCGATCTGCTCGGCCTCGAGCTGCTGGATCAGGTTCATCTCAACGTCCTCAATCGTCGCTGCGCGCCAGAGGGCGACCGACCCGAGCGCCGGCGTGGCGCTCCCACAGATCCGGCCGCCGTAGCCGTGTATCGCGCTCCGCCGCCGACTTGCGCCAGGCGGCAATGCCCGCATGATCCCCCGATCGCAGCACTTCGGGGATCGTGCGCCCTTCCCATTCCTGAGGTCGGGTATAATGCGGATATTCGAGAAGGCCGCTTTCGAAGCTCTCCTCGTCCCCGCTCGAAGCAGCGCCCATTACGCCGGGGAGCAGCCGAACGCAAGCGTCGAGCAGCACCAGCGCCGCCACCTCGCCGCCCGAGAGCACATAGTCCCCGATCGACACCTCCTCGATCGCGCGCGCCTCGAACAGCCGCTCGTCGAAACCCTCGAAACGGCCGCACAGGATGACCGCGCCATCGCTTGATGCCAGCTTGCGAACACGCGCCTGGGTGAGCGGGGTGCCGCGTGGGGTCAGCGCGAGCACCGGGCGCCCGTCGCTGTGCGCGTCAAGCGCGGCAGCGACCACGTCCGCGCGCAGCACCATCCCCGCCCCCCCGCCTGCGGGCGTGTCATCGACGGAGCGGTGCTTGTCGGTGGCGAAGTCACGGATATGGACCGCCTGGCACGCCCATCGTCCCTCCCGCAGAGCCCGGCCGGCGATCGCAAGACCGAGCGGGCCGGGGAACATGTCGGGGTATAGGGTGAGAATTGTACTTCGCCAAACTGCCTGCCCCGCTTGCTCGCGAGCCGTCAGAGACGATCGTCTTGCTTCCATTTCCACCTGCTGGATCGCGTTCGCCGGGAATTCGCAGCCACGAGCGCGAAGCCAGTGCACTTGCTCCGCGAAAGCCGCAACAGACTGTTCCTCATAATGACCATCCACGCCGCATCGGTCGCATGCCGAAGCTGCGACCCACGCCACATAGGACGTAATCTCTCCGTCAGCGCCGCTTGCGGCATAGGCGTAGACCTCGCCCTCGAGCCATCTGCAGTAACTCATGGTTGGACCTTAGCGCCCGCCAGTGCGCGATACGATGTCGTTTGAACCTAATTGGTTCGGAACGGATGCGAGTCCGAGGCGCTTGCCCGCTTATGGACGATTGCATCATCATCGGCGCCGGGCCGGCAGGGCTGACCGCCGCGATCTATCTCGCGCGCTTTCACCTCTCCATCAGGCTGTTCGATTGCGGGTCGAGCCGGGCGGCGCTTATCCCGTGCACGCGCAACCATGCGGGCTATCCCGAGGGAATTGCGGGGGCCGAGCTGCTCCGGCGGATGCTCGCCCAGGCGGAGCGTTACGGCGCGCGGCGCGAGGGGGTGCGGGTCACGCAGATCGAGAGTGCGGGCGAGGAGTTTGTCGTCCATGCGGAAACGGGGCGCTGGGCGGCACGGACGGTGCTGCTGGCGACGGGGGTGGTCAACAAGCGGCCGGACATTCCGGCAGCGGTTCATGATCCGGCGCTGCAGCGCGGGCTGTTCCGCTATTGCCCGATCTGCGACGGCTATGAAGTGACCGACAAGCGCATCGGCATCATCGGCAACGGCGACCACGGTATGCGTGAGGCGCTGTTCCTGAGAGGTTATACGCGCGACGTGACGCTGATCGCTCCGCATGGCAGCCTGGAACTGGACGACGGCTGCCGCGACATACTCGGCAAGGCGGGAGTCGTGCGGGTCAACGGCCCATGCGGCGGCTGGGCGATCGAGGGCGAGCAGATCGCGTTCGACACTGCGAACGGGCGCATGGCCTTCGACAGCGTGTACCCCGCGATGGGGTCGTATATCCGGTCCGAACTCGCGGTCGCTGCGGGTGCGCGGGCGAGTGGGGACGGCTGCCTGGAGGTCAACGACCACCAGCGCACCTCGGTATCGGGGCTATTCGCGGCAGGTGACGTCGTGAAGGGCCTCGACCAGATCAGCCACGCCATGGGCGAGGCCAGCGTGGCGGCAACGACGATCCGCAATCTTCTGGATGAGCGGCGCCCGCTTCGGCGCTGAGCATTATTGCGCGGGGATATTCAAGGCGACGGTGCGCAACTGACGGCGCTCGCGCATCCGGCCGATCCAGTCGGGGAAATTCGCGGCGCTGGTCGCATCGGCCGTGTCGAGTGCGGCCAGCATCTGCGGGTGCTTGGCAAGCGTCGCGCGGGTTGCGGCGCACTGCTGCTTGACCACGGCGAAGACGTTCTCGGCCGGCACGTCGGTGCCGGCGACCCGCACCGCCGTCTCAGCCAAGCAGCGGTCGTAGGCGGCGCTGGTGAGTGGATCGGGATCCTGCGCGAAGGCAGGCGTGGCGGCGATCAGGAGCGGGACGGCGGCGGCGATAAGCTTCACGATAGGTCTCCCAACGAACGAAGGCAGAAGAGACGATACAGTGAAAGCGTTAACGTTGGCTAAAAGGGATGGTTGCGAGCAATTGAACGCTTGATCGTATTCGCGTTGCGGCTGCTCTGCTTAGCTTGGAGGCGTTATTTGGCTATTCGGCGAAACAGACGTCGACGATGAGCCGCTCAGCATTCCATTCCGGCACCGCATCGGGGCGCATCGGCACCATGAACCGCTTGCGGTCCGAGCGCTCGACTTCGATCACGTCACCTGCGCCAAAATTCTCGACCGCAACGACACGCCCGAGCGGCACGCCCTCGCTGGAGACCGCAGGCAGGCCGATCAGGTCGGCATGATAATATTCGCCCTCGCCGAGCAGCGGAAGCTCGCTGCGAGGCACGGCCAGCTCGGTACCGCGTAGCGCTTCGGCGGCATTGCGGTTGCGGACCTCGGCGAAGCGGGCGATCGTGCTGCCGCCGCCAGCGCGCGCGGAGACGAGAGTCAGCGCGCCGGCGTTGAAGCTGCGATACGCGGCGATGTCCTCGGCGAAGACCTTGAGGCGCACCTCGCCCGCGATCCCATGCGCGCCGGCAACGACCGCCAGCACCACGGGCGCATCAGCCCGCGGGCGAGCCGCCGGCGGGAGCATCGTCTGCCCCTTCGGCGGGCTCGGCGGCGGAGACGCCGTCGTTGGTGGCGTCCTCGTCATCGTCGCGCGCCGTCCGAGGATCGGGCTCGTGCAGTTCGGGATCGGGCATCGTCATGCGCTCCTGAAGCGTGGCTCGGTCCCGGTGAACGCATGACGTGCGGTTCCGATGCTTACTGCTCGGCGGTCACTTCGGCGATCTGCTCGCCCTCCGCGGTCGGCGTCTCGGTCGCGGCCTCGACATCGGCGGCGACGACCGCCTCGGCCTCGGCAGCCTGCCCCGCCTCTTCCTGGGCCTTCAGCTTCTCGGCCCGCTCCTCGGCGCGCTCGGTCGCCTTCTCGCCGGACTTGCCCTTGTTGGGATTGCTGCGGACGACGCGCTCCTTGACGCCGGCAGCGTCGAGGAAGCGGGCGACACGGTCGGTCGGCTGCGCGCCGACGCCGAGCCAATGCTTGGCGCGCTCGGCGTCGAGAACGATGCGCTT
>CAXTNG010000114.1:5214-9673 GCA_964245475.1 uncultured Sphingomonas sp. | reverse complement strand
GGGGCGTCCTCGTCCTTGTTGATCGCGATGATCGTCTTGGAGTCCTTCATGCCGGCGAGGTGCTGGATCGCGCCCGAGATGCCGACCGCGACATAGACCTCCGGTGCCACGATCTTGCCGGTCTGGCCGACCTGATAGTCGTTGGGCGCATAGCCTGCGTCCACCGCGGCGCGCGAGGCGCCGACGCCCGCGCCGAGCTTGTCGGCGAGCGGGTCGATGAGGCTGTGGAACTGCTCGCTGCTGCCCAGCGCGCGCCCGCCCGAGACGATCACCTTGGCGCCGGTCAGCTCGGGCCGCTCGCTGGCCGCGATCTCCGAGCCCGCGAAGGTGGAGAGGCCGGTGTCGCCGGTGCCGGTCACCGGCTCGATCGTGCCCGAGCCCCCGGTCGCGTCGGCCTTGTCGAACGCGGTGCCGCGCACCGTGATCACCAGCTTCTTGTCCGACGTCTGCACGGTCGCGATCGCATTGCCCGCGTAGATCGGCCGGGTGAACGTGTCCGGACCCTCGACCGAGAGGATGTCGGAGAGTTGCATGACGTCGAGCAGCGCTGCGACGCGCGGCGCGATGTTCTTGCCGTGGGTGGTCGCCGGGAACAGCATGGCGTCGTGGTGGCCCATCAGCTGGGCGACCAGCGGCGCGACGTTCTCGGCGAGCGCATGCGCGTAGGCCGCATCGTCGGCGACATGGACCTTGCCGACGCCGGCGATTCTAGCGGCAGCCTGCGCCACCGCATCGACCCCCTGCCCCGCCACCAGCAGGTGGACCTCGCCCAGCTTCGCCGCAGCGGTGACCGCCGACAGCGTGGCGTCCTTGACGTGCGAGCCGTCGTGCTCGACCCAGACCAAAGCCTTCACTTCGCCACTCCCATCGCGTGCAGCTTCATCACCAGCTCGTCGACATCGGCGACCTTGATCCCCGCGCTCCGCTTGCCCGGCTCGACCACCTTCACCGTCGTGTGCCGCGGCGTCACGTCGACGCCCAGGTCGGCCGGCGTCTTCTGCGCCAGGGGCTTCGACTTCGCCTTCATGATGTTGGGCAGCGACGCGTAGCGCGGCTCGTTGAGCCTGAGGTCCGTCGTGACGATCGCCGGCAGCTTCAAGCTGTCGGTCTCCAGACCGCCGTCGACCTCGCGGGTCACGTCGACCGTGCCGTCCTTGAGCTCGACCTTGGACGCGAACGTCCCCTGCCCCCAGCCGAGCAGGCCCGCCAGCATCTGACCGGTCTGGTTGTTGTCGTCGTCGATCGCCTGCTTGCCCAGGATTACCAGGTCCGGCTGCTCCTCCGCCACGATCTTCGCCAGCAGCTTGGCGACGCCCAGCGGCTCGACCTTCGTCTCGCTCACCACCAGGATCGCCCGGTCCGCCCCCATCGCCAGCGCCGTCCGCAGCGTCTCCTGCGCCTTCTGCTCGCCGATCGACACCGCCACGATCTCGGCCGTGCCCCCCGCCTTCACCGACGCCTCCTTGATCCGGATCGCCTCCTCCACCGCAATCTCGTCGAACGGGTTCATGCTCATCTTCACATTGGCCAGGTCCACCCCAGACCCGTCCGCCTTCACCCGCGGCTTCACATTATAGTCCAGCACGCGCTTCACCGGAACTAACAGCTTCATCGCATTCTCTCCCAACGTCCTAACCGTCCTGTGGAGGAACCGGTTCAGGCCGCCTTCTTCACCTCGGCCACGATCTTCTTGGCTGCATCGCCCAGGTCGTTGGCCGGCACGATCGCCAGGCCTGAGTTCGCCAGGATCTCCTTGCCCTGCTCGACATTGGTGCCCTCGAGCCGGACGACAAGAGGTACCTGCAGGTTCACCTCCCTGGCCGCCGCCACGATGCCGTCGGCGATGATGTCGCACTTCATGATGCCGCCAAAGATGTTGACCAGGATGCCCTTCACGTTCGGGTCGGCGAGGATGATCTTGAACGCCGCGGTCACCTTCTCCTTGTTGGCGCCGCCGCCCACGTCGAGGAAGTTGGCGGGGAACATGCCGTTCAGCTTGATGATGTCCATCGTCGCCATGGCAAGGCCGGCGCCGTTGACCATGCAGCCGATGTCGCCGTCGAGCTTGATATAGGCAAGGTCGTACTTGGACGCCTCGATCTCGGCGGGGTCCTCCTCGGTTTCGTCGCGCAGCTCGGCGAGATTCCGGCGACGGAACATCGCATTCGAGTCGAAGCCGACCTTGGCATCGAGCACCAGCAGCTTGTCATCGTCCGTCACGGCAAGCGGGTTGATCTCGATCTGCGCGGCGTCGGTGCCGAGGAACGCGTCGTAGAGCTTGGACGCGACGCTGGCCGCCTGCTTGGCCAGGTCGCCGGTCAGCTCCAGCGCGGCGGCGACGGCGCGGCCGTGGTGGGGCTGGAAGCCAGTCGCGGGGTCCACGTCGATGGTGTGGATCTTCTCCGGCGTGTCGTGCGCCACCGTCTCGATGTCCATGCCACCCTCGGTCGAGACGACCATCGAGACGCGTCCCGTCGCACGGTTGACGAGCAGCGCGAGGTAGAACTCCTTGGCGATGTCGACGCCGTCGGTGACGTAGAGGCGGTTGACCTGCTTGCCGTGCTCGCCGGTCTGGATCGTCACCAGCGTGTTGCCGAGCATCTCGCTCGCCGCGGTGCGCACCTCGTTCTCGGTGCGGGCGAGGCGGACGCCACCCTTGGCCTCGGGCGGCAGCTCCTTGAACTTGCCCTTGCCGCGACCGCCGGCGTGGATCTGCGCCTTCACGACATAGAGCGGCCCGGGAAGCTTCTGCGATGCCTCGACCGCCTCCTCGACGCTCAGGGCGGCGTAGCCTGCGGGCACCGGCACGCCGAATTTCGCCAGCACCTCCTTGGCCTGATATTCGTGGATGTTCATGCTGGGCCCCTCTGACGGAGTGAGATTTGGCGCGGCTAAAGCATATCGTTCCGGGTGAATCCACCTTATATGCCGCGGCGCAATGAGCTGGCCCGTCGGCATCGCCCTGTTCGCCCTGACCGTGATCGCGATGGAAGGCTTCGCCTATGTCGCGCACCGCTGGGTGATGCATGGCTTCGGCTGGTTCCTGCACGAGAGCCACCATCGGCCCCGCGAGGGCAATTGGGAGCTCAACGACCTGTACGCGGTGATCTTCGCGCTGCCCTCGATCACGCTGATCCTCGGCGGGGTGCAGCTCGGCTGGTGGCCGGGGTACACCTGGATCGGCGCGGGGATCGCCGCCTATGGCGCGATCTACTTCGGCTTCCACGACGTCATCGTCCACCGCCGGCTGCCGACGCGCTACCTGCCGAAGTCGGCGTATATGAAGCGGATCGTCCAGGCGCACCGGCTGCACCATGCGGTGGAGACCAAGCACGGCACGGTCAGTTTCGGCTTCCTCGTCGCGCCCAGGCCCGCAGCGCTGAAGGCCGAGCTTAAGAAGCGTGGTAATGCCGGTGTAAGGCTTTCGGCAACGAATCGTTAGCCATTCAGGCGTACGAATCGCCGCATGACCCAGCTAGCCATTGATCCGTTCGCCCAAGGGCCCGACGACAATCGCCGGGCTCTGCGCAAAGCCGTCAAGATGCGCGCCCATTTGCGCGACCGCGGCCAGACCAAGTTCGAGATCGACGTCGTCGACCTGTCGCAATCGGGGTTCCGCGCCGAGACGAGCTTCACGCTCTGGCCAGGCACGGTGGTGTGGCTGACGCTCCCCGGACTGGCGCCGCTGGAAGCGGTGGTCGCATGGCGCGACAAATTCAAATACGGCTGCGCCTTCGGCAAGGCGCTGCACCCGGCGGTGTTCGACCATATCGTTAATCTTTCAAACCGTTAGGGTTCCGAAAGTCGCAAAAGTCGCGCCAATGACGGGGTTCGTTTGCTCCCTAGGCTCGGCTAAGTTGACGCCAGGTTGACACTATCGCGTACGTGGATCGTCACCGATCGTCTGCACTTCGTAGCCATAAGAAAGAGCGGACGCTGGTCTGGTCCGAGTCGTCCGCATGCTGCACGTCGGATCGGCTGTAGGACAGCCCGAAAGCGCCCGTCAGTCGAAAAGGCTCGACACGCTCGTCTCGTCCGCGATCCGCTTGATCGCCTCTCCGAGTAGCGGCGCGATCGGGAGGTGGCGGATCTTCGAGCAGCTGCCGATCGACTCGTGGTTGCCGATCGAATCCGTGATGACCAGCTCGGTCAGCTTCGAGCCCTCGACCCGCGCCACCGCGCCGCCCGACAGCACGCCGTGGGTGACATAGGCGACCACGCCCTCCGCTCCCGCAGCACATAGCGCCGCGGCGGCGTTGCACAGCGTGCCGGCCGAATCGACGATGTCGTCGACCAGGATGCAGAAGCGGCCCTCGACCTCGCCGATGATGTTCATCACCTCCGATTCACCGGCACGCTCGCGGCGCTTGTCGACGATCGCCAGCGGGGCGTTGTCGAGCCGCTTGGCGAGTGCGCGGGCGCGGACGACGCCGCCGACGTCGGGCGACACGACCATGAC
>CAXTNG010000114.1:0-5204 GCA_964245475.1 uncultured Sphingomonas sp. | reverse complement strand
AGGTTGCGCTCGCCGAAGCGCGTCTCGATGTCCATCGACATGACCGGCGCGGCGAACAGATTGTCGGTCGGGATGTCGAAGAAGCCCTGGATCTGCCCGGCGTGGAGATCGACCGAGAGCACGCGACTGGCGCCCGCGACCGTGATGAGGTTGGCGACGAGCTTGGCCGAGATCGGCGTGCGCGGGCCCGGCTTGCGGTCCTGCCGTGCATAGCCGAGATAGGGAACGACGGCGGTGATCCGCTTCGCCGACGCGCGTTTCAAGGCGTCGATGATGATGAGCAATTCCATAAGGTTGTCGTTGGCAGGGAAGCCGGTCGACTGGATCACGAAGACATCCTCGCCGCGGACGTTCTCCTGCACCTCGACGAAGATCTCCTCGTCGGCGAAGCGGCGGACGAGGGCATCGGCGAGCGGCAGATCCAGATAGCCGGCAATCGCGCGCGCCAGCGGCAGGTTGGAATTGCCGGTGATCAGCTTCATTGGTGCCCTCCGTGCCCCGCGCTCCTTAGTGGCGGGGGCGGCGGATGCAATCGGGGAGGTTGGCAGTGACCAAGGAGGAGCGGGAGCGGGAGAAGGCCGAGCGGCTGGCGGCGGCGCTTCGGGCGAATCTGCGGCGGCGGAAGCAGCAGCAGCCTGCGCCGGTTCAGCCGCCCGAAAGCGAATAGCGCTTCTTCTTCGTCACCCCTGACTTGTTCCGGGGTCCAGCGTGCGGCGGGCCATATCGCAGGAGGCTCCGGCCGAATAGCCTGCGGAACGCTGGACCCCGGAACAAGTCCGGCGTGACGCCGGGTGAGCCGATGCCGACGTCCGTCACAACGGAGCACATTTCTTGTAGAGCCAGGCGCGGTCTTCGCCCTCCATCTCGGGGGCGAACGCGTCGGCCACGCGGGCGTGGTAGGCGTCGAGCCAGGCGCGCTCGTCCGCGGTCAACAGTGCGGGCTCGATCAGGGTGCGCTCGATCGGGCACAGGGTGAGCGTCTCGAAGCCGAGCATCGCGCGGTCGGGGTCGGCGCCTGTGATCGCGCGCGGCACGACTAGGACCAGGTTCTCGATGCGGATGCCGTATTCGCCCGTCTTGTAATAGCCGGGCTCGTTGGAGAGCATCATGTCGGCGCGCAGCGGCTCCATCGCCGCGCCGCCGGGGTAATTGGGCGCGGCGATGCGCTGCGGGCCTTCGTGCACCGACAGATAGGCGCCGATGCCGTGGCCGGTGCCATGGGCGTAGTCGAGGCCGGCTTCCCACAACGGCCGGCGGGCGAAGGCGTCGATCTGGCCGCCGAGCGTGCCGTCTGGGAAGACGGCGGTGGCGATGGCGATATGGCCCTTGAGCACGCGGGTGAAGCGATCGCGCATTTCGGCGGTCGGGGTGCCGACGGGCATGACGCGGGTGATGTCGGTGGTGCCGTCGGCGTACTGGCCGCCCGAGTCGACGAGGTAGAGCTGGCCGGGGAGCAGCGGCGCGTTCGATTCCTCGGTGACGTGGTAGTGCGGCAGCGCTCCGTTGGCGCCGGTGGCGGAAATGGTGCTGAACGATGTGTCGCGTAAGCGCCCGGTCGCTTCGCGGAACTCCAGCAGCTTCGCCGCGGCGGAGAACTCGGTCTGGCCGCCTTTGGGCGCCTCCGCCTCGATCCAGCGCAGGAAGCGGGCGACCGCGGCGCCGTCGCGAACGGACGCCGCGCGGTGGCCGGCGATCTCGGCGGGGTTCTTCTTCGCCTTGGCAAGGACGACGGGGTCGCGCTCGGCGACGATCGTGGCGCCGCCCGCCTCCAGCGCCTGGACGATCGCGGCGACGCTGCGCTCGGGGTCTGCGGCGACGCGCTTGCCGGCGTACTGCCCGAGTGCCTGCGCGAACTCGGCGCGGTCGCGGACCTTCACGGCGTTGCCGAGGTGGCGGAGCACCGTGTCGTCGACCTTGCCCGGCGCGACGAACAGCTCCGCCGAGCCGTCGGCGTCGACGATCGCGTAGGACAAGCCGACGGGGGTGTGCGCGACGTCGGCGCCGCGGACGTTCAAGGCCCAGGCGATCGAATCGAGCGCGGTCAGCACCAGTGCGTCGGCTTTGCGCTCGACGAGCCAGTCGCCGATCATTGCGCGCTTGGCAGCTGACGATTGGCCGGCGAGCGCCTCGTCATAGGGTTCGAGCTTCGCGCCGGAGGGCTGCGGGCGGTCGGCCCAGAGCGCGTCGATCGGGTTGGTCTCGACCGCGACGATTTGGCCGCCGCGCAAGGCGAGCGCCGCGCCGATCTGCTCGACGGAGGCGCGGGTGTGGAGCCACGGGTCGTAGCCGATGCGGGCACCATCGGGCGCATGCTCGGCGATCCAGCCGGCGACGCTCTCCTGCGGGATAGGGACATAGTCCCAATCGGCGGCGGAGACCTGCTCGCGGACCTGCACCGTATAGCGTCCGTCGATGAAGATCGCCGCCTTGCCCGCCAGCACCACCGCCGTCCCGGCCGAGCCGCCGAAACCGGTCAGCCAGGCGAGGCGCTGGGCGTAACCGCCGACATATTCGCTCATATGCTCGTCGGTGAGCGGGACGACGAAGCCGTCGAGGGCCTGCGCGGCGAGCGCGGTGCGGAGGGCGGCGAGGCGGGAGGTGGGGGCTGGCATTAGCGGAACTTCATGAAAGTCGCGCATAGCGGGGACTGAGGTTTCTCGCGAAGATCGGCGGGGCGCAGTGCTATGGCGGTCATGGCGCCGCGAGTCTGGCAGATCGTGGGCGTGTAGGACAGGGCGAATGGCGGACGTGATCAACCTGAGGACGGCGCGCAAGGCCAAGGCACGCGCTGCCAAGGAGGCGCAGGCGGCGGCACACCGTGCAGCGTTCGGGCGCACTCAGGCGCAGAAGACATCCGACGCCGCCGAGCGCGAGCGGCGGGACGTGCTGCTCGACGGCGCACGGCGCGACTAGGACGACACGGCCCGGGACGATCGCTCGGCCGTCAGGACAACAGGATGTCGATCACGACCTTGCGGATAATCCAGTCGGAGGTCGAGTTGCGAAGCTCGACCTTTTCATGGCCGTGAAAGCCCGGCGCCGCCGTGTAGAACGCCTGCCGCCCGGGGACCTTGCGGGTATCGCACACGGCGCGGGGATTGGGCGCGGTGAAGCTGGGGAAGAACGGTTCGTCCGACAGACTGACCTCACCATGCCTGGGCTCGTCGAGCACCTGTGTCGTCATGGTGCCGGCGGCGGTGCAATCGGGATTGGTCAGCGTCGCAGCCCAGATGCGGATCGTCTGCCCGGCGAGCGCCGCGCGGTTCAGATGCACGGTGGCCTCACCGGGGGCGGGGCCGGCCCGCAGCCGGTGAACGACATAGGTCTGCGCCGCCGCGGTGAGCGGCGACAGGGCAGCAAGGAGAAAGGCAGGGTGGAGGACACGACGCATGGGCACGACTCCGTTCGCGACGGCGATCGCTCCCGGCCGATCCGGCTTCAACAACACCTTTGCATCCGCCGCGTCAAGCCATGACATGGTCCCGTATCGCGGGCATAGCGGCGCGATGACCGACACGCCTCGCCCACCGATTTCCCCTACCCGCCCGCATAGCTTCACCGCTCACGGCCAAACGATCGACGATCCCTGGGCGTGGCTCAAGGACCCGAACTATCCCGACGTCGATGACAAGGACGTGCTGGCCTATCTCGAAGCCGAAAACGCCTGGTTCGAGGCGCAGATGGCGCCGCATCGGGGGCTGGTCGACCGGCTCTACGAGGAGATGCGCGGGCGGATCAAGGAGGACGAATCCTCGGTGCCGCAGAAGGACGGCGAGTGGCTCTACTGGACCGCCTACGAGACCGGGGGCGAGTATCGGAAGTGGTGGCGCAGGCCCGTGGCCGGCGGCGACGACGAGCTGCTGCTCGACGAGCCGGCGCTGGCGGAGGGGCGCGAATATTTCCGGCTGGGCGCCTTCGCGATCAGCAACGACGGGCGGCTGCTTGCCTATGCGGTGGACGACAGCGGGGCGGAGCGGTTCGAGGTGCGGGTCAAGGACCTCTCGACCGGCGAGCATCTGCCCGACGTGATCCCGGGGATGCTGTCCGACATCGTCTGGACGGCGGACGACAGCGGCTTCGTCTACGGCCTCGCCAACGCGCAGTGGCGGACGGACAATGCGCGGCTGCACCGGCTGGGGACCGACCCGGCGGAAGACGTGGTGCTGTATCACGAGCCGGACGAGGGGTTCCGCGTCGCCGTCGGCGAGACGAGCGCGCGCAACTGGATCGTGATCGGGACGGGCGATCATGTGACGAGCGAGGTGCGGCTGGTGCCCGCGGCCGACCCGACTGCCGAGGCGATCGTCGTCGCGCCGCGTCAGGTGGGGCGCGAATATGACCTGGACGAGCATGACGGCACGCTCTTCATCCACACCAACGACACCGACCCGCAGTTCCGCCTCTGCACCGCGCCGATCGGCGACCCGGGGACGTGGACCGAGCTGATCGCGCCGGACCCGCATTTCTACATGACCGGGGTGGAGTGTTTCGCGAACTTCTTCACGGTCGAGGGACGGCTCGACGGGCTCGATCAGCTCGCCATCCACCGGTACGACACGCCCACGGCCGGGCAGCCGATCGTCTTCCCCGAGGCGACCTATGCGGCGGGGTTCGGCGACAATCCCGAGTACGACATGAGCGTGCTGCGCATCGGCTATGAGTCGATGGTCACGCCGGGGACGGTGTACGACTATGACGTGGCGACGGGCACGCTGACCACGCTCAAGGTGCAGGAGATCCCGTCGGGATATGATGCGGGCAGGTATCGCTCGGAGCGGCTGGAGATCGAAGCGCGGGACGGGACCAGGGTGCCGGTGTCCATCGTCTATCCGGCCAACTTCGCGCGGCCCGGGCCGCTGTTCCTTTATGCCTATGGCGCCTACGGCCATGCCATCCCGCCGGGGTTCTCGACCGGGCGGCTGAGCCTGCTCGACCGCGGCTTCGCCTATGCCATCGCGCATATCCGCGGCGGCGACGACCTCGGCCAGCGCTGGTATCTGGACGGCAAGCTGGAGAAGCGGGAGAACACGTTCAACGACTTCGTCGACGTCGCGCGCGGGCTGATCGCGGGCGGGTGGACGCGGGAGGGGCGGATCGCGATCGCCGGGCGCTCGGCGGGCGGCGAGCTGATGGGGGCGGTGGTGAACTCCGATCCCGATCTGTGGGGCGCGGTGATCGCCGACGTGCCGTTCGTCGACGTGCTC
>CAXTNG010000113.1:5187-9758 GCA_964245475.1 uncultured Sphingomonas sp. | reverse complement strand
CAGAACTGCGGCAACGCGCAGGTCATGCTGGCCGGCCACGCCGACAAGTCGGGTGCGGCCTCGTACAATGTCGGCCTGTCGCAGCGCCGTGCGGATTCGGTGAAGGCGTATCTGACGTCCAAGTCGATCCCCGAGGGCGTGATCTCGACGGAAGCGTTCGGCGAGAGCCGCCCGCGCGTCGACACCGCCGACGGCGTCCGCGAGGTGCAGAACCGCCGTGTGGAGGTCACCTACGGACCCGGCTCGGGCCAGTAAGCGACTGCTTTACGGTGAGATGGGGGAGGTCGACCGCAGGGTCGGCCTCCCTTTCTCGTTGGAGGCCATGACCGATTTGGCGCGATCGCTGCAGACGTCTGCGGCCTAGACATGTTCCGGTCCTTCACCATGGCCGGCTTCGACTGCACGCACGGCCGCAACAGACATGGGGTAGCAATCGACAATTCGGTGGCTACCAAGCATTCGGCCTGCCTGGACGACGATTACCGCAGGCTGGCCGACATCGGCATTCGCACCGTGCGGGACGGGGCGCCCTGGCCTGCAATCCAGCCGAGTCCGCGTGCGTTGGAATGGGAACGTCTCGACGCCATCGTCGCAGCCGCCGAACGCCAGCAGGTCGAACTGATTCACGACTTCTGCCATTTCGGCGTACCCGGCCACATCGACCTGTTCTCGACCGAGTTCCCGAAGCAGTTCAGCGAATTCTGCTACCAGGCGACGCGCCGAATCGCCGTTCGGTCCAATGGCTCGATCGCCATCACCCCTTTCAACGAGCCGTCTTATTTCGCTTGGGCTGCGGCGCACGCGGCACTCTTCCCGCCCTATCGCCGCGAACAGGCTTTCGAGCTGAAGGTGCAGCTCGCGCGCGCCATCATCGCCGGCATCGACGCGATTTGGGCCGCCGTGCCCGAAGCGGTGATCGTGAATGTGGACCCGATCTGTCGTGCGGTCGCGCCGATAGATCGCCCGGACCTCGCCGCTGCGGTCGAGCATTTCAATAAGGTCGCGGTCTTCGAGTCGCTGGACATGATCTCCGGCAAGCTCCTTCCCGAGCTCGGCGGATCGCTGCGCCACCTCGGTATCGTCGGCGTCAATTACTATTGGACCAACCAATGGGAACTCGGCCGGGAGGATATTCCCCTCATTCCAGACGATCCGCGGGCGGTGACGCTGGGCGTTCTCCTCCAGCAGGTGTGGGAGCGCTATGGCACGGACATCGTCATCACGGAAAGCGGCCATATCGACGACGAGCGGCCGGGCTGGGCGCGGCAACTGACCGCCGACGTGATGACAACGCTGCGCCGGGGTATTCCGCTACGCGGCGTATGCCTTTATCCTGTGCTCGGCATGCCATCGTGGCACGAACCCGAACGCTGGCTGCGCATGGGCCTGTGGGACATCGTCGATGGCGAGCGCGTACTGCACAAGGCAATGCTGAACGCTTTAGCGGAATTGATGAGTATGGCGCCGCACGAGGTCAAAGGAGGCTTCGATGGAAGAGCAAACCGCACGGCTCGAGGAGTATAAGACACTCCGCGACGAGACACTCCACCATATCGACACACGCCAGCAAATCCTGAGCTATACGCTGGGCTTCGCCGCTGCGATGTTCACGCTCGGCTTGGGCAAGGATGGCTATGCGGCGGCGCTGATCGTGTATCCGGTCGTAGCTTTCTTCTTCGCGACCTCCTTTTCCTATTATAGCCTGATGAACATTGCGATCGGGCAGTATTTGAGGCAGCTGGAGACCCAAGTCGACGGTCTGGCGTGGGCGAACACGCTCGGACCAAGCTACCGAGGCGTAGAGCTGCTCGAGCTGATCTCGACCTCCGGGCTATTCCTGGGCACGGAGCTGATCGGCATGGTGCTTTATAGCGGCTTACCTGTGGGTAGGCGGGATGCTCCCGACGTGCTCTGCGTGATGAGCGTGGCGGCATTCGTGCTCACCATCGTGGCATGCTTCTATCCCTGGTTCCACCACCGTCGCGTGATGAGGCTCGGCTGAGGTCCGAGCGTGCGGGAGCGCTCCGACGAGCTGGCCGTTATGTGTCGGCGATCGCAGCCCAAAGCCATTCCGGCACGATCGTGCTGCCAAGCGCCTCGACGCGGCGGTGGGTGACCATGAGACCAAGTTCCGGATAGTGCATCCGTGCTCGCTCGTCCGCAGCGTCGAGCGGTGCAACGACCAGCCGCCGGTTGACCTTGGCGCGGTAGTGCATGCGGGCGGTGTTTTCCTGGCCGACGTAGCAGCCCTTGGTGAAATCGACGCCGTTCAGCTCGGCGGCGTTGCATTCGAGCCAGAGGGTCTCGCCGGAGCCGAGATCGGCCACGCCTTCAGTGACGCCGAGCGCGAGGCGGTGGGCGAGCCAGCCTGCTGCCGAGGCGCCGGAGGGTGCCAGCCAGCGCCAGCCGAGCGCGGGCAGGCGGGGGTCGGGCGCGGCGTTACCGCCCGGCGCGTCGGCGGACCAGTGGACCGCCAGCGCATCCTCCCGCACGATCGCGATCGCGCGGCGGAGGCGGTAGACGGTGAGGCGCTTGGCCAGCGCGTCCGCCTGCGCGGCTTCGCAGTCGATCAGCACATCCTCGTCATGGGGCCACAGGATGAAGTCGAACAGTGCCTTGCCCTGCGGAGTCAGCAGCCCGGCCCAGCGCGGCAGCGGCCCGGCCGTGTCGACCGTGACCAGCCCCTGGAGGAAGCCGCGGACGTCCTCGCCATGCAGGCGGAGGAGCGCGCGGTCGCCCAAAGTCGTTGCTGGGGTGGTGCCGGTCATGGCGTGCAGGTAAGCACGCGTCCATGACTTCGGAAGTCCAGCGTCTCACCATCCGCCGTCCCGACGACTGGCATGTCCACCTGCGCGATGGGGCGATGCTGGCGGCGGTGGTGCCTTACACGGCGCGGGTGTTCGGGCGCGCGATCGTTATGCCCAATTTGTCGCCGCCGGTGACGGATGTCGCCGCAGCCGACGCATATCGCGCGCGCATCTTCGCGGCGCTGCCCGAGGGGAGTGGGTTCACGCCGCTGATGACCTGCTACCTGACCGACACAACCGATCCGGCGAAGGTGATGCGCGGGTTTGCCGAGGGCGTATGGGCCGCGTGCAAGCTGTACCCGGCGCATGCGACGACCAATTCCGCGCACGGCGTAACCGGCCTGGCCAATATTAGCCGGGTGCTGGAGGCAATGCAGCGTGCGGGCATGCCGCTGCTGATCCACGGCGAGGTGACCGACCCCGCGGTCGACATCTTCGATCGCGAGGCGGTGTTCGTCGATCGGGTGCTGACGCCGCTGCTGCGCGACTTTCCGGCGCTCAAGGTGGTGCTGGAGCATATCACCAGCGCGGAGGCGGCGAGCTTCGTGCGCGAAGGGCCGGCAACGCTGGCCGCGACGATCACGCCGCAGCACCTGCACCTTAACCGCAACGCGCTGTTCGCCGGCGGGTTGCGGCCGCATGCCTATTGCTTGCCGGTGGTCAAGCGCGAGCGGCATCGGCTGGCAGTGCGGGCTGCGGCGGTGTCGGGGTCGGCAAAGTTCTTCCTGGGCACGGATAGCGCGCCACATGCGGTAGAGGCCAAGGAATCGTGCTGCGGGTGCGCGGGGATCTTCAACGCTCCGGCGGCGCTGGAAAGCTACCTCGCGGTGTTCGAGGCGGAAGGGGCGCTCGACCGCTTCGAGGGGTTTGCGAGCGAGCATGGCGCGCGGTTCTACGGGTTGCCGTTGAATGGAGGAACGGTAACGCTGCGGCGGGAGGACTGGGTAGTGCCGGAGCGGGTGGGGGATGTGGTGCCGTTCCATGCAGGGGAGCGGCTGGGATGGCGGGTCGTGCAGTAACGCAGCGCCGCGGGCAAGGCCCGCGTCGTCGGTCGTAGCTTACGCTACGCCGGTCGGGCTTGCGAGGTGCGCGGGCGTAGCCGCGCCCCGCGCTGCGCTCAAAACGGCAACCACCTGCTTTTGTGGGTGAAGTTCATATACCCCACGTTCACTCCCGCCCGCCAGCCGACCCCCAGGCGCACCGGAATCAGCACGATGCTGCCGCGGCGGAGGTAGGTCGCCGCGAAGCCGCCGACGACATAGAGCCGGCCTTCGGCGGCGGGGAAGCGGTGGTAGAGCTCCTCGGTGTCGTAAAGGTTGTAGACCAGGACGAACACCTTGTTCGCGTCGCCGCCGACGTCGAAGCCGACCGACGGCCCGGTCCAGTAGACCGGCTGCTCGCCCTTCACCTTGTGGCTCATCACCCCCGAGCCGTAGCGCAGGCCGACGACGAACGCACCCGACGCCTCGCGCCCGGCAATATAGGCCGAGGGTTGCCCTTGGTCCTTGAGGATCTTCTCGATCAGGCCGGCAAGCCCCGCCGCGCCCTTGCCGAACACGCCTTCGCCCGCGGCGATCAGGTCGTCGCGCTTGTAGGTGGTGTCGGCCGCGGCGGCGGCGTTCGCCTGACGGTCGCCCGCGGCGGGCGCGGCTTGCTCCGCCGGTACCGGAGCGGGCGTCTCCGTCGGGAGCGGAGTCGGCGTTGCGCGTGGCACCGGCCGCGGCGCGGGGGCGATGCGCGCACCTGTTCCCAGGAGCACGAATT
>CAXTNG010000113.1:0-5177 GCA_964245475.1 uncultured Sphingomonas sp. | reverse complement strand
GCCCGGTTGATCGCCCCGCCCCGCGCCGCTATAGCCCGCGTGCGCCGCATCCGGAGACGTGGGTGAGTGGCTGAAACCAACGCTTTGCTAAAGCGTCATACGGGAAACCGTATCGAGGGTTCGAATCCCTCCGTCTCCGCCACCTAGTCTTCAGTCAGCATGACTCTACCGTGATTCGCCCGGGAAGTGGCGCGTATCTGCGCGACTGCGTGCGATAAACGGTAGTAGGGAGAGCGCAGTTGCGCTCGCTCCGTTAACTCTGACGGCCGCGTTTCTCCGCACCCTCGCCAGGCAGTACCGTTTCGAATTTGCGATAAGGCCCGTTGGTCAACGCTGCCCGATTCCCCAAAAACAGCGACTTTACAGGGAAAGCGCCTCATCGCCGCCATCGCGGGCTCGATCAATCGCGTCGAAGCCACGGACTTCCGCCGCTTTCCCGATCAAATTCCCTACGCGCGCGAACAGGGATTTCGTGTTGGGCAATCAGCCAAAAAAACAGCCGCTGCCAAAGCGCAGTTGGGAAGCCGGAGAGTCAAACGTCCCACTATGGAAGCTGCGTCTGGACTTCTCGCCGTCTACAGGCTTGCTGTCGGCCGGAGGGCTAGATGGACGATGCAAGCGACCTGATCGAGCGGCTCTGCATGGCTGCCGCTATGGTGATGGAGGATGAGGTGGAGGCGGCGCTCGTTGGTTCGACGACCCGGTCGCCAAGTGCCTGCATCGAGGCGATCACACGAGCGGGTTGCGACATCTCCGCCCTAGCAAGCGCGGCAGAGGTGATCGCGCGGCGCTGGGAAAATGCCGGTAGCGCAAATTGATTGGCGCGCAGTTTGAGTAGGTCGGTCGGCATCTAAGTTTAAACATGAATATGTTCATTTCCGTTAGGCAGGGATCGTGCATCACAGAGAATACTAGGGGATTGCAAAAGCACCGTCGGTAGAATAAACAAAATATAGCTGAAGGAGACTATTGGGTCCGTGCTCGCGCGGACGCTTGGTCCTTCAGCGTTCCCGCGGCTGAAGGAGAAACCCTTCCTTCAGCGGGGGAGTGAAGTCAGTGCCCAAGGTCACGCTCGGCGGCTCGATCGATAAGACGATCAAGAGCCGCCTCATCGCCGACATCGTCCCTTACCACAACAACGCGAAGATCCACGAGGAGCGGCAGATGAAGCCGCTCTGCGCGAGCATCCGCACGTTCGGCTTCGTGGTGCCGTTGCTCGTCAACGAGCAGCTCGAGCTGATTGCCGGTCACGGCCGGTTGCAAGCTGCCAAACGGCTCGGCCTGAAGGAGGTGCCGACGCTCACCATCCGCGGCTTATCGAAGCAGGCGCAGCACCTTCTGCGGCTCGCTGACAACAAGATTGCCGAGACGGGGATCTCATGGTCGATCGAGCGCCTGCAGATCGAGTTCGACCTGATCCAAAAAATGGACGGCGATCTCGAGTTCGAGCTGTCCGGCTTCTCGCTCAACGAGCTCAACCTGAGCTTCGACGCAGCGGCCGGCACGACGGAGCCGCCAGAAGCGGCCGTCCCGCGCGTGGCTGACGTAGCGGTGACGCGCCTGGGCGACGTTTGGCGGATCAAAGACCACCGCCTGATCTGTGGCGATGCGACAGTCGCCCGAAGTTACAAAACTTTATTGGTCCGGGAGCGCGCCGATCAAGTCCTCACGGATCCCCCGTACAATGTCAGGATCGCTGGTCACGTCAGCGGTAAGGGACGGGCTAAGCACCGCGAGTTTCTGGTGGCTTCGGGTGAAATGGACGTAGCGCAATTCCGCGCGTTCCTCAATAATTCAACTGCAATGATGGCCCGCTTCAGCAGGCCAGGCTCGCTCCACTACATCTGCATGGACTGGCGCAGCATCGCCGACCTCCTGGCGGCCGGCGCGCTTGCTTACGACGAGCTTAAGAACCTGTGCGTCTGGACCAAGAACAACGCGGGAATGGGCTCCCTGTATAGATCGCAGCACGAGCTGGTAGCTGTATTCAAATGGGATGAATAGTTTCTCGCAAGAGCGAAACGAGGCGCTTGCGATCCAACCTACGGTGAAGCCGATGGCGCTGGTGCGCGACGCGATCCTGGATGCGAGCCGTCGTGACGACATCGTGCTCGACCCGTTCGGCGGGTCGGGAACGACGTTGCTGGCGGCCGACGCGGTGCGCCGGCGCTCGCGGCTGATCGAGCTCGACCCGCTCTACTGCGACGTGATCATCCGCCGCGCCGAGCAGGCGCTCGGCCTTGAGGCAACGCTAGACAACACCAGTCAGACCTTTGCTCAGATCGCTGCCCAGCGGGAGGTGGAGCATGGCTGAAAGCTATAAGGTTGGCTACGGCAGACCTCCGCGGGAGCACCAATTTCAACCGGGCCAGTCGGGCAATCAGCGCGGCCGCCCGAGGGGTGCCGGTGGGTTCAAGGCCGACGTCGAGGCGGCGCTCGCCGCCAAGCTTACGCTTAACGAGGACGGGAAAAAGAAGCAAATCACCGTGCTCGCCGCGGCGCTGAAGCGTCTGGTCCAGAACGCCGTCGTCAAGGGCGATCACCGCGCCATCGAGAAATTGCTGACGATGGCGCAGCAGATGGAGGCGGGGGCGCCAACCCCGGCCGTCGAGGTCGAGCCCGAGGATCAGGCGCTACTTGACGCCTATCTTCAGCGGCACAGTCAGGGAGACGGCGCATGAACCAGATGGCCGTATTCCAGGCGCTGCTCCGCTCGGACTTCTATACGTTCGTTCAACGCGTGTTCCGGGAGGTGGTGCCGGGCGAGGAGTTCATCGGTGCTCCCCATATCGAGGCGATGTGCTATGCCTTGGCCGAGGCCGGCAGGAAGCGACGGCGGCGCCAGCTGATCGAAGTGCCTCCACGGTCGCTGAAGTCGATCTGCGCGTCGGTGGCGCTGGTCGCCTGGCTGCTGGGGCACGATCCAACCCTCAAGATCATCTGCGTCAGCTATTCGCAGGATCTGGCCGACCGCTTCTCGGCGATGACCCGGCAGGTGATGAAGAGCGCCTGGTACCGGGCCTCGTTCCCAAAGACAGCGGTAAGTCCGGACAAGGATACTGAGCGCTACTTCCGCACCACCGCTGGCGGCTACCGATCTGCAACGTCCGTGGGCGGCACCATCACCGGCACGGGCGCGGGGCTGATCGTCATAGACGATCCCGGCAAGCCCGACGACATGATGTCCGAGGCGCTACGTACCAAGGTGAACGAGTGGTATGATCGTACGTTGTCGTCCCGTCTCAACAACAAGGCCCGCGACGGCATCATCATCGTGATGCAGCGACTGCATATGGATGATCTGGTCGGGCACGTGCGCCGCCATGGGGCGTGGGACGCGCTCACCATCCCAGCGATCGCCATCGAGCCTCAGCGCCTCCAGCTCGGCCCTGATCGTTGGCATGAGCGCCACGAAAGTGACGTGCTCGATCTCGAACGCGAGCCGCGTCACGTGCTGGACGAGCTCAAGATCCAGCTCGGCTCGCGCGCTTTCTCGTCACAGTACCAGCAGGACCCGCTCCCTGAGGATGGCGGTGTGATCGACTGGCGGTGGTTCGGCGCTTATGACGAACGTCCGCCGCGCGGCGCCGTGCGGGTGGTGATGAGCTGGGACTGCGCGTCCAAGGACACCGAGTTCGCTGACTACAGCGTCTGCACCGTGTGGGCGGTGCTGGGATTCCAATACTATCTACTGACCGTGATCCGCCGGAAGCTTAACTTCCCCGATCTTCTCGACACCGCGATCAGGGAGGCGGAGCGCTGGAGGCCGGATGAGATCCTGATCGAAGATGCCGCGGCCGGCATCCAGCTCGCCGACCTCCTCCGTTTCCAATGCAACCCGTCGGTGCCGACGCCCATGCGCATCAAAGCTGAGAAAGACAAAGTGACGCGAGTGCATACCGTCAGCCACGTGATCGAGCAGGGACGCGTTCTGCTACCTTTGGAAGCGCCGTGGCTCGACGACCTCAAGGCGGAGGTGCTGCAGTTCCCGCACGGCAAGCACGACGATCAGATCGACAGCATGTCACAGTTCCTAGCCCGAGAGGAGAGGAGGCGCATCGCTGGACCCTCGGTCGAGGTGGTCTCGATGTTCGGCCCGCGCGAGCCGAAGCCCAAGCTCAGCCGGCCTCAGGAGTGGTGACCTCGACGTCTCCGAAACGATAGGCGGCGAGTTTTGCCGCCATCGCCTTCGACGGCCTGGGGCAGCTGTACGCGCCGCCCTCGAGCCAGGAGGCGGTGGCGGTGAAGCCGGCACGCTCGCCCATGTCGACCAGCTCGTCGTGCGGGGCCAGGAACCAGGCGCCATCGACATGGAATGCGATCCAAATGTCGCGTCCGACGTACTTACGGTCGATGTACCAACGACCCTTTAGTTGGACCTTGCGTATTACCCCGTCCGGTTCGCGGTAGAGGATAAAGTCGACACCGCCGTCATAGACGGGGAGAAAGGCGTTAAAGCCGTGCTCCAGCGCGAGCGTGACCAGCGCGTTGCGGTTGATGACCTCGCGCACCTGCGACCTGTAACGGCTCATAACGCCCTCTGTAGACAATAAGTGACAACGGTGTTGCTTCATGCGCCACCACAGTCAACCGTGATGTCTCTCATCGTCTGTAGATTGATCAGCGACAGGCGCGCCTCTACGCGGGCGTGGATATCCGCCATCGCCTCGGCTCTAACGTCCGCCGCCTCCGTCAGGAGAAAGGCTGGAGCCAGGAGGCGTTTGCCGATGAGGTGGGGATACACCGGACGTACGTTAGCGACATAGAGCGTGGCGCTCGCAATCCCACGATCACGGTCGTGGAGAAGCTCGCTCAACCTCTGGGTGTGGCGCCCGGCGCGCTACTCGATTAACCCGCCCGCTCGTCGTGCTCGTCAATTCCAGGCTGCTCGCGCTAGAGCAGCGAGTACCTGGTGGAGAGCCGCCCGTCCGCTTTCGGTCGCTCATGGGGCAGAAGCTGCCCTTTGTTCAGACCCGGCCGGACGGCAGCAAGGCGCCCCAGAGCACGAAGCCGCTTCGCGGCAGTGGTGTTGGCGGTGATGTAGCGCGCCTGCGCTGAGGTTTGGTCCCGCGGTGGCGGAGGTGATCTTCCCTCGGTTTGACGGACACCGATGATAGGCTCTGTGATCTTCCCTCGGTTTGACGGACACCGATGATAGGCTCTGGGGAGCCAGGAGG
>CAXTNG010000112.1:0-9761 GCA_964245475.1 uncultured Sphingomonas sp. | reverse complement strand
GCGCGGCTGTCGCCCGCCATGATCGCGGCGTCGAGCGAGATCGTGCCGTCGGCGGTCAGCACCGCGCCGCGCCCGGCGTTGAAGGCGGGATCGTCCTCGAGGGCGGCGACCGCAGCCTCGACCGCGTCGAGCGCCGTGCCGCCGCCCGCCAGCAGAGCCGCGCCCGCATCGAGTGCTGCTGCGAGCCCGGCACGAGCCGCGGCGTCCTGCTCCGCGCTCAGCGTGCCGTGCGCCATGCCGCCCGCGCCGCCATGGATCAAGAGGGTCCAGCTCATCTCACGCTAACGCCCGAGCCGCGCGGGGGTGCCGCCGGAGTCCAATCAGCGGCCGCAGGGGCCCGATCCGCCGTCCGACCAGGTAGAAGGCCGCACACGCCGTAACGGTCGCCACAACCAGCACCGCGAACTCGCCCCAGCCGGTCAGGCCCGCATCGAGCAGCCAATAGGCGACGACGACGATCACCGTCTGCTGGACGAGGCAGAAATGAAATACCGCCTCGGTCAGCGTGTGCCGGATCGGCCGGTCGCGGTTCCAGTGGCGCTCGGCAAAGCCGATCAGCGCGATCACCGCAGCCCATTGCTCGACCGCATGCGCGAGGCCGTAGACCGGCACCCAGCCGCCGCCCATCGGCACCGCGCCGACCTGCACCGCGACCACCCAGGCGTATCCGGCGAGCGCCAGCACCGCCGCCCAGCGGTGAATGCGCACGATCGCCGCCATCGCGCACTCCGACCGCGCCAGCCCGAAGCCGAACAGGAAGGCGGGCAGATACTCCAGATGCGCCATCGGGTCGTCGACCAGCCCGTGCGTCTCCGCCGCCATTGGATACCACCAGGCGTGGATGCACCCCAGCCAGACCAGCGGTGCGAAAAGGATGCCCCAGCCGCAGAACAGATGGTTGAATGCGTGCTGCCACCTCAGCGGCCTGACCAGCACCATGCTCACCGCCAGCAGCGCGGTATAGACCCACAGATAGGCGACGAACCACAGATGATGCCAGTTGGGCAGCAGGATGCCGGCGAGCGTGTCGAAGCGGAAATAGTCGCGCGCCCAAAAAGTCAGGAAACCGCCGGTGTAGCCGTGCCCGGTGACCAGCTCCACCCAGGGCTGCGGAGGCACGACGAGCAGCACACCGAACAGCAGCGGGATCAGCAGCCGGTCGCTCCGGCCCTTCAGGAACGCGGACAGGCTATGCGCCCGCCCGAGCAGCGCACGCGTCGCATAGCCCGACACGACGAACAGCAGCGTCAGCCGCCACGCGTTCGCCGCCAGCATCGGGATCAGCGCCCATTCCGCCACATGCGCGCTCTTGGCGTGGAACGGCCACGGCACGAACACCATCCCGATATGGTAGAGGATCAGGATCCCGAACGCGCCGATCCGCAGCCAGTCCATGCCGTAGTGCCTGCGCATCGCGCTCAGCAGATGGCCCTATCGTCTTTGAACCGCAACCAATTGCGCGGTATAGCGTGCTCATGTCCATTCGTCCGTGGCGCGACATCCAGCGCCGTCCCTGCCGCCAAATCATGGTGGGCAACGTCCCCGTCGGCGGCGATGCGCCGGTCACCGCGCACACCATCACCAACCCCCCGCCCGACGCCGCGCGCCCCACGATCGACCAAATCCGCCCCTGCGAGGAGGTCGGCGTCGACATCATCCGGGTGTCCTGCCCCGACGTCGAGGCGACGGCCGCGCTGCCGCAGATCGTACGCGCGGCGCGCGTGCCGATCGTCGCGGACATACACTTCCACTACAAGCGCGCGCTGGAAGCCGCAGATGCGGGCGCGGCGTGCCTTCGGATCAATCCCGGCAACATCGGCTCGTCACAGCGCGTGGCGGAGGTGGTGCGCGCCGCCAAGGCTAACGGTTGTGCCATCCGCATCGGCGTCAACGGCGGCAGCCTCGAGCGCCACCTGCTCGAGAAATATGGTGAGCCGTGCCCCGACGCGCTGGTCGAGAGCGCGCTCGACCACATCAAGCTGCTCCAGGACCATAATTTCCACGAATACAAGGTCGCGGTGAAAGCGTCCGACCTGTTCCTCGCGGTCGCCGCCTATCAGCAGCTCGCCGAGCAGGTCGATTGCCCGCTGCACCTGGGAATCACCGAGGCGGGTGGGTTCGTCGGCGGGACGGTCAAGTCCGCGATCGGCATCGGCAGCCTGCTCTGGTTCGGCATCGGCGACACGATCCGCGTGTCGCTGTCCGCCGAGCCCGAGGAGGAGGTCCGCGTCGGCTTCGAGATGCTGAAGGCGCTCGGCATCCGCAACCGCGGCGTCCGCGTGGTGTCCTGTCCCAGCTGCGCGCGCCAGGGCTTCGACGTGATCCGCACCGTCCAGGCGCTGGAGGAGCGCCTGACCCACATCCGCACGCCGATGTCGCTCTCCGTCCTCGGCTGCGTCGTCAACGGCCCCGGCGAGGCGCGCGAAACCGACATCGGCATCACCGGCGGCGGCGCGGGCAAGCACATGGTCTATCTGTCCGGCGTCTCCGACCACCACGTTCAGGACGAGGGCATGATCGACCACATCGTCCGGCTGGTCGAGGCCAAGGCGGCGGAGATCGAGGCGGCCGAGGAAAGCGCAAATGTGGCGGCCGAATAGGTCCTGTGCTATGGCTCAGGTCCTGGAGGGCCTGACATGACCTACCAAGCCAAAGTAATCTCGGGCGGCAAGATCGTCATCCCCGCCGATATCCGCCGCGAACTCGGCATCAAAGACGGCGATTCGGTTGTCATCGAACGTGAAGATGGTGCCTTTTCGATCCGCACACGTGTGCAGGCGTTGCAGCACGCGCGTCGGCGCATGCGCGATATCTTCGGCTCTGATTACACGGTGGATCAGTTCGTCGCCGAGAATCGCTCCGATTGGGGAGATCGGTGACGGTTGTCCTCGACGCAGCAGCGTTGATGGCGATGCTGCTCGACGAACCCGGCGGGCATGTCGTCGAAGAGGTCGTCGCCGGTAGTCTCATGTCCACCGTCAACGTTTCCGAGTGCTGCGCTCGAGCGGGCGAACGAGGAGCCGATCTGGACGAGGTTCTCGCCATCATCGTCGCGCAGGACGTCTCCCCCGTCGACTTCACGCGAACGCAGGCGGTTGCCGCCGGTCGTTTGAGAGAGCCGACGCGGTCGTCCGGACTGTCGCTCGGCGATTGTGCCTGTCTGGCGCTCGCGCTGGAGCGCAAAGCCAAAGTCTATACGGCCGACCGCCGCATGGCATCCTTCGATGGCAAGCTCGGCATCGACATACGGCTGATCCGTTGACCCATTCCCGCCATCTCACCCCCGCGCTCGCCTTTGCGGTGGCGGCGGCGGGGATCGGGTTGTTCTCGGTGATGGACGCGTTCATGAAGTCGCTGACGCTTGCGCTCGGCGTCTACAACGCGATCGTGTGGCGGACGGGCGCCTCGGTGATCTTCGGCGCGGGTGCGTGGATGGCGAGCGGGGCGGAGCGGCCGAGCGCCTCGGCAATGCGGCTGCACCTGCTGCGCGGGTGTATTGCGGCGGCGATGACCCTGTTGTTCTTCTGGGGGCTGGCACGGGTGCCGATGGCGCAGGCGATCTCGCTCTCGTACATCGCACCGCTCCTGGCGCTGCTGCTCGGCGCCGCGCTACTCGGCGAGCGGGTCGGCGCACGGGCGGCCGTCGCGTCGATGGGTGCGCTCGGCGGGGTCGGGGTGATCCTGCTCGGCCAACGGAGCGCCGTGCCGGGGCCGCAGGCGATGGCAGGTGCGGGGGCGATCCTCGCCTCGGCGGTGCTCTACGCCTGCAACCTCGTCGTCGCGCGGATGCAGGCGCAGGCGGCGAAGCCCGCGGAGATCGCGTTCCTGCAACCGGTCATCGTCACCGCCATCCTCCTCCTCGCCGCCCCCTGGCTGCTCGCGCAGCCGCCGGCGGGCGAGTGGTGGAAGATCGTCGCCGGCGCGATGCTCGCCACCGCGTCGCTGTTCCTGCTCGGCTGGGCCTATGCGCACGGCGAGACGGGCTATCTCGCGACCACCGAATACACCTCGTTCGTCTACGCCGCGATCCTCGGCTGGCTGGTGTTCGGCGAGAGCGTCGCGCCGGCCACGCTCGCGGGTGCTGCGATCATCGTCGCGGCCTGCCTCTACGCGGCGCGGCGGCGCGACATGGCGCAGCCGGTGGAGGCGGCGGCATGATCGCGGTTCGCCCCGCAGCCCGCGGCGACGTTGCAACCATTCTCCGCTTCGTCCGCGATCTCGCGACCTTCGAGCGCGAGCCGGATGCGGTGGAAGCGACCGAGGACACGCTCGCGGACGCCCTGTTCGGCCCGCAGCCTGCCGCCGAGGCGGTGATCGCCGATGTCGACGGCGCACCCGCAGGGTTCGCGCTGGTCTTCCACAATTTCTCGACCTGGACCGGCCGCCGTGGCCTCTACCTCGAAGACCTCTACGTCACGCCCGAGGCGCGCGGCCGAGGGGTCGGCAAGGTGCTCCTCCGTCACCTCGCCGGCATCGCGCTCGACCGCGGCTGCGGGCGGTTCGAATGGGCGGTGCTCGACTGGAACGTCGACGCGATCGCCTTCTACCGCGCGATCGGCGCGGCCGGGATGGACGAGTGGACGGTGCAGCGCGTCACCGGCGACGCGCTTCGGCGATTGGCAGGGCGGTAACTACTCGCGCCCGGCCACCTCCGGCTGGTCGTGCGGTTCCTCGCCCTTATCCTTGGCCGCCGCATAGCGGTCGATCGCCTCCAGCGTGATCCGCCGCGCTTCCTCGCGGTCGCCCCAGGTGCCGACGCGCACCCACTTCTTTTTCTCCAGGTCCTTGTAGTGGGTGAAGAAGTGCTCGATCTGCTCGAACACGATCTCGGGCATGTCGGCGCGCTCGTCGACGTTGGAATAATAGGGAAAGGTCGAATCGACCGGCACGCAGACCAGCTTCTCGTCGCCGCCGGCCTCGTCCTCCAGGTTGAGCACCGCAATCGGCCGCGCGCGCACGACGCAGCCCGGAATGAAGGGCGAGCGCGCGATGACCAATGCATCGAGCGGGTCGCCGTCGGGGCTCAGCGTGTGCGGCACGAAACCGTAGTTCGCCGGGTAGCGCATCGGCGTGTGCAGGATGCGGTCGACGAACAGCGCGCCGGAGGCCTTGTCGAACTCGTACTTCACCGGCTCGCCGCCGGTCGGCACCTCGATGATGACGTTGAGGTCGTCGGGCGGCGACTTGCCGACCGGAATCAGATCGATGCGCATGGGAGCTCCCTGTTGATGGATGTCAGCGTGGGGCGAGCAGGCGGTCGAGCCCGCCGTCGCCGGTGCCGATCTTCTCGAAGCGCGGATAGCGGGGGCCGTCGCGATAGTCGACCGTCACCTCGCGATAGCGTTCGCCGGTCTTGACGAGGAGCCTGAACGGCGCCTTGGCTGCGACGCTGGCGAGCAGGCGCTCCCGCGACCAGCCCTGGCCGTTGATCGCAACGATCGCGGTGCCGACATCGACACCCGCCTTGAACGCCGGCCCGTCCCAGATCGAGGCGGTGACGTTGCCGTCCTTGTCCGCGACGAGCCCGAGCGAGTAGCTCAGGTCGGTTCCCCTCGCCTTCTCCGCCTGCTTGAAATAAGAGGTGGCTTCGGGGGTGAAGGCGAGCCGGTAGCCGTTCATCGCAAAGCCCCCGATCGGTGCCGGCTTGCCCGTCTCCGTCAGCCGCTGGCGGAGGAACCCGGCCCAGTCGTACGCCACGATGCCGTTCAGCGTCGCGGCGACATCCTCGAACGTGTAGGTCAGCTCGCCCCAGTCGCCGTCGCGCACGCCGAAGAAGCGCTGAGCGAAATCGTCGATCGACCTGGCACCGCCCGACTTTTGGCGGAGCATCGCATCGACCTCCATCCAGATCAGCAGCCCCTCGTTGTAATAATCCTCCGACCGCTGCCAGCTGAGCCAGCCCTTGGGCTTGCGGTTGGCGATGATCGGGTCGAGCGTCGTGTCGATCAGCGGCCGCCATTGCCGCGCCGGGGCAAGATCGAGGTTGGCGGCGATCGCCGCCAGCGCGTCGAGCGTGTCCTGCTTCGACACCAGTCCCGAGCGCGCCTGCAGCACATAGCCCCAGAATTGCGTCTGCCCCTCATAGACCCAGAGCAGCGAGTTGCGCATCGGCGTGCGGAAATCGGGGGTCCACAGGTCCGCGCCGCGGCGGAACTTGCCGTCCCAGCTGTGGGTGAACTCGTGCGGCAGCAGGTTGCGGCTCGGTGCGGTACTCGCCCAGTCGGTGAAATAGCCCGGCTTGCTGCCGTTCTCCGACGATCGGTGGTGCTCCAGCCCGATGCCGCCGAGCTGGTCGGTCAGCGACAGCAGGAAAGCATAATGATCGTAATGCTGCGCGCCAAAGGTCTTCACCGCCTGCTCGACCAGCCGCTTGTGCGCGTCGATCTGCTCGGGCGTGGCGGCGAGCTGCTCGGGCGAATCGGCGAAGACGTTGAGCGTCACGCGGTCGCTGAGCGGCCAGCTCTTCCCATAGCGCCCGGCCAGGATCGGCGAGTCGGCCAGGATCTCGTAATTGGTCTGCTCGTACACATAGGTGACGCTGTCGGGCGCACGCGTGACCTTGGCGGCGAGCGCGCCCGCCGCGGTCCAGCCCGCCGGAAAGCGGGCGCTGAACGTCACCGGGATGCGGCGGGTGTAGTAACCCGCGGGATAGAGGCTCACCGAGTTCGGCTGGAGGCTGACGAGGTTGGGGGTGGCGACGATGCGGCCCTGATCGGCCTTGGTCGCGGAGACGAACTGGAATTCCAGTTCGAGCCGCCGCGCGCCCGCGGGCACGTCGAGATGGAAGGCGAACACGTCCTGCGCATCGCGCGTCCACGGCACGATCCGGCCATTGGCGCGGATGACCAGGCCCGCCAGCTTCTCGATCTCGCCGCGCGGGTTGTGCGCGCCGGGCAGCCACTTGGGGAACAGCAGCGTCATCGCGCCCGCGCGGGCGACCGGGACCGTCTCCTTGACGCGAAAAATGCCGCGCTCGGTGTCGGTCGCATCGACCTCGACGGTCAATGTGCCGGGGTAGGGCACGTCGCGCGCCGCCGGGATCGTGTCGACGAACGGCACCGGCTGCGGCGCGGAATTGCCCGCGGGCACTTGCGCCGCAGCGGCAGTGGAGACGAGCAGGGCGGCGAGGGGGAGGGCACGGATCATGGGACGCACAACGCGCGAGAAGGTTGAGGGTCCATTAAGCCCCTTCCCTTGAGGTGCCTATATACGTGCTTGACCCAGCAGTAGGAATGCGGTAATGAGCGTTCATGGCACACGATCCAGCAATCCAGCCGTTCGACACGCTGTTCCAGCTTATGGCGGCGTTTCCTGACGAGCAATCCGCGATCGACCATTTCACGGCGATCCGTTGGGCGGGCGGCGCGTTCTGTCCGCATTGCGGCTCGACGCGGGTCTATCATTTCAGCGACAACCGCACGCATAAGTGCGGGGATTGCCGCAAGCGGTTTAGCATCAAGGTCGGCACGATTTTCGAGGATACCAAGATTGAGCTGCGCAAGTGGCTCATGGCTATTTGGCTAATCACCTCGCACAAGAAGGGCATCGCCAGCACGACGCTGGCGCGCGACCTTGGGGTGACGCAGAAAACGGCTTGGTTCATGCTGCACCGGCTCCGCCATGCCGCACGCACGCAATCATTCAACAAGCCTTTGGATGGTGAGGTTGAAGTTGACGAAACCTATGTCGGCGGCAAGGCGTCCAACCGTCACAAGGGCGATCCCAAGAATGCGCCGGGCACAGCGGGCAAGACGGCAGTGATCGGCGCTATGGAGCGCGGTGGCAGCGTTGTTGCAACTGTCGTTGACAGCACGGCGACGGCGGTTCTGGACGGCTTTGTTCATGCCGTGGTTGCGCCTGGCGCCAAGGTTTCGACCGACGAGCATAGCGGGTATCGCCACCTTGGCCGCACGTTCGATCATGGCGTCGTCCGTCACAGCGCTGGCGAGTATGTCCGCGACGGGCATCATTCTAACAGCATCGAGGGGTTCTGGTCGCTGTTGAAGCGCCAGATCATCGGCATCCACCATTATGTGACGCCGCAGCACCTCAACCGCTACGTCTCCGAAAGCGCTTGGCGCTTCAACCTCCGCAACATGGGCGAGGGCGCTCGGGTCAACGAGCTGCTGGCGAGCACTGGCGGCAGGCTCCGGTACAAGGAATTGATCGCATGAAGGGATCGCCGGAAAAACCGCTTGGGCTGGATATGGAATTTGGTGAAGCCTTGCGTCGACTCATCGGCACAGACCCTGCCGAGGTTGCCGAAAATGTCGCGACCGCAAAGCAAAAACGGGGACCGTCTCCACGGCCCCCGCGTCAGAAGGTGGATGATAAGCCGGAAAGCCTAACTTAGCGCCGCATGTGCGGACGCACACGGTACAGGCGACGATTCCGAATGCGCAGATATCCGCGAACGGGTTTCATGGGCGTGCTTCCCCTTGCCCTGAAGCCCGCCATATGCGAAACAGCAGTCCTCTCAGCGGCTGTTCCGAGGGCGCCTATGGCGGCTTCAGAGTAGGTTGCGGTTCGGCCCGGCCCTCAGGTCGGGCCGTTCTGCTTTTACGGACTAACTCACACCGGAACCTCCATCATCGACCCGTGCGCGACGAACCACGTCGCCTTCGGTCTCAATATGCTTCGCGCCGCGCATCTTGCTTAGCAGCGTCGTAAAGCCGTTGTCGCTGATCGGGTTGAGACGCCCAGCGTCTATCTCGGTCCGCAGCGCATCGCGCGCGATGGTTCCTTCCCGCCCGTCGATCGCGGCAAGAACGACGGCATAAGCTGGCGCAATACCGCCAGCCGACTTCTGACGACCGGGACGCTTTGCCGTCTCGGCTTGTCCACTAAGGCGCGACCAAACGCGCTCGGCAATTTCCAGTTCGCGCTCTTCATTGTCGAGTTCAGCCCGCCGCTTCGCAATGTCGGCGCGGGCGCTGCGGATTGTGGCAATGCTAACCATACCTCTGCCGCTACACGATTCGGTATGGCATGCAAGCGTCAATACTTAATTCTGGCAAGGCAATGATCGGTACGGCGCTAGATGGCCGCGCAAATCTATGTTAGACGATCGCCGCCGCCAGAGCCTTTGCCAGCCGAGGCGGTGCGCACACCGCGCGTGATCACGGGGACCGCCTTGTCGGGCGGCTCCCGGAATAAAAGACCCGCATGGGGAATACGGGAGGCGCGCTTCCCCGTGATCCGCGTGGCAAACCGTCCCGACTGGCGTCGGGCGAACGCGGGGGATTCGCATGGATAAGCGTGTCTGGGCAGTTTACATCAAACAGGGTTTGATCGGCCTTGCCGTCATCTTTGGGGCAGGCGTGGCGTGGGACCGTTATTTCAATGCCCCATATGCCCGGATCGGACCATGGGCGGGTCTTATCGCGGTTGCGGTGTTCTATGGCGCCGCCTTTGCCATCACCATAATCAATGCCGTCGCTAGCGGCATATATCTCTGGATGTTCTCCGGCAAAGACTACCAGAACCTGATCTTGGGCGACTTGCGCAACGTTGATCTTCCGCCACCTGACGAATACGCGCCCAAGAATTTTGAGTATCTCGCCTATGTTGCCGAAGACAGGGACGCGAACCCCGAGGATCGTGTGAAGGCCGCTACACTGCTCGGCGTCTATAAGACGCTGATGGGGCAAGGCATCTTCAAGGGCTTGGCCTTGCACCAAGGGTTTGACGAGGCCATGCTGCGTTATGCAGCCGAAGCCCCCAAGCGAAGAAGCTAGAGGATGGGTCACGCACGTATATAG
>CAXTNG010000111.1:0-9789 GCA_964245475.1 uncultured Sphingomonas sp. | reverse complement strand
GGATGGAACCGGCGGGCGACCGCGGGCATGCCGCCAACTTTGCCGAGGTGCGGGTGCCGCCCTCGCCCGCCGGTTCCATCCAGCGCGTCCGTATCGCACGCGCGTCCGCGACCTACCTCGAAGGCGTTTGCGTATGAGCACGTCCTGGCACGAGAAGCTGCTCGGCGGCTTCCGGCGCACATCCGACCGCTTGGTCGGCAACCTCGCGGGACTCGGCACCGCACGGCTGGACGACGAGACGCTCGACGAGATCGAGGAGGCGCTGATCGCCTCGGATCTCGGGCCGGGTACCGCGGGTCACATCCGCAAGCGGCTCGCCGAGGGCAGCTTCGAGCGCAACATGGAGGAACTCGGTATCCGCCTCGTCGTTGCCGAGGAGGTGGAGAAGGCGCTCACCGCGGTCGCGACGCCGCTGGAGATCGATGCTTTCCCGCGGCCGCAGGTGATCTTGGTGATCGGAGTCAACGGGTCCGGCAAGACGACCACCATCGCCAAGCTCGCGCACCTCTTGATGGAGCAGGATTACGGCGTAATGCTCGCCGCCGGCGACACTTTCCGCGCCGCCGCGATCGGACAGCTCGCAACCTGGGCACAGCGGGTCGGCGTGCCGATCGTTTCGGGCAAGGAAGGCGGCGACGCGGCGGGGATCGTGTACGAGGCGGTGAAGCAGGCGACCGCGACCGGCATCGACGTGCTGATCGTCGACACCGCCGGGCGCCTGCAGAACAAGCGCGAACTGATGGACGAACTCGCCAAGATCCGGCGGGTGCTCGGGCGGCTCAACCCGGAGGCGCCGCACGACGTGGTGCTCGTGCTCGACGCGACGACCGGGCAGAATGCGTTGAACCAGATCGAAGTGTTCAAGGATGTGGCAGGAGTGACAGGACTGGTGATGACCAAACTCGATGGCTCCGCGCGAGGCGGCGTGCTGGTCGCGGCGGCGGAACGGTTCGGGCTGCCGATCCACGCGATCGGGGTCGGCGAGGGGATGGGCGATTTGCGGCCTTTCGATGCGCGCGAGGTGAGCCGGATCATCGCGGGCGTGGAGGGCGCGCGAAAGTAATGGCGCGCACGTCCGGCGGTCTCTCGCTCGCGCTCGACTATGGCCCGCTTGCGGTCTGGTTCGTGGCTACCAAAGTCGCTGGCCCGTTCACGGGAACATTTGCCTTCATGGCCGCGATCACCGTCGCAGTCTTGGTGTCTAAGCTTCGGCTGGGGCGCGTATCGCCGATGCTGTGGCTCTCCGCGGCGCTGGTCATCGGCTTTGGAGGTTTGACCCTGTGGCTGCGCGATCCACGGTTCATTCAGCTCAAGCCAACCGCAATCTATCTGCTGCTGTCGACACTTCTGTTCGCCGGTTTGCTCACGGGACGGCCGCTGCTGCGATACCTGCTCGAAGCGGGGTTTACGGGCCTTACCGAGCGCGGTTGGATCCTGCTCAGCCGCAATTGGGCGCTGTTCTTTCTCGCCATGGCCGGGCTGAATGAGGTGCTGCGCGCGACGCTCAGCTTCGATACCTGGCTGACGGTCAAAGTCTGGGGGGTGTCGCTTTTGTCGGTCACGTTCGGCCTGGCGAACGTACCGATGCTGATGCGACACGGCCTGACCCTGCCGGAAGGCGAGGCGGCAGCGGAGCAGTTGCCGCCGGAGTGAGCCTTACCCCGCCACAGCGCCGTAGCGTTGGCCTACAATGTCCCAATCGACCACGTCCCACCACGCCTTGAGGTACGCGGCGCGGTCGTTGCGATAGGTCAGGTAATAGGCGTGCTCCCAGACGTCGTTGCCGAGCAGGGGCGTGCCGGGCTCCTTGGCGTCGTCCATCAGCGGGTTGTCCTGGTTGGGCGTCGAGGTGACCTTGAGCTTGCCGTCGCTGTCCGCGATCAGCCACGCCCAGCCGGAGCCGAACTGGCCCGCGCCCTTGGTGTTGAACTCCTCCTTCAGCTTGTCGAGCCCGCCGAGGTCGCGCTCGATCGCGTCCGCCAGCTTGCCGGACGGCTGGCCCCCGTTTTCCTTGGCGCCGCCCTTCATCGTCTTCCAGAAAAAGTCGTGGTTCCAATAGCCGCCGCCGTTGTTGCGGACGAGCGGCGGCTGCGAGGAGATCATGCCGAGGATGTCCTCGATCGACTTGCCCTCCAGAGCCGGGTCCTGCGATACGCCCTCGTTGAGCTTGTCGGTGTACGCCTTGTGGTGCTTGTCGTGGTGGAAGCGCATCGTCTCGGCGTCGATCGTCGGCTCGAGCGCGTCATAGTCGTAGGGCAGCGGGGGCAGTTCGAAAGCCATGGGAGTCCCTCCGGAAGTTTGCGCTGGATCAACGCCGACCGGCAGCAAATGCTCCCGCCAGCCTCGTGACGCAAGCGTAGCTAGCGTGCGCGGATGAACGCTCGGATGTCGCCGGACAGGCGATGCAGGTCCTCGTCGCGAACGTACATCATGTGACCGGCGTGATAATAGTGCCACTGGATGCGCCCGTCGTTCGGGATGCCGGTGCGGCTCAGCGAGTATTCGGCGCCGAAGAAGGGCGTCGCGAAATCGTAATAGCCCTGCGCCGCAAATACCCTGAGGCCGCTGTTCTCGCGCAGCGCGCGGCCGATGTATGGCGCGACATTAAGGTAGCTTTGGTCGTCGTCCGGGTTGTCGCTTAGCTTCCAGTCCCAGCTCTTGACCGCACCGATCGAGGAATAGACCAGGTCCGGCGAGTATTTCAGCGTCTCGCGTGCATAGGCGTTGATGGCGGTGGTATAGGCGCCGTCGATGGCGTAGAAGCTGGGATCGTTGTCCGGCTGCTCGCCCGCGGAATCATAGTCCTTGCCGGTGTAGCGGGTGTCGAGGCGGCCGATCGTCAGCCCGCGGTCGCGCAGCAGCTCCTTGTAGAAGCGTGCAGGCGACAGGCGCAGGTCGGCGCGGTCCAGGAACTGCTCCGACACGCCGGTGAAGCGCGCCAGCTGCGGCCGGATCGCGACGCGCTCCTCGGGCGTGAGCGCATTCCCTTTGAGCAGCGCCGACGCGTACGGTCCGATCGCAAAGGCGCGCGCCTCGGTGACGAACGCCTCCACCGTGGCGGGCTTGTTCGGCACCCTGTCGTGATACCAGGCGGTGGCCGCCATTGAGGGCAAGTTGGTGACATAGGCCAGCTCGTTGCCGGGCGCGTCGGCGGCCTCGCTGAAGTCCATGATCGAGGAGATCAGGATGATGCCGTTGACCGCGACGTCGGTGTAGCCGCCCTCCAGCTCGTGGATCACCGCCGCCGAGCGGGTGGTGCCATAGCTCTCGCCGCCGATGAATTTGGGGGCGTTCCAGCGGCCGTTGGCGTCCAGCCACAGGCGAATGAACTGGGCCATCGACCGGGCGTCCTTGGTGACGCCCCAGTAATCCTTGGGATCGGTCTTGCCGAGCGCCCGGCTCCAGCCGGTGCCGACGGGGTCGATAAAGACGAGGTCGGTTGCGTCGAGCAGCGAATCCGCATTGTCGACGATCGGATAGGGCGGCGCGCCGTCGTCCTTCGCATCCGACGGGATGACGACGCGCTTCGGCCCGAACGCGCCCATGTGGAGCCACAGCGAGCCCGAGCCGGGGCCGCCGTTCCACAGGAAGGTGACGGGGCGATTGGGATCAACCGGCCCTTCCTTGACGTAAGCGTAGGAGGTGATCGCGGCTAGCGGCTTGCCGTCCTTGTCCTTGAGGTAGGTCTCGCCAGTGGTCGCGCGATAAGCGATGCGCTGGCCGCCGAAGGTGCCGCTGTGGTGGGTGACGGACACGACCGGCGGCGGGACGGCGGGATCGCGCTCGGTCTTGGTCTCGGTCTTTACCTCGGTTTTCGCATCCTGTGCGAAGACGGGCGTGGTGAGGAGGAGGGCGAGCGTGGTGAGGGGTGCGAGGCGCATGCGGGATGGCTAACGCATCCCAATTCCCACGTCACCCCGCTGCGATCAGGTCGTGGCGCCTGAGCGCGTGGCGGAGCTGGTCGTAGGTGAGGCCGAGCGCCTCCGCGGTGTGGCGCTGGTTGAAGCGGTTCTCAGCAAGCGCGCGGGTCAGCAGCTCGCGCTCGAACCGGGAGACGCGGCTCTTGAAGTCGGAGGGGCCGACCTCGCAGGCGGCGACGTCCTCCCCCGAGGAAGCCTCGGCTTTGGCAGGCTTGACCGCCGGCGCCTGCCCGCGAGGGCGGTAGGGCGACTCGAACGGGTCGATCTCGATCCCGTCGACCGGCCCGTCCTGGTCCCAGCGATAGACCGCGCGCTCGACGACGTTGCGCAGCTCGCGGACGTTGCCGGGCCAGCGGTGCTGGGTCAGCTGGTCGAGCGCGGTCGGGCCGAAGCCGGGCCAGCGCTCCCAGCCGATCTCGGCCGCCATTCGCCGGCCGAAATGGTCGGCGAGGACGACGATGTCGCCCGAGCGGGCGCGCAGCGGCGGCAGCGTCACCACTTCGAACGACAGGCGGTCGAGCAGGTCGGCGCGGAATCCGTGCGCGTCGACCTTATCGGGGAGGTGCTCGTTGGTCGCGGCGACAATACGAACGTCGACCCGGAGCGGGCGCGAGGAGCCGATGCGGGTGATCTCGCCATATTCGACCGCGCGGAGCAGCCGGTCCTGCGCCGCCATCGATAGCGTGCCGAGCTCATCGAGGAACAGGGTGCCGCCGTCCGCTTCCTCGAACCGCCCCGCCCTCGCCTTGGTCGCGCCAGTGAAGGCCCCTGCCTCGTGCCCGAACAGCTCGGCCTCTATCAACGTCTCGGGCAACGCTGCGCAGTTCATCACCACCAGCGGCTGGTCCCAGCGCGGGCTGAGGCGATGGAGTCGCTCGGCGACCAGCTCCTTGCCGGTGCCGCGCTCGCCAATCACCAAGACGGGACGGTCGAGCGCGGCGGCGCGGCTGGCGCGCTCCAACGTGTCGAGAAAGACCCCGGATTGGCCGATGACCTGACTGGCGCGCTCCATCGCCGATGATTGGCGCAAATTGCTGAGGGTTGGCAAGTCCAATGTTTTACTCGACCAACACGCTGATGGGGCAAGCTTCTGTATTCCAACATTAATTCAGTTTGGCACGCCCCCTGCAATGCTCTGTGCATCCCGCCAATGCGGCGGTCCACAAGGTTCTCAGGAGGTTCCCATGCTCAAGTCCGATCTGTTCCGCACCGTTGCCACGCTGGCCTGCACGGTCGTCTTCAGCGCCACCGCGGTCGTCGCGGCGGTCGGCCCCGCGGCCCCGCACACGGCGGTTGCGGCCCAGGGCAGGCTGACGGCATAATGGCCACGCGCCTTTTCGCCATCCAGGAGTATTCGATGGGTATCTTCTCCCGCACCCGCGACATCGTCGCCGCCAACATGGCCGAGCTGCTCGACAAGGCGGAGGACCCGGCGAAGATGATCCGCATGATCATCCTCGAGATGGAGGAGACGCTGGTCGAGGTCCGCGCGTCCGCCGCGCGGACCATCGCCGACCAGAAGGAGATGCGCCGCCACGTCAGCAAGCTGGAGCAGCTCCAGGCGAACTGGACCGAGAAGGCGGAGCTGGCGCTGTCGAAGGACCGCGAGGACCTCGCCAAGGCGGCGCTGGTCGAGCGGCAGAAGGCGGCCGACATGGTCGAGCAGCTGACCGCCGAGGTCGGCGTTCTCGACGATGCGCTCCGCGCGAGCGAGGAGGACATCGCCAAGCTCCAGGTCAAGCTGCGCGAGGCGCGCACCAAGCAGGCGAGCGTGCAGACGCGGATGGAGACGGCGAACAACCGCTACCGCCTGCGCGACATGTACGCGGGACCCAAGACGCATGACGCATTCAGCCGCTTCGAGGTGCTCGAGCGCCGCGCCGACGAGGCCGAGGGCCGCGCCGAGGCGATGGGTCTGGCGGTGCCGAAGACGCTGGAGGAGGAGATCGCCGAGCTTCGGCAGAGCGATCGAGTGGATGCGGAGCTGGCGGCGCTGAAGGCGCGGCTGGGCAGCAAGAGCAACGGGGACGCGTGAGATGGAAGACACCGTTGTTCCGCTGATCGCCATCCTCGGCATCTTCGTCGCGCTGCCGTGGATCGTGTTCCACTACATTACCAAATGGAAGCAGGCGCCGAAGATCACCGAGGAGGACGAGCGCATGCTCGACGAGATGTACAATCTCGCCCGCCGCCTGGAGGATCGCCTCAACACGGTGGAGCGCATCGTCGCCGCCGACAATCCCGACTGGCAGCCGGGGCTGAACAGTCCGCAGCCGACCTACCAGATCGATCGCCAACCCTCTCGGAGCAACTAAGATGGCTGCCCGTACCAAATTCTACCTCGATAAGCAGGACGCCAAGTGGAAGGGCGTCTGCGCCGGCATCGCCGACTACACCGGCGTCGACGTTCTCTGGGTGCGCCTGGGCGTGGCCCTGATGACGATCGCCGCGCAACAATGGTGGATCGTCCTGGCCTACATCATTATCGCCAAGATGGCCGACGACAAGCCGGCCGACCTTTATCAGGACGCCGGCGACGCCAAGTTCTGGCAGGGCGTCAGGAGCAATCCCAAGCGCTCCTCGACCGAGGTCCGCTCCAAACTGCGCGACATCGACCGGCGGCTGGCCGACATGGAGACGCACTTCACCAGCCGCAACACCGCGCTGGCCGACGAGATCGAGCGGCTGCGCTGACGCGAACATTTGAGGGGAGGATATAACGATGGGTGACTTGGCTCTCCTGATCCCGATTGCGGCGATCACGGTGGGACCGATCTGCTGGGCCTTCAACAACTGGACGCGCGCGCGGCACGGCTATGAGCCGCAGACCTATCGCCGGAGCCTTCGTGAGAAGCACAACGGCGAGGTCGACGACGAGCGCCGCGTGCAGCTGCTGACCCAGGAGAACGAGCAACTGCACGGCAAGGTTGGCCGGCTGGAGGAGCGAATCGCGGTGCTCGAGCGCATCGCCACCGATCCTGCCGAACGGACCGCGCGCGCTATTGACGCGCTGCGGGATTGAGAGGATCGATCATGGAATTCAGTTTTCTGTTGATCCCGATCCTGGGCATCAGCTGCGGCCTGCTGGCGATCATCGGCGGCGTGTTCGTGAAGCCGTGGCTCAAGCTCCAGGAACGTAAGATGGAGCTGCAAGCGCAGCTGACCGCCGAGAAGGCCGCGCAATATGCCGCGCACAGCGAGGCGCTGGAACAGCGGGTGCGTGTCCTGGAGCGGATCGCGACCGATCGCGGCGCCGATCTGTCCGATCAGATCGAGCGGCTGCGCGACGCCACGTCCGTAAACTAGCGCCTGAACCGAACACGGGGAGCAAGTGATGTCAGGTACCATTGCATTCATGGTGGTGGCGATCTTGCTGATCACCACGATCGGCCGAGTGATGAGCCGCACCTACCAGGCCCGCGCGCACGATCACGGGAATGCGATCCAGAGCGCCGACGCGATCCGGATGCAGGATGAGGTCCGCCAGCTCAAGGAGCGGATCGCGGTGCTGGAGCGCGTCGTCACCGACAACCACGGCAGCATCGGTCTCGACCGCGAGATCGAGCGGCTGCGCGACCGCTAGACAGGAGGAGGACGATGACCGACCCCGACTTCTATGTGACGATGGCGGGCGCAGGCCTGACGGGGCTGGGCATGGTGACGCTTGCCGGCCTGTCGGGTTGGCACGGCTGGCTCCAGCTCAAGCGCGAGGCGCTGGTGCAGGCGCACGAGACCGCGGCACCTGCCCCAAATGCCGGCGCGCGCATCGAGATCGCCGACCTGCGCGAGCGCATCCGCAAGCTGGAGGCGATCGCGGCAGGGGTGGACCTCTGAGGCCATCCCCCGCTAGCGCGGCGGGCATGACCGCGCTCGACGACATCCGCGAGGAGTATGACTTCCTCGACCCCGACGACCGCTACCGGCTACTGATCGACTTGGGGCGTCAGCTGGAGTCAATGCCGGACGCGCTGAAGACCGATGCGACGCTGGTCCGCGGCTGCTCGGCCTCGGTGTGGGTCTATCCGACGCGGGCGGCGGACGGCACGCTGCACTTCCTGGCGGACTCGAACGCGGCGATCACCAAGGGCATCATCGCGCTGGTGCTGCTCGCAGTGCAGGATCGCGACCCCGCCCACATCCTCGCCACCGACGTGACCGCCGCGCTCGCCCCGTTCGACCTGTCGCGCCAGCTCAGCTCCAACCGGACCCAAGGCATCCCGAACATGATCGCGCTGATCCGGGAGACTGCGGCGCGTTACGCCTAATCGCCGCCAGTCGAAAGCTCCGTCCTCATCATTCTGCCGGCGTCAAAGTCTTTCGCCGCTCGCGCTCGGCAGCGCGGCGAGCCATGGCCTTCTTCTCGCGGCGGTACCAGACATACCAGATTGCCCCGATGAACAGGCCCATGAAAGTGGGAGCATTTTCCGCGGCTCAAAGCGGCAACAGGATTTCCATCTCACCATTTCTCTTCCAGAAGGCCGATCGTCTTCAGCCCCAGCCGTATAAGGAACGCGGCGATCCCTGACCAGAGAAGGCTAGTCAGGTCAAATGCGACGCGATCGAACAGACGAACGGCAACCGCCCCGGTGAGCGCCGTGCCCAAGTTCATCAACGCTCCCGATATTTGCTCAACGCGCTTGTTCCGACGCGTGACCTCTATCGCCATCCTACCCCTTCCACGTCCGCGCGTCCTCCGCAGCGCGCAGCACCTCGTACGCAGCCTGCACCGCCTGGAAGCGTTTCGCCGCCTCGGCATCGTCGGGCTTGACGTCGGGGTGGTTCGCTTTGGCGAGGCGGCGCCAGGTGGTGCGAACATCGTCGAAAAGCGCGTCGCTTTCGAGCCCGAGCACGTCCAGTGCGCGCATCTCGTCGCGGCTGCGGCTGCCGTCGCCGGGGCCGCCCCAGCTGTAGTGGCTCGCGGTGGAGAAGCCCGAAGCGTCGCGGCTCTCGCTCGCCTCGCGCCGGGCGGCTTCCTCGGCGTCGAGCCCTTCGAAATAGTTCCAGCCGCGGTTGTACTCGGCGGCATGCTCCTGGCAGAAATACCAGCGTTCGGGACTGTTGGGGGACTTGGGCGCGGGGCAATCGCCGCGCTCGGTGCAGCCGTGGCGGTCGCACAGCCTGACCGTGGTCGCCTCGGTCGACGAGCCATAGCCGCGCCAGCGGGGAAAGCCCCAGTCGGTCGATCGGGTGGGCGTGCGGGCCATGACGGCTGCACATAAGCCATTCAGGCGGGGCGACAACCGCGAAGCGACAAGTGCCAGAGGGTCTGTAAGCCGGGTTCTGTCCACCCCTTACGGGGATGGGCGACCATTCCTCTAGGACGGCGCTCGCGCGCCGCCTCCAGCAACCAACCCGGACGGCGAGCCGGAACCAGGCTCGTGCGCCATCCCTATTCGGTCTTGCTCCCGGTGGGGTTTGCCATGCCGCCCCTGTTGCCAGGCGCGCGGTGCGCTCTTGCCGCACCCTTTCACCGTGGCTGGGCCGAAGCCTTAGCCGTCTGCTCTCTGTGGCACTGTCCCTCGGGTTGCCCCGGGCGGGCGTTACCCGCCACCGTGGTTCCGCGGAGCCCGGACTTTCCTCGCGCACTTGCGTGCCCGCGGCCGCCCGACCCTCTGGCCGGATCGCAATAGCCGCCTCGGAGCCGACGCGGAAGTAAATTCCGCGTCGTCGGACGGCGCGAGCGCCGCCGACCGGCCTTGCGCGTATCCTGCCGCAGGATGCGTCAGGCCGCGCCGCGGCCTACTCGTCGCCCTGCGGCTTGGGAAGCAGCAATGCGAGCAGGATCATCCGGCACTCGGCATCGATCTCGCCGTCGATCAGCTCGGGGCGGAAGCGGCGCTGAAAGGCCATGATCGCGGCCATGCGGTCG
>CAXTNG010000110.1:0-9808 GCA_964245475.1 uncultured Sphingomonas sp. | reverse complement strand
CGCGCGCCACCACATGATCACGCCGGTCACCGCGAGGATCGCGGGCAGGATGCCGCCGATGAAGATGATCACCTGCCAGACGATGCCCATGCCGTTGCCGTCGTGGATGCGGCGCATCAGCTGCGCGACCGGGTTCCCGCCCGGACCGCCCTGCTGCGGCGCGCCCTTGACGATGGCGCCATCGGCGTCCGCCACGGCCACCGGCCTGGGACGGCCCTCGCCATTGGCGTAGGACACCGTCCACTCGGACTTGAGATCGGTCGGCCAGCTGATCTGGCGCAGCTCGCCGCGGCCCTGCGTGCGGGCGCGTGCCAACACCGCGTCGAGCGACTGCACCGGCGCGGCAAGCGGCCTGGCGCGCATCAGAGCGCCGCGGTCGGGCCCGCGCTGCTGCGGCGCGCCGCCGGTCAACCCCGCGAAGAATTGCGGAAAGCTGATCCACGCGCCGGTCAGCGACAGGACGAACAGCGGCAGCGCGACCCAGAAGCCGAACAGGTAGTGGAGGTTGGTGTCGGTGTTGCGGTGCCGCCGCCAGCGCAGGCCGCGCATCCAGGCGCCGACGGTCGGCCACCACAGCCACAGACCGGTGAAGCACGAGATCATCATCGCCACGCCGATCCACCCCACGATCGCACGTCCCGCACCGGGGATCATCAGCGTCCCGTGGAGCTGGTGCAGCGTGCGGAGCAGGCCGGACGCGCTCGGCGCGACGTCGAGCACCCGCGCGGTCGGCGGATCGAGGTAGACGCTGGTCCGCTGCGGCGGACCAGCGCGCTTCGGGCCGGCCTGAGCCGGCGTGGCGGAGACGACCACGGGGCCGGCCTCGTCGGGCATGGCCAGCGAGGCGATACGGTCGCCGGGCTCGAGCGCAGCGCTGGCCGCGGCGACATACGCTTCTGGTGCGAGCAGCGCGTCGCCGGACACGGCGTAGCGCTGCGGGTTGAGCATTCGCGCCAGTCCCTCGTCCCAGACCAGCGCCGACCCGGTGAGCGACAGGGGAATGATCAGGATCGCGAGGGTCAATCCGATCCATTTGTGCACCTGAAACCAGGCGCGCCGCATCGCCAGCTTGGTCATCCGACAGCTCCGTTCTTGATCCGCCTCGCGTTGCATGCGCGCTATTGCGCGTCAATCGCAATAATGCAGCAGCCATGATCGGATCGCGCTCGCCAGATTGGGCGGGCGCGGCTGCTCGATGCGCAGCGCGTCGATGCGCGCAACCAGGGCGTTGAGCGGCAAGGCGCGGGCTTCCGCCGCACGCTCGAGCGCGGACCAGAAGGGGGGTTCCAAGCTGATCGACGTCGGGTGTCCCGCGATGGTGACCGAGCGCTTGACCGGCCCCGCGAATCCGCCGGGCGGGGGCATGATCACGGCTGGTCGAACAACGCCGCGAGCTGCTCGACGATCGCGCCCGCCAGCTGCTCGGCATCCATGATGGTGACGGCGCGCGCGTAATAGCGGGTGACGTCGTGGCCGATGCCGATCGCGACCAGCTCGACCGGCGACTTGGTCTCGATCCAGCCGATCACTTGCCGCAGGTGCCGTTCGAGGTAGCTGCCCGAGTTCACCGACAGCGTCGAATCGTCGACCGGCGCGCCGTCGGAGATGACGAGCAGGATGCGGCGCTCCTCGGGCCGGGCGATCAGCCGGTCGTGCGCCCAGAGCAAAGCCTCGCCGTCGATATTCTCCTTGAGCAGCCCCTCGCGCATCATCAGGCCAAGGTTGGCACGCGCGCGCCGCCAGGGCTCGTCGGCCTTCTTGTAGACGATGTGACGGACGTCGTTGAGCCGCCCCGGCTGCGGCGGACGGCCCGCGGCGAGCCAGGTCTCGCGGGACTGCCCGCCCTTCCAGGCGCGGGTGGTAAAGCCCAGGATCTCGGTCTTGACGCCGCAGCGCTCCAGCGTGCGGGCGAGGATGTCGGCGGAGATCGCCGCGATCGAGATCGGCCGCCCGCGCATCGACCCGCTGTTGTCGATCAGCAGGGTGACGACCGTGTCGCGGAACTCGGTGTCGCGCTCGACCTTGTAGGAGAGCGAGCTGCCGGGGCTGACCACCACGCGCGCCAGCCGTCCGGCATCGAGCAGCCCCTCCTCCTGGTCGAAGTCCCAAGAGCGGTTCTGCTGCGCCATCAGCCGTCGCTGGAGCCGGTTCGCGAGCTTCGACACCGCCGACTGGAGGTGGACAAGCTGCTGGTCGAGATGCCCGCGCAAGCGCGCGAGCTCGTCGGGGTCGCACAGCTCGGTCGCGGCGACGACCTCGTCGAACTGTGTCGTCCACGGCTTGTAGTCGAATTGGGCGTAGGGGTCGGACAGCGGGCGGTTGGGGCGGACGGGCTGCATGCCTTCCTCGCCCTCGTCCTGGCCCTCGCCGTCCATGTCGTCGAACTGGTCGTCGCCGAGTTCCTGGCTCTCGCCATCGTCGCTGTCGGACTGCTGCTGCTCGCCCCGCGCCTCGACCTGACCCTCGCCCTGGCCGCCCTCCTCCTCGTTCTGCTCGCCGTCGTCCTGCTGCTCCTCCTCGGTGCCCTCGTCCTCCGCGCCGCCCTCGTCGGCTTCGTCGGGCACCTGATCGCCCTCGACCAGCTCCAGGTCCTCGAGCAGCTTCATCGTCACCTGCGCAAAGGCGCGCTGGTCGTCGAGCACCAGCGCCAGCCCCGACAGGTCGGTGCGCTCGCCCACCCAATCGCGCACCAGCGCCAGGCCGGCGGCGGCGACCGCCGGCGCGGCCTGCCCGGTCAGCGCCTCGCGGACGAGCAGCCCGAGCGCGGTCGACAACGGCACTTCGGCACGGCTGCGCGCGCGGGTAATCGGGTCCGAGCGAAGCCGCATGTCGAGTGCATTGCGCAGATTGTCCGCGACGCCGGCATACCCCCGGCTGCCCAGCGCCTCGACGCGCGCGCCCTCGACCGCATCGAACACCGCCCGCGCCACCGCTTCCGCGGGTGCCGCGCGGGTGTGCCAGGCGGGGTTGTGGTGCCGCAGCCGGAGCGCGAATCCGTCGGCAAAGCCGCGCGCCTCCGCCACCTGGTCCGCCGGCAGCTGACGGCCGGGCATCGGCACCTTGATGTGCTTGCCCGACTGCACCGGCGCATCGGCGGTGAAGGCCAGCTCCACCTCCGCCTCGTCGGCGATCGCCCGAGCGGTGCCGGCGAGGACGTGCTTGAAGCGGTCGAGGGGGGTTTCGGCGGGCATTACCAGAGAACCTTGCAGCCGAATGCGGCGATCTCGGGATCGTTGGTGATAACGGGCATGTCTTCCACCAGCGCCTGTCCGGCGATCAGCCGATCGAACGGATCGCGATGCACACCGCTCAAATAGCCGGCACGCAGAGCATGCAATGCTGTCAAGTCGAGCATCGTGAACCCGTTCTCGTGACAGAGCGGCGCGAATTGCTCGGCGAAGCCGTCGAACTCCGGCAGCTTCCTCAACCGATTCTTGTTCGCGATCTCCCAGACACTCACAGGGCTCACGAACATCGCCTCCGAGGAACGCTCCAGCAGCGCCCGCGCATCACGCCCCAGCTTCGGCGAGTTGCCCCACCATGTCACGAGCGCAACTGTATCGAAAAGAAACGGCAATCAGCGTCGCTCTTGCTCGGAACGGTCATCGATATAGGCGAGTTCGTCCTCGGGAAGCGGCTCCGACCAGACCTCCAATGGGATGTCGCGCAGAGCCGGCCAGCCACCCGGCTTGCGCTTGAACGGTGCAGCAGGATGCAGCGGCACGATCCTCGCCCAAGGCTCGCCGGCCTTGGCCAAGATGATCTCTTCGCCTGCGCGCGCGCGGTCCATCAGCCTAGACAGATTCGTCTTGGCGTCGTGAACATTGAACGTCTTCTGCGGATCGGCCTCGGCCATGATCGCCTCCTCGAGTGGACTAATTAGCTTAGCCCACCCCTTGCCTCAACCCTTCCCCACCACGCTCTCCGGCAGGTCCTTCCCGAACACGCGCTGGTAATATTCCGCGACCAACGGCCGCTCGGCCTCGTCGCACTTGTTCAGGAACGAGAGGCGGAACGCGAAGCCGACGTCGCCGAAGATCAGCGTGTTCTGCGCCCAGGTGATCACCGTGCGCGGGCTCATCACGGTCGAGATGTCGCCGTTGACGAAGCCTTTTCGCGTGAGGTCGGCGACGCGGACCATGCTGTCCACCGTCTTCTTGCCGTCGGGCTTGTCGTACTCGCCCGATTTCGCCAGCACGATCTGCGCCTCCGTCGCGGCGGGGAGGTAGTTCAGCGTCACCACGATGTTCCAGCGATCCATCTGGCCCTGGTTGATCTGCTGGGTGCCGTGATAGAGCCCGCTAGTATCGCCGAGCCCGACCGTGTTGGCGGTGGCGAACAAGCGGAACCAGGGGTTGGGCCGGATCACCCGGTTCTGGTCGAGCAGCGTCAGCTTGCCCTCGGTCTCCAGCACGCGCTGGATCACGAACATCACGTCGGGGCGACCGGCGTCATATTCGTCGAACACGAGCGCGGTCGGCGTCTGCAACGCCCAGGGGAGCAGGCCCTCCCGGAACTCGGTCACCTGCTGGCCCTCGCGCAGCACGATGGCGTCGCGGCCGACCAGGTCGATGCGGCTGATGTGCGCGTCGAGGTTGATGCGGATGCACGGCCAGTTGAGCCGCGCCGCGACCTGCTCGATATGGGTCGACTTGCCGGTGCCGTGATAGCCCTGCACCATCACCCGGCGGTTGTGCGCGAAGCCTGCCAGCACCGCGAGCGTGGTGTCGGGATCGAAGACATAGGCGGGATCAAGGTCCGGCACGCGCTCATCGGCCTCGGAGAAGGCGGGCACTTCCCAATTGCGGTCGAGCCCGAACACGTCGCGGACGTTGATCATCTTGTCGGGCGCATCGAGCAGCGTCTGCTCGCGGCTGTCGGGCTGGGTATTGGGCAGGTCGGTCATGGCAAACGCCTTAGGCCAAGCCGCAGGCGTTACTCAACCGCGACCTTCTCGGGCAGGGAAAACAGGGTGACGAACCGTTCGGCGGCGGCGCGGTTCCCGCTCAGCCGCAGCGCCCCCGCCGCCTCCGCTTCGGCGAAGGGCTGCTTGCCGTAGACTAGCGCGACCACCGTCGACGGATCGCTGTCGAACACCACGTCACCCGCCGGTTCGTCGCGGCAGATCGCAATGCCGTCCGCGCCCACTTCGGCAACGAAGGTGTCGGCGCCCAGGCGGAAGCCGATCGTCATCGGTACCTTCGCCGCGGCGGTGCGGTCGATCATCGTCCGGAACGACATCATCAGCGACGCGGGGCTCAGCGGCAGTGTCGGGTCGTGCAGCGGCGAGCGCACTGCCCAGCGGCCGAGCACGCTCAGCGCCTCCTCCGCCTCATAGCCCCATTGCGTCAGCTCGTAGACCTGCACGCTGGCAGGCGGCGGCAGCTTGCGGCGGCGGACGATCCCCACCATCTCAAGGCCGGCCAGCCGCTGGGTCAGCACGTTGGCGCTGATCCCCGGCAGCCCGCCGCGCAATTCGGTGAACCGCCGCGGCCCGAACATCAGTTCGCGCACGATCAGCAACGACCAGCGCTCGCCGACCAGCTCCAGCGCCAGCGCGGTGCCGCAGGCGTCGTCATACCAGCGCTTCTCGTTGCCCTTTCCGTGTTTTGTCACTTTTTCTAACTTCATGATTGCTTTTAATAACCGATCCGCGCATCAAAAGCAAACGCTGATTCGCTGGAGAGCCGAGATGCCCAAGATGATCTTCGTCAACCTGCCCGTCGGTGACGTCGCGAGGGCCACGGCCTTCTACGAGGCGCTCGGGTTCGAGAAGAACCCGCAGTTCAGCAACGAGCAGGCCTCGTCGATGGTGTGGTCGGACACGATCCACTTCATGCTGCTGAGCCACGACTTCTTCCGGAGCTTCCTGCCCGAGGGGCAGACGATCGCATCCCGCGGCACGACGCAGGCGATCATCTGCCTGTCGCAGGACAGCCGCGAGGCGGTGGACCGCGTCGCCGAAGCGGCCAAGGCGGCGGGCGGCCGGATCGGGTTCGAACCCGTCGGCGAGGCCGGCCCGATGTATGGCCGCGCCTTCGAGGATCTCGACGGCCACCTGATCGAGAACATGTACATGGACATGGATGCCTTCTCAGCGGCCCAGGCCGAGGCACAGCCGCAGGAGGCGGTGGCGTGAGCGACCGGCCTGTAATCACCGCCTTCGACTGGGTGCCCGATTTCGCCAGGGGCCAGGTCCGCGACCTGCGCGTCCGCTGGGCGCTGGAGGAGGTCGGCCAGCCCTACGATGTGCGCTATCTCAGCCAGGGCGAGCAGAAGGCGCCGCCGCATCGCACGCGCCAGCCCTACGGCCAGGTGCCGACGTACGAGGAAGACGGGCTGACGCTGTTCGAATCCGGCGCGATCGTGCTCCACATCGCCGAGACGCACGGGCGATTGCTGCCCGAGGGCCAAGGCGGCCGGTCGCGCGCGCTCGAATGGGCGTTCGCCGCGCTCAACACGGTGGAGCCGCCGATCGGCGACCATGCGATGGCGACGCTGTTCGAGACCGACAAGCCATGGTCGAAGCCGCGGCTGCCGGGGATCGAGGACCGTATCCGCCAGCGCTTCGCCGAGACCGCCGAACGGCTGGGCGACCGCGACTGGTACGACGGCGACTTCAGCGCGGGCGACCTCTTGATGATCGCGGTGCTGCGCATGATGCGCGGCGACCCGCTGCTCGACGAGCACCCGACGCTGGCCGCTTATGTCGCGCGCGGCGAGGCGCGGCCTGCATTTCAACGCGCGCTGGAGGCGCAGATGGCGGGCTTTACCGGCGCGCCGCCGCCCGAAATCGCCGCCTGGCTTGCCGAGCGCGAGAAGGCCGCGGCATCATGATCGCCCGCCGCCCGCTCGTTATCGGCATCGCCAGCTATCTGGCGACCACAGCTGCGCTGCTCGTCCATGCCGCCGCCACCGGCGGCATCCCCTTCGCCTGAGGAGAGACATGATGACCTATATCGACGGATTCCTCGCGCCCATCCTGCCCGACGTCGGCGCGGACGCGTATCGCGACTTCGCCGCCAAGGCCGCGCCGATCTTCAAGGAGCATGGCGCGACCCGTGTCGTCGAATGCTGGGAGGACGACGTCGCCGACGGCAAGCAGACCGACTTCCGCCGCGCGGTCGCGCTCAAGGACGGCGAGCATGTCGTCTTCTCGTGGATCGAATGGCCGGACAAGGACACCCGCGACGCCGGCATGAAGAAGGTGATGGAGGACCCGCGCATGCAGCCGGACGCGATGGGCCAGATGCCGTTCGACGGGCCGCGGATGATCTTCGGCGGGTTCCGGGTGTTGGTCGACGAGTGAGCAGCGAGCAGGGAGACATTCGATGACCAATCCCCACGGCACTCCGATCTGGTACGAGCTGATGACGCCAGACCCCGACGCGGCCAAGGCGTTCTACGACGCCGTCGTCGGCTGGACGATCGAGGCGCAGCCTGCCGGCCCGATGGACTATCGCATGGTCGACACCGGCAACGGCCTGGTCGGCGGCGTCATGCGCCTGGATGACACGATGCTCGCGCACGGCGCCAAGCCCGGCTGGCTGTTCTACGTCGGGGTCGACGACGTCGATGCGACGTTCGAGAAGGCGAAGACGCTGGGCGGCGCCGTCCATGTGCCGCCGAGCGATATTCCCGACGTCGGCCGCTTCGCGCTGCTCGCCGATCCGCAGGGCGCGCCCTTCTACATCATGCGGGGATCGAGCGCGGAGAGTTCCACCGTCTTCTCTCCCACCGAGACCGGCCATTGCTCCTGGAACGAGCTGTGGACCACCGATCGTGCCGGTGCGCTCGCCTTCTACGGTGCGCTGTTCGGGTGGGAGAACCGCGAGACGATGGATATGGGGCCGATGGGCGGCTACCATTTCCTCGATCTCGGCGACGTCCGGTTGGGTGCGCTCGCCGAGACCAAGGACCGTCCGGCGGGTTGGAACTTCTACTTCCGGCCGCGCGATCTCGACGCCGCGATCGAGGCGGTGAAGGCCGGCGGCGGCACCGTCGATCAGGGTCCGCACGAGGTGCCGGGCGGCGACCGCATCATCATCGGCACCGACCCGCAGGGCGCGCGCTTCTCGCTGGTCGGCAAGTAAGGAAAGAGGCCATGACCACCAAGATCGCACCCTGCCTGTGGTTCGACGGCGATGCCGAGGACGCGGCGACCTTCTACGCCGCCACCTTTCCCGACAGCCGTGTCGACGCGGTGCATCGCGCGCCGGGCGACTATCCGTCGGGCAAGGAGGGCGACGTGCTGACGGTGGAGTTCACCGTCTGCGGCATGGCCTTCGTCGGGCTCAACGGCGGACCGTACTTCAAGCCGAACGAAGCGATCTCCTTTCAAGTGTACACGGAGGGCCAGGAGGAGACCGACCGCTACTGGAACGCGATCGTCGGCAACGGCGGTGAGGAAAGCCAGTGCAGCTGGTGCAAGGACCGCTGGGGCTTCTTCTGGCAGATCGCCCCTCGCATCCTGATCGCGGCGCTGGGCGGCCCCGACAAGGCGAGCGCCAAACGGGCCTTCGACGCGATGACGACGATGCGCAAGATCGACCATGCCGCGATCGAGGCAGCGATCGCGGGAGAGCCGGCGTGAGCGAAGGTTACGAGCTCCACATCGAGCGCGAGATGGATGCGCCGCGCGAGGCGATATGGCGCGCGGTCACCGAGCGGACCGAGGAATGGTGGTGCCCGCGGCCGTGGCGGACCGAGATCGTCGCGCTCGACTGGCGCAGCGGCGGGCGCTTCTCGCTCGCGATGATCGGCCCCGACGGCGAGCGCCACGGCGGCGACGGCATGCTGCTCGAGGTGGTGCCGGGCGAGCGGTTCGTCTTCACCAACGTGCTGGGCGCGGGCTGGGCGCCGCAGGACGCGCAGCCGATCGGCATCGTCGGCCGCTTCGAGTTCGCCGAGGCCGGAGGAGGCCGCACCCGTTACCGCGCCAGCGCGCAGCATTGGAGCGCGGCGGACCGCGAGACGCACGAGGGCATGGGCTTCGCCGAGGGCTGGGGCATCTGCGCCGACCAGCTGGAAGAGGTCGCGAAGCGGCTGGCGGCGGCGTGACGCTGCAGCTCTTCGCCCATCCCTTCTCCTCCTATTGCTGGAAGGTGGAGATCGCGCTGTACGAGAATGCGACGCCGTTCGAGCTGCGCATGATCGACGACGAGCATCCGGAGAACGGCGCGGAATGGCTCCGCCGCTGGCCGCTCGCCAAGTTTCCGGTGCTGGCCGACGGCGAGCGCACCGTCGCCGAGACGAGCGCGATCATCGCCTATCTCCAGGCGTTCCATCCCGGGCCGGTGCGGCTGATCCCGGACGATCCCTGGGACGCGGTGCAGGTGAGCATGCTCGATCGCGTCTTCGACCTTCACGTCCAGACGCCGATGCAGCAGGTGGTGGCCGACGCGCTCCGCCCAGCGGATGCGCCGCGCGACGCATACGGGGTCGAGAAGGCGAAGGAAGCGCTGACCCGGGTCTATGCCTGGCTCGACCGCGAGCTCGCCGGACGGACCTGGGCGACCGGCGACGCGTTCACGCTGGCCGATTGCGCCGCCGCGCCGGCGCTGTTCTACGCCGATTGGGTTGAGCCGATCGCCGACGAGCACGCCACGCTCAAGGACTATCGCGCGCGGCTGCTGGCGCGGCCCTCGGTCGCCCGAGCCGTTGACGAGGCGCGACCCTATCGCGCGTTCTTTCCGCTCGGCGCGCCTGATCGGGATTGATTTTGATCCTCCCCCAGCTTGCTGGGGGAGGGGGACCGCCGCCGAAGGCGGTGGTGGAGGGGCACAGCCCCAAGCGCATCGCCTAGAAC
>CAXTNG010000109.1:0-9995 GCA_964245475.1 uncultured Sphingomonas sp. | reverse complement strand
CCGCGCCTAAACCGCCGTCCAGCAGGTCGTTGCCGCTCCCGCCGTCCAACGTGTCCGTTCCTGCCAAGCCGAACAGTTGGTCGTTGCCACCTGCGCCGCTCAGGACGTCGTTGCCGGTGGCGCCGGTGATGGTCTCGTCGATGTCGAAGCCGGTCAGGGTCAAATTACCGATGAAGCCATCGAAGTTGTACGCCGTGAACCCGCCCGTATAGCCGTTGCTGATCGCGAAGACCGTGACGAAGCTGTTGGTGGTGCCCGTGCCGTCGCGATCGACCTGCAGCAGCAGGTCGGTTCCCGACTGAAGCAGCCGCAAGTGGCCATCGGCGAAGGCGTTGCTGTTGGCGGTGTAGCCGGTCAGCCCGAAGTTCAGGAAATTGGTCATCTCGAACTTGTCGCCGGCATCGCCGCGCTCGAAGTCCGTCACCCGGTTGGTCCGCGTCGTGACCGCCACATCGGTCGAGGTCGCGGCGTTCGTGCCAACGCCGAACTGGATGATGTCGGCCCCGGAACCCAGGGTAATTAGGTAGTTGTTGACGGTGGTGGCGCCGCGCATGCTGATGCTGACGGTATCGGCCCCGCTGCCGGCATTCACCGTCGCACTGGCGACACCGGTGAGGACGATGCGGTCATTGCCCGCGCCGCCGTCGACGGTTACCACGTCGAGGTTGCGGTCGCTCGACGTCGCGCCCAGCGGCGCATAGGTCTGGTTGGCGAGGCCCGCGACATTCGTCGCCAGCGTAAAGCCCGTCAGCGTGCCGCTGCGCAGTTCGATGAAGTCGTCGCCGTCACCGCCGTCCATGTTGATGTTGGTCGCCGCGGTCGCGGTGCCGGCGGTGGTCGTGTTGGCGCGGGTCACCAGGATGGTGTCGTTGCCGCCGTAGCCAAACAGCGAATCGGTCTGGCTGAGCGCGGCGTTGGTGACGGCGACCGCGTTATCGATGATCAGGTTGAAGTCGTCTTCGCCCCGCAGCGTGTCCCCATAACCGGAACCAGTCAGGTACTCGATGCCGATCAACGTGTCGACGCCCTCGCCGCCCGTGTCCTGTGCCGTGCCCTGAATCCGAAGATCCACGTTCACGCCCGCCGTCGAGTTGACGTAGGTGGCCGTATCCAGCCCCTCGCCGCCGATCAGCGTGTCGTTGCCGAGTCCGCCGGACAATGTGTCATTGCCGTACCAGCCGTCCAGAACGTCATTGCCGGCGTTGCCCACCAGCGTGTCCAGCGTGCCGCCGCCGCGCACGACGTCGTCGCCGGTGCCGCCGCGGAAGATTACGCGCTCGACGCTGGTGAAGGAGCCCTTGGCGACCCCATCGACCGTAATCGCGCTATTCCCTGCCAGATTGCCGAGGTCGAAGCCGATCGCGCCGGTATGGTCCGTGTAATAGGCATAGGCGATATCCGTGCCGTCGCCGCCGTCGAACGTGTCGTCGCCGCCGTCGTTGGTGTAGACGGTGGAGAGCCCGGCGGACGTCCCGTTGGCGATGCCGCCGACCAGGATGTCGTCGCCGTCGCCGCCGCGCAGGGTGTCGTTGCCCAGGCCGCCGACCAAGCTGTCGCTGCCGGCGCCGCCCTCGATCACGTCGTCACCATCGGCGTTGCCAGCCGTGGTGCTGAACGTGTTAACGTAGTCGCCGAAGATCACGTCGTTGCTGTCGCCGCCGATCAGGATATCATTGAGACCGCCGCCGATCAGGAAGTTGACGGCCGAGCCGCCGACCAGACGATTGGCCGTGGTGTTGCCGCCGGTGAGCGTGTTGGCGAACGCCGCCGCGCCGACCACATTCTCCACGTTGGTGATCGTGTCGCTGCCCCCGAAGGTGCCGACGGTCTGCGCAGTGGTAGTGTTGAGGTTGACGGTGACCGCCGATGTGGCGGCGGAATAGTCGACCGTGTCGACACCCCCCGCGCCGTTGTAGATGTCGTTGCCGCCGCCGTCGAAGAAGATGTTGTCGTTGGCGTCGCCCGTGACCGAGTCGGCGCCGGAGCCGGTGCGGACGTTCTCGAAGTTGATGATGGTGTCGTTGCCGACGCCGGTGTTCTGCGCCGTTAGGGTGGCTAGGTTGACCGTCACCGCCGTCGAGCCCGTGAAGGCGACGGTGTCGATGCCCGCGCCGCCGTCGAGCATGTCGTCGCCGAGGCCGCCTTCGATCACGTTGGCATTGGAGTCGCCGGTGAGCGCGTCATTGCCCGAGCCGCCGGTCAGGTTCTCAATGCTGCGCAGGGTTGCGATCGGCAGGCCTGCGAGGATGGCGTTGGGATCGGCGGTCAGGCTTGCGGCCGCCGACCCTGCGAGAGTCGCGGTGCCGTCCGACGCGCCATTGAGCGTGGCGGTGACGCCCGCGGTATAGCCCGCAAAGGACGCGGTGTCCGAGCCCGCGCCGCCGTCGAGCAGGTCCACGGTGCCGCCTGCGTTGGCTCCGGGGTTGAGCGTGTCGTCGCCTGTGCCGCCCGTCAGCGTATTCGCGGACGAATCGCCCGTGAGCGTGTCGTTGAACGCCGAGCCCAGCAGGTTCTCGAACCCGCTGAGCGTGTCCGTCCCCGCGTTGATCGTGTTCTGCGCCGAGCCCTGGAGGCCGAGGCTGACCGTCACGCCCGCCGTCGCTCCGGCGTAGGAGGCGGTGTCGCTGCCGGCGCCGCCGACCAGCGTGTCGTTGCCCAGGCCGCCTTCGATCACGTTGGCGTTGCCGTCGCCGGTCAAGGTGTCGTTCAGCGCCGAGCCGATCAGGTTCTCGATGCCGCTCAGCGTGTCGTTGCCTGCCGCAACCGTATTCTGGGCTGCGCCCTGTAGGTTCAGGTCGACGGTCACGCCTGTGGCCGAGCCGCCGCTGAACGCGTTAACGAACGACGCGGTGTCGTTGCCGGTGCCGCCGGTCAGCGTGTCGTTGGCGAGCGTGCCCAGGAGGAAGTCGTTCCCGGCACCACCGTCCGCCACAAGGCTGCTGGTGTTGTTGGCGGTGACCGTCGTAGTCACGACCGCCGAGTTCTGGAGCGAGATGTTCAGCTGGTAGGTCTGCCCAGCCAGCAGGGGCTGGGCGACGCTGGTGCTGATATACCGGCCGACGCGGATGTAATAGGTTCCTGCGGTCGCGAAGGTGTAGGTGATGTACGCGTCGTCGCCGGTGGTCGTGCCTGGATCGCCCGGGCCGGTGTCATTGGTGGCGAGCTGGGTGCCCGAGCTGTTGACCAGCTCGAGGATGCTGTCGTCGAGCGTGCCGGTGCCGTCGATGTCGAAAATGGCCTGCGACCCCGCTACCGTCACATCAACCCGATAATATTCCAGCGAACCACCCGTCGCCGTCGCGTTGATCGTCGCGTGCGGGATGGTCGTGGCGCTGGTGATGTTCGGGTTGGCGTCGACATCGTACAGGCCTGCGGTCGCCACGGCGGTCGCGATGCTGCCGTTGTTGGTCGAAGCGGGCTTGGTGATGTCCGGCTGCGACGGCGCCGAAAAAGTCGTGGTGGTGGTGAAGCCGCCGCCGATCAGCCGGTCGTTGCCGTCATTGCCGTTCAACACGTCTGCGCCGCTCGCACCGCCGCTAAGTGTGTTGTCCTGGCTGTTACCGGTCAGCGTGTCGTTGCCGATGGTGCCCTGGATATTCTCGATCGAGCGCAGCGTGTCGGTTTCGCCATCGTGAGTCACGATGACGTCCGCATTCGTGTCGTTCAGCGTGACGGTCACGCCCGTGGTATTGGTGAAGATCACCGTGTCGCTGCCGGCGCCGCCGTCGAGGACGTTGTTGGCGACGTTGCCGATGAAGACGTCGTTGCCAGCACCGCCCTTGGCGTTCTCGATCAGCGAGCGCGTGTCGTTATTGTAAAGCAGCGACATGGCAATGTTGCCGGGCGCCAGGTTGACCAAATTCTGATAGGCTAGATTGTTGGCCAGCTGCGCCTGGTCGAAGGTCGAGAACTCGCCAGGACGCAGATCGACCGTGACGCCGTTTGCATAGTTGCTCGCATCGATCGTGTCGTTGCCGCCACCATCCCATACTGTCAGATAGATCTTGTTGCCCGACGGCGCGCCCTGGCCCACGCCGTTGATGAACATCTCACCCGTCGTCTGGCTGAAGGTATAGACGCTGTCGCCGGAATTGGTGTTGTAGTTCGCACCATACAGATACTGCAGCGCAGCCACGTCGTACTGCATGTACGTCTGCGGCTGATTGATCTTCTCGCCGGCGAAGTTGCTGTTGGTAAACGGCGCGGGGGTGTAGGTCATCAACGACCAAGATTGCCCGTCGCGGTCGGGCGTCAGCGACTGGGTGCCGAAGCGCGGCGTCGTCCCGAAATAGAAGGACAGATCACTAAACGTATAATCCTGATGCCCGTGCTTCAGCCCCATGGTGTGGCCGATCTCGTGCATCATGGTGGCGTAGCCCCATGTGCCCTTGAAGGCGAGATCGTAATAAGGCTGGCTGGTGCGGCCGAACCAGATGTCGCCCGCTACAGCCTTGGTGTCGGACGGGAAGTTGCCGTAGGCCGACAAGACGTCCTGATCAGCACTCTGCGAGATGCGGATGTTGGCGTGAACCGTATCCGTGTCCGTGATCTGCGTAAACGTCAGGCCGGTGAGCGCCGAAAGCTGGCCAAACGCCGCCTTCGCCGCCACCTGCTGCTGCGTGCCCAAGTCGATGTGATAAAGGCTGACGCCGTTGCTGTCGAAGGTCTTGCCGTTGTAGTTCGAGCCGGATGTCGGGAAGCTGTAGGTGAGGTTGAGCGTGCCCCACTTCGTCCCGATCAGGGTGGCGTCGATGTTGCGCACGCCCGAGAAGAAGTGGCTTCCGTCCGGATTGGTGCCGAGCGGCAGCACCGTGCCGATGTTTCCGCTTTCCGGATTGGCGTCATTGATGCCGCCGCCGGTGCCGGCCGATTTGCTGGCGCTCGACTGGTCGCCGGTTTGGGCATCACGAAGGCCCTGGCAGAACGGGCAACTGCACCCTTCCACAGCGGTCACGTGGACGATGTCCGACAACGTATCCCAGGTAAGGGAATCCGCACCAGCGGTGGGCGCGTTGTTGCCGGCTTCCAAATCGCTCATCGATGATCTCCCCTGAAATGGCACGGCGGCATGATCCGCTCCGCACGGACCGTTCCTGCCAAAAATGTAATGGTAGCGTTAATGATCCAGTACGTATCGACGTATGCAGACAGCGGTCAAGCGGTAAGCGACATCTAATGGTTACAAAATTTCCCAAATATGACACACTTTTGCCGGGAGACAGGCTCGATCCCGATGAGATCGGCTGGGCCGTGACTCGCCTCCGCAGTCCGCGTACAGCGGTCGCGTTCACGTCCAAATGGGGGCGCCATGCGTCGCACCTTGCTAGTACCGGCCGTCGCGGTCGCCGCCTGCACCTCTTCGCCTCGGGAAACCGCCATGCCCCATCCTGCCCCAGATCAAGAGACCGCTGCTCGAGGGTGGAACAAGCCGAGTCCAGACGGCCGCGGTACAGCCGCTCCGGCAGCCACCGCTCCGGGCGTGGATCGCGAGCAAGCCGCCCTAGGGCCGATGGCGGAGCCGGTGTCAGCGGCTGAGAACCCTGCCCCAACACCGCATATGGACCGTCCCGCAGAGGCCCAAGGACGTAAGGTCTTGTCCACTGCCTTCGTCAGGGTAGGCCCCGACGGGCACCTCACGGCGGAGCTGCGCGACGGGCGCGTACTGGTCCTGCGCGACGTGGTCATGCGCGCCCAAGATTTTTGCGGCGTGCAGGTGCTCGGCGGCAAGCCCGGTGCGCGCCACTGCGGCGGATACGCCGACGTCGTTGCCGCCCGCCCCGGCGGCGCGCCGGCCGCAGGCGAGTCGGTATCAGCGGCTTCCAACCCGGTTCGCTAAGACCGCAGCCCTGATGTGAGCGAGACGTGCCGAGCTCGGCATTTCGGTAGCGCGGACGCGCTCTCCCTGGCGGCCTCTCCACGTCCGTTCATAAAGCGGATGCGAAAAGCCCTTGTCACGGCGCCGTCACACGGCAATCGTAGCCGGCGGAGAAGGCTCTGGCCCGCGGCGAAATCCGCCGACACGGCAGCGCCTGCGATAGGGGATATCCATGTCTGCGTTCACGCCCGGCAACGTCGTCGTCTATCGCGTAGGAACCGGAGCCGCGGTGACGGCGGGAAGCGCCGTCGCGGTGTTCCTCGATGAATATACCGCTTCGGGCACGCTGGTTCAGTCGGTCATGCTCCCGACCGCCGACGATGGAGCAAACCAGACCCTCACCGCGACCAACAATTCCACCTCCGAAGGCTTGCTGACGCGCAGCACCGATGGGCGCTATCTCGTGCTTACCGGCTATGACGCGGCGGTGGGCACCGCCGGGGTGGCGGCCACGACCAGCGCAGCGGTCAATCGCGTCGTCGGGCTGGTCGGCGCGGACGGCGCGATCAACACCTCGACCACCACCGCCGTCGCCTTCTCCGGCAGCAACATCCGCGGCGCGGCGAGCGTCGACGGCAGCGCGTTCTGGATGTCCGGCACCGCGAGCAGTGCCGCCAACGGCGGAATCTGGTACGAGACGGTGGGGGCGACGACGGCGACGCAGATCCTCTCGACGCCGAGCAACGACCGCGCAGTCGCGATCTTCGGCGGGCAACTGTACGTCACCTCCGCCTCCGCGCCCTATGTCGGCGTCAGTGCGGTCGGAACCGGCCTACCGACGACGGGCGGCCAGACCGCGACGCTGATCACCGGCGCCACCGCGACCGGGCCGTACGAGTTCTTTTTCGCCGACCTGTCCGCAACGGTGGCGGGGGTCGACACGCTCTATCTCGCCGACAGCACCGGGCTGGAGAAGTTCTCGCTGGTCGGCAACAGCTGGGTCTTCAACAATCGGATCACGACGCCGACCTCGGAGATGGGGCTGACCGCCAGCGTTTCTGGCTCCACGGTCAACCTGTTCATCACCACCAACTCGACGCTCTACAGCCTCACCGACACGGCAGGGTACAACGCCGCCGATAACGGCACGGCCGCCGTCATCTCCACCGCCGCAGCGAACACCGCTTTCCGCGGCGTCGCGCTGGCCCCCACCTTCGGCGCGATCGGGATCACGTCGGGTGCGGTCGTGCTGGCCGAGGGCAATGTCGGCGCCACGACCAGCTTCACCTTCACGCTGACCCGAGGCACCGCGGGTGGCGTCGCAACGGTCGCCTATGCGGTGACCGGATCCGGCGCCAATTCGGCGGACGCCGCCGACTTCGGCGGCACGGTGCCGAGCGGCACCGCCACCTTCGCCGCGGGCGCGCTGACGACGACGATCACGGTGAACGTGACCGGCGACGCGGTGGCAGAGCCGGACGAGGGCTTCACGCTGACGCTGTCGAACCCGACGGCGGGCTACACGCTCGGCACTGCGACCCAGACCGGCACGATCCTCAACGACGACGCCGCCGTGGTCGTGCCGACGATCGCCATCAGCGCCGCAAGCGTGACGGAGGGCAACAGCGGCACCGCCAACCTGACCTTCACCGTCACGGCCAGCGCGCCTGCCCCGGCGGGCGGGATCAGCTTCACTGCTACCTCGGCCGATGGCACCGCCACGATTTTTTTTTTTTATTATACGGCGATCAACGTGATCTACACGATCGCTGCAGGCCAGATGAGCACGACCGTGACCGTCCTTGTCACGGGCGACACCAGGATCGAGAATGACGAGACGCTGACCGTCACCCTGTCGAACCCGAGCGGCGCCACGATCGCCGCCGGTGGAGGCACCGCCACCGGCACGATCATCGACGACGACGTGATCGTCATCCCGGCGGGCACCTTCGCGACCACCTTCACCGCGAATGCCGCCGCCTTCTACCGGCTCAATGCCGGCACCGCGCGGACGGAGAGTGCCAACGTCGTCGGCGTCACTGTGTCCGCGAACAACGCCACGGTCGACATCGAGGGCACGCTGACCGGCTTCCAGGGCGTGCGCGCAATCGACGGGAGCGCCAGCGCGACGGGCGACACGGTGCTGGTCGGCGCGGGCGGCGTCGTCACGACACCCAACGGCGACGCGATTCGTTTTCGTGCGCCGAACGGCAGCTACACCATCACCAACCTCGGCCAGATACTCGTCACCAACAACAACGCCGCCCCGACGGTCGGCGGCACCAACATCAACAATGCGCACGGCATCGTGCTCACCGCGGTGCAGGGCGCCATGGGGGCGGCGGCGACCGATTTCACCAGCGGCGGCACGATCACCAACGGCAGCGCCGCGAACACCGCCGCGCTGATCCGCAGCAGCGCGGGCGATGCGGTGCGGCTCGGTTCGCACCAGACGCTGGTCAACTACGGTACGATCGACGGCAACGGGCCGGTCAATGATCCGTCGACCAACAATGTCTACCGCGCCGCGGGAGCCAACAGCACAGCGCAGACGTACGGCATCTCGCGCGGCGTCCGCATCGACGATGACGGCATCGCAAACAGCAACCAGGGTAAAAGCGACCGGATCGACAATTTCGGCACCATCGCCGGCGCGCAGCACGGGGTGGACTTCGGCGATCCCGATGCGGCGAACAGCGTGGTCGTCAACGAGGCGGGCGGACAGATCATCGGCCGCAACGGCTCAGGCGTTGGTGCCGACACGATCGGCGCTGCCGCAACCACGATCACGATCCTGAACAGCGGGCTGATCCGCGGCGACCGCGCCACGACGGTGATCGATCGCGCCGGCTATACCTACACGGGGGGCACGGGCGACGGCGACGGGGATGGCGTCGACATCGACGGCGGCGCGACGATCGTCAACAACGCGGGCGCGACGATCGCCGGGACCGGGGCGGGCGGCTATGATTCGAACGGCCGGCTCAACGCGTCCGAAGGCATTTCGATCGGCGGCGGCATCATCACCAACGCCGGAACGATCGCGGGCGCCGACGCGGGCATCGTCGTCAACAACGACTCGAATGCGAACGGCAGCCGGTCGGGTGTCGCCGCGACGACGATCACCAACAATGCAGGCGGCACGATCACCGGCCAGGCGAGCTATGCCATCCGTCTGGAGAACAAGACCGGCACCGCTGTCGACACCGACCAGATCCTCAATTACGGCACGATCACCGGCAACGGCACGGTCCCGACCGGCAGCGTGCTGCGGCAGGACGGGACGGCCGATGCGGGAACGGTGGGAACGCTGGACGGCGTGACCTACACCACGGCGGACGCCGGCAACGCCCGCTTTATCCGCGGCGACGGCGCAGCGATCCAGACCGGGGAGGGAGCCGACACGCTCGCCAATTACGGGACGATCACGGGCAATTCCGGGCGCGCGATCAACTTGGAGGGCGGCGACGACGCGCTGACGCTCTACACCGGCGCGACGGTCACCGGCCGCATCGACGGCGGCGCCGGCAGCGACCTGCTGACGCTCCGTCTCGACGACCGCCCTGCCAGCGGCGGCGGCGCCACGGGCAACAACAGCGGCGCGACCGCCGGCACGCTCGCCAACATCGTCAACGTGGAGGCGCTGGACGTCACCGGCGGCACCTGGACGCTCGCCGACGCGCAGAGCTACGCTTCCGGCGTCACCGTCCGCAGCGGCGCGGCGCTGGTGACCGCCGCCACGCTGGGCGGAGCGATCGTCGACAACGGGCGGGTGACGGTCAACGGAACCGGCACGGTCACGCTGGCCGGAGCGATCAGCGGCAGTGGAGTCGTCGAGAAGGCGGGCAGCGGCACGCTGATCCTCGCCGGCGCCGGCAGCTATTCCGGCGGCACTGCGCTGACCGGGGGCACGCTGGACATCGCCGCGCAGGGGGCGGCGGGCACGGGTGCGATCACCTTCGCCACCGGCGCGACGATGACCTTCAGGCCGGGCAAGGATTCGACGAAGTTCATCGGCACCGACGGCTGGATCCAGATCTGGCGCGAAGGCTGGGACGCCGAGCCGAAGTCGCTGCCGGAGACCCACGGCTTCATCACGTCGGGCTGGAACGCCGTTCCGACCGGCGGCAAGGTGATCGCGCGGATCGCGCCGCTGCTCGGCGTGGAGCCGCGCTTCGAC
>CAXTNG010000108.1:0-10050 GCA_964245475.1 uncultured Sphingomonas sp. | reverse complement strand
TGGCTACCGGCCGGCGTCAGGTCGAAGACCGACCATCCGGTTCGTTGAACAAGGCGCTCCAGCGCCAGCGTGCCAAGCTTGCTGTTGCCGCGTTCGTTCAGCCCCGGCGACCAGACGGCTACCGTCGCCCGCCCTGGAACCACGGCTAGGATGCCGCCGCCCACCCCTGACTTTCCGGGTAGACCCACCCGGAAAGCGAACTCGCCCGACTCATCGTAGTGGCCGCACGTCATCATCAACGCATTGATGCGTTGGGCGCGTTTCAGCGAAACCACACGCCCAGCCGTTGCGGGGTTCAAGCCGCGAGCCATCAGAAAACGGCCGGCGAGAGCTAGTTGCCGGCAGTTCATGGCGATGGCGCAGTGATGAAAGTAGACGCCCAGCGTCTTTTCGACCGGGTTATTGAGGTTACCAAATGCCCGCATATAGTTCCCGAGCGCCGCATTTCGGTGACGAGTTGCCTGCTCGGCTCTAGCGACGATCTCGTCCACTACGATCGTCGAGTCTTCGGCAAGATCTCTGATGAACCTGAGGATCTCCCCGATCGTTTCTCTCGGCTGATTGCCGGCTAGGATCACGTCGGAAACGACAATCGCGCCCGCGTTGATGAAGGGATTCCGCGGCACGCCTCGCTCGGCCTCCAGCTGAACGATGGAGTTGAAGGCCGTCCCGGAGGGCTCGCGACCAACCCTCGTCCAGAGCTGATCACCGACTCTTCCTAGCGCCAGCGCCAGGGTGAAGACCTTGGAGATGCTCTGGATAGAAAACGGTTGATGGGCGTGGCCAGCGGTGACGCATCCGCCGTCCATCGTCGCGATCGCAATGCCGAACTGATCCAGACCGACTTTTGCTAAGGGTGGGATGTAGGACGCCACCTCCCCGCGATCAGGCGCGGCCGCCATCTCCTCCGTTATCTCTGCAACGATCTCTGCTAAATCTAAGCGCAACCAGCGTCACTCACGGCGCAAACGGAACGACAGGCCTTAAGGGATCAGGCAGGCAGCCAACCAGCCGGCAAAAGCGTATAGGCGCATTCCGACTGGCTATGCGATATTTATACTCGATATATGTTGACGAAACGCCGGATCAGGAGCGATTTTGTAGTAGTTCATTCCGAGGGGTTATGCCGTGCCGCGCAACCTGACGCTTCGTCAGATCGAGGCTTTCAAGGCCGTCGTTGAGAACGGCTCGATAACGCGTGCGGCCGACACGTTGCGTGTCACGCAGCCAGCGATGAGCAAGTTGATCGCGCATATGGAGGTCGACACAGGCATCACGCTGTTCGATCGGGTGAGGGGACGGCTCGCACCGACCGAACATGCCATGCGACTATATGGGGAAGTCGACCGCATTTTTGCCGGCGTGGGCCAAGTGCAAAGCGTCGTCGACGCTATCCGGCGGGAAACGCAAGGACAACTCATCATTGGTGTCCTACCGGCGCTCGCCGGCTCCTTCATGCATCGGGCCACCTCAGACTTCCACAGGCAGCGACCGAACCTAATCTGCGACGTGCATATGCTCGCGTCTCCCTGGACGGTCGAGCGCGTCATCGGCAGAACTTTCGACCTCGGCCTCGTTAGCGGCCGTATCGACAACCCGCACGTAACACTCGTGCCGCTGATGGAGCATGCCCTAGTCTGCGCGATCCCGCTCACGCATCCCCTGGTCGAGAGGGAGGTGATCGAGCCTGGCGATTTGGCGGGAACAGCCTTCGTCCGTTGGCATCCTACCGAAAGTTACATCGGGCGGCTAAGCGAAGAGTTGTTCAGCAAGAACGATATCCAGCCCGAGACTGTCTTGCTTGCAACGTCGGCGCCGACCGTAAGCGAGTGCGTAGCGGGCGGCTTGGGTATGACCTTGGTCCATCCGCTGATGGTCAGTGGTTTCGAGGGCAGGATCGCCGTCAGAAGGCTCTCAGTCGACATCCCGTATAGCTTCCAGCTCTGCTACAGTAGCGAGAACCGGAATGCAGCGCTCGTGCAGCTCTACGCGGCCCAGCTCCAGGCTACCGCTGCCGAGATCACCGCAGCGATGCTGACGTAGACCTCGCGCTCTAACCTCTGCCTTCGAGTACGCATAACCAAAAGTAATGTAATGCGCGTCGTTCCGACTTGGACGGCCCGGTCTGTTTCTCTTTAGCTTCGTCAAAACAGTGCGGGATCGGGGATCCAAGGCGTTGCCGACATGCCGTCGCTAGACGGGCAGGTAGCGCCCATCCGCGCTAACGCTCGGACAGGACGGGATGGAAGATGGGGCTGGAGGGCGATACACTTTTGACAGAGGCGCGACTGAGCACACCGCCTGCAGACGCGCTGATCAAGTATCATGATCTTCCTGGGCTGATGCGGGAAACGCGCAAGTTTCGGGAGTTCAACGACGTTGATTGCGCTCACACCGTGATGTTGGCCGAGTGTGGCATCCTCCCACGAGACGTGGCGAGGACGATACTATCGTGCCTGCTCGAATTGCGTCACATGGAGCCAGCCGTTTTCGTGGTCGATCCGTCGAAGGGAAGCTTCCTGCTCCAAGTCGAGGCATACCTCTTCTCACGTATCGGCGAAGACATCGGCGGTCAGATGCACACCGGCCGCAGTCGAATCGATCAAGGCACGACGGTCCGCCGACTTTACGAACGCAATCGACTCCTTATCGTCTTTGAGCGCCTCAACGATTTCCGGTCGGCTTTGATCAAGAGGGCTGAGGAACACTCGCGAGCGGTGATGCCCGGCTACACTCATATGCAACAGGCTCAACCCTGGGTATTCGGACATTATCTTCTCAGCCTGTCCAGCCGCTTCGAAGATGATTTCGATCGCCTGCGTGCCGCCTACGACCGCACGAACTTGAACCCGTTGGGTGCGGTCGGCCTGTCCGGCACATCATGGCCGCTTGATCGCGCGCGAACGACCGAGCTTCTGGGCTTCGCCGGTCTGGTTGAGAACTCAAAGCTGGGACGTGAAGCCTTCTACGCCGCCGAAGCTATCGGTGCTCTGTCGTTCGTGATGTCGACGCTGAATGACCTGGCTACGGACCTGCATCTTTGGTCGAGCGCCGAGTTCGGATTTGTGGAGTCGCACGACGCTTACTGCGGAACGAGCAGCATCTTTCCGCAGAAGAAGAACCCCATTGGTCTTGAGACGATCAAAGCCGCGGCGGGCGGTGCGGTGACGTGGCTGTCGACCGCCCTCGCGCTCTTTCGCGCTGAGGGCACCGGCGATCAAGCCATGCGCGAGCTGCCGCAAATGGATGAAGCACTGTCCACGACGGAAGGTATGCTCGATCTCTTCGCTGGTATTGTGTCCACTATAATCGTTCATGAGGATCGGATGCGCTCGGCGCTGGACGGCAGCTGGTGCACGGCGAGCAACCTCGCAGACGTGATCGTGAAGGAGACCCGCTTATCCTTCCGCCAAGTCCACCACGCCGTGGCGCGGTTGGTTCGGATCTGTCTTGCGGAGCAAATATCTCCGGAGGCTGTCACCGCGATGCTGCTAAATCGCGCAGCAAACGAGACATTGGGACATGCCCTTGACCTCTCCGATGAGACGATCCGGGTGGCGCTGGATCCTGACGTCTTCGTCAAGACACGCCAAACGACCGGAAGCGTCGCGCCGGCCGAGGTCGATCGCATGATCGCCGGTGCAAAACGACGTTTGCGAGCGGACTTGGATTGGCTGGGTGAGGAGCGTGAACGGATAAGCGCGGCGTCGGCCGAGTTGGATCACGCGATCGACGGCCTCGTCGCATGAAGATGATGAAGGACGAGACGAGCGGTCGACGCGGTCTTCTCGCCAGGAACCGGCATCATATCGCTCTTCTCATCCTCTTTGTCGCGTGGGTGATTGGGCAAGCCCAAAAAACGGCGATGGGCGTGGCGGCCATTCCAATCTCAAAAGAGTTCGGGTTCAGCTCGGTCGAAGTGGGTTGGATCCTCGGCAGCTTCTATGGCAGCTATGCCGCCTTCACGTTCATCGGCGGCATCGCAGCCGACCGGTTCGGCGCCCGTAATACCCTCGCGTCTATGATCGGCCTTTGGTCGTTGCTTACCGGCGCCATCGGCTTCGCCTGGTCATTGCCATCGTTCATTGCAGCCCGTTTCCTGTGCGGCGCCGCCGAGGGCGGGTTCCCGTCTGCAAGCTCGGTGGCGATCGCCGATCTTTACCCGGTTCACCAGCGAGGACGTGCAAAGGCCTTCGTGGTCTCTGCAGCTCATATCGGCTCGGCCGCGTCTACGCTCCTTGTCGCGTCATTCATCGCCTCGATAGGCTGGCACTATGCGTTTTGGGCCTATGCAGCTCTAGGCTTGCTCGTCGCTCCATCCTTCGCCTTCGTGTTTAGGGCTCGCGGCTGGCGCGGAGAATCCCGAGGCACCCTGCCGCTGCGATCCGCGCTTAGAGAGGTCTTTCGATCGCGGCTCGCGATCGTGATGTTCATTATCCAGTTCGCCACCGGCACCTTCTTCTTCGGCATAAACTCGTGGCTCCCGAGATATTGGGTAGAGGTGAAAGGCCTGAGCTTGCTGGAGATGGGGGGCTTCACGGCCATCGCTGCATTCGCGGCCTTCATATTGACGAACATATCCGGATGGATCATCGACCAGTATCTACGAGGTCGAGAAAAGTATCTGATCATCGCATGCCTCCTCGCCTCTGCGGTCGGCTTAGCCGTCATGGGACAAGCCGAAAGCAAGGCATTCGCCTTCATCAGTCTTTCAGCCGTGCAAACCACAACCGGTATTGCATCGTCCGCCGTATTTACGATAGCTCTCAAGTATTTTCATCAGGGCGTAATCGGCACAGCTACCGGCGTAGCAAACTTTGGACAACAATTGGCTGCGTTCATCGCTCCGGTAACGTTTGGCTACCTGATCGAAGCCTCGGGAGGATCATACGCGCTAGTCTTCGGCTTTGCCGTAGTGACGGTCAGCATTGCTTTCTGTGCAGCTTTTACGATCGACACACGAGATCAAGCCACCGCTTACGAAGTAGAGCCAGCTGGCACACTAGAGCGATCTAAACGTTCCTGATCTGTAGACGTACCTAGCGGTCATTCGGAACGATGGCCGACTAAGCACGCGCCTGCTCGTCATCGAGATACGTCCCAGTTCTGTCGTAATCGATCCACCCCTGTCCGGCCCTATGCGTCGCCAAATTGGCGAGCCTCATCCGTAGACGCCGCATAACCTAATGGAATGCACCCCCGCTTCTTTCGACTTTGACGGGAGCCTTCACCGTTCGCACCATCATACAATCGTAAAAGAACAAAGGGGAGTTGATATGCGCCGCAAAGGGCTAGTTACGTTCGGCAATAAGCATGTCTTGGCCGGAACGAGTTTAGCGGCCGTAATGATCGCGCTGTTGCCAAGCGCTGCTTTTGCGCAGGTGGCATCTGGGCAGCCCGACACATCAGCCCCGCCGGTGAGCGCCTCGGACACGCCCGACTCTTCGACGACGAATGCGGCTGCCGCCGCGAAGGACTCGGATATTGTCGTTACGGGCACCCGCATTGTCCGTGACGGCTTCAAGGCGCCGACCCCCACCACGGTCTTGGGCGCGCAGGAAATCTCGTCCAGAGCACCTGCGAACTTGGCCGACTACGTCAATACCCTACCGTCGCTGCAATCCAGCTCTTCGCCGCGCAACCAACTGTCCAACACCAGCGCTGGCACCGCAGGAGTAAACGCCCTCAACCTGCGGAACTTGGGCGGGAACCGGACCCTTGTCCTGCTCGATGAGCAGCGCTTCGGTGGATCGACGCTGGGTGGCCTCGTCGACATCAATCTCTTTCCCCAACAGCTTGTCTCGCGTGTCGATATCGTGACCGGCGGTGCATCTGCCGGATATGGCTCCGACGCGGTTGCCGGCGTCGTCAACTTCGTCCTCGACCGCAAGTTCACCGGTCTCAAAGGCGACGCGCAGGGCGGCGTCACAACCTACGGAGACGATACAAACTATCGGTTGTCCTTGACTGGCGGAGCGAGCTTCCTAGACGGACGCGGCCATATCATTGCCAGTGCCGAATACGCCTATAACGACGGCATCTCCGGCACGCCCCGAAACTGGTATAGGGCCACCAAGCTTCTCATCAATCCGAGCTATACCGCTACGAACGGCCAGCCCCAGCTGCTGGTGCGCGATAACACCGGCTTCTCTACAGTGGCTCCCGGCGGAATCATCACGTCGACAGCGCTTGCCGGGACCTACTTCGGGCCGGGCGGAACACCCGCGCAGCTCAATTACGGGTCGATCGTCAGCGCCCCGTTCATGACTGGCGGCGACTGGCAATACACCGATTTCGCCAAGACCGGTGATCTTGACCCGCGCCTCACCCGCACGAACGCCTTCGGTCGGGTGAGCTTCGACCTTACCGACCACATCGAACTATTTGGGCAATTTTCCTTCGGTCGCGTGACGTCCCGCGCCGGGACCGCGCTACAGTATAATTTCGGCAACCTCACGATCAGGAGCGACAACGCGTTCATTCCGACGAGCGTCGCCACGCGCCTCGCTGCCCTTGGGATAACCAGCTTTTCGCTTGGGACAACGAACCAGGATCTCGGCATCCGCGTGACGTCGAGTGATCGCAAGGTCTATCGTCCGGTCATCGGCATCGACGGCGACTTCGATGCGCTCGGGTCGAACTGGAAGTGGAACGCCTATGCACAGCGGACTAAGACGGTCAGCTATGTCGACGCCTTCCTTTCCATAACGGCGAACTACAACGCGGCCGTCGACGCGGTGCGGAATGCCACCGGCGTCATCGTCTGTCGCTCGACGTTGACCAATCCGACCAATGGATGCGTTCCCTACAACGTCTTCGGAACCGGCGTGAACAGTCAGGCGGCGCTGAACTACATCAAGGGCCACGCATTCGGTCGGAATAGGATCACCGAAGACGTCGCAGCCGCGAATCTGCGCGGCAATCCCTTCTCGTCTTGGGCTGGCCCGATCTCGGTCGCTTTGGGCTTCGAGCATCGGCGGGAGCGCGTGGCCGGCAGCGTGGACGCATTGGACGCGGCGTCGCAAGCGCTTGCGCTGGCGAACAACACCGCACGCACCCCGCCCTATTTCGCGGGCAACTACCTTCCGAGTTTCGGCTCCTACACGGTGAACGAAGGATATCTCGAGACCGTCATTCCGCTCGCGAAGGATACCTTCTTCGCCAAGAGCCTCGACTTCAACGGGGCGGTGCGCGAAACGGACTACAGCTTGTCCGGCTCGGTCACGACGTGGAAGGTTGGGCTAACCTACCAGCCCATCGACGGCATCACGTTTCGCGCGACCAGATCGCGGGACGTTCGAGCGGCCAACCTCTCCGAGTTGTTTCAGGCAAGCTCGACAGGAACGGTGACGATCGTCGACCCCGCGCGTAACAATGCTTCGGCGAGCGGTTTCCAGGTCACGTCTGGTAACTTGGGCCTGAAGCCGGAGAAGGCCGATACGCTCGGCGTCGGCCTGGTCGTTGAACCGCGCTTCCTGCCTGGCTTCTCGGCGTCGGTGGATTACTTCAACATCGACATCAAGGGTGCGATAACGACGCTTACCGCAGCTACGCTCGTCAACCAGTGTTATGCGGGAAATACAGCGCTTTGCAGCAGCATTATACGCGGGACGACGGGTGCGCAGATCAACGGTTTGTATCCGATCGCGCAAGTCCTGCTGACACCGATCAATCTTTCGAAGCAGGTCTCTCGCGGACTCGACTTTGAGGCCAGCTATCGGCACGACGTGTTCGATGGACGTCTAACGCTGCGCGCGTTCGCGACCAGAAATCTGAAAAACGTGACGAACAATGGCATCACCGCGCCGTTGGACCTCGTCGGCACAAACAGCGCCAACGGCAACTCGGCTCTTTCGCTTCCCCGCTGGAGTTACTCCGGCACCGCGAGTTATCAGAAGGGGCCGGCCACCGTCACGTTCACCGCACGCGGGTTCAGCTCGGGCGTCTACAACACCAACTATGTCCAGTGCACGTCAGGCTGTCCGACGTCGACCACCGATCATATGACGATCGACAACAACCGAATTCCGGGCGCGATCTATTTCGACGCAAGCACCCAATTTAAGCTGACGCCGCAGCTTGAGATGTTCCTCGCGGTCGACAATATCGCGAACAGGGCGCCGGCGCAGATTGGTTACGGACCGTCGATCGTGGGCAACCCGATCAGCATCAATCCTGCGCTCTACGATGTCATCGGCCGGGCTTTCCGGGCGGGCGTCAGGTTCAAGTTGTAAACGTTGGAGTCCGCAGCATAGGTTCGCGGCATGTCGAGCCGACGCCCGGTCCCAGCGCTACGTGCGGGAGGGCTTGATAATCGTGACGAACGACGATCAATCTCGTTCTCCCGCGCGCGACTGGCGCGATGAGAAGGCGTATCGGGAGCTTGAACAGCTGGATCGACCTGGCTTCGCTTGGGAATATCTAAGGCGGAACCCGGCATATCGGCGGGATCATCGAGCCGCGGCTCAAGCCGACGTCGGTATCGCGAACGGCGTCTCGATTGTTTGGGCGCCCCCAGCGGATCATGTCCAGACTTGGGGGTTGCGATTTCGTGGAATCACCGGACCGCACCGCGCGCGAGGTCAGGATCTTCTGGGATGAGGGTGTCGATCCGGGCGTCCTTCCGGTTGCCGCGACGCCTTCTTCGACTCCCGACAGCCTCGTCGTTTCCGCGCTTCGCGGTTATGCCACCGTTCTCGTTGAGGGCGGCAATGAGCGGTTGAGCCTGTCCGACGGTCTGCACCGCCTCCAACTGAAGATCGTCGAAGGCAGTTTGTTAGCAGGCCCCGTGTCGGTCGAATATCGGATCGCAGGACAAGCGGCCGCGGCGCAGATGAGGACCCTCGAACGCCTCATCGCGTTGCGTCGGCGCGGACGTTTCGGAGCATGGCTTAACCGTCCCGAGCCTCGTGCCAAACGATGGGTTCGACAGTTACGCGCGCTCGACGCGCTTGGCGAGGGTGCGACGGGCCGGGACATAGCGATCGGACTGTTCGGGCGCGAACGCACTGACTTGGAGTGGCGCGATCGGGACTCGTCGCTGCGATCGGAAGTGAGGCGAATTGTCGCATCGGCACGTCGAACCGTGAACGGTGGATACCGTGATCTTCTGGCGACGCGGCCCGGAGGCATCCGGTGACAGGGCGCACACCAGCGACCTATTCGCTCTCGTTCAGCAGGTCCGCAGGCCTGACGCCGAACGCTTCCGCCAGGTCGTTCAGCCGCAACAAGGTGAGATTGACGCGGCCGTTTTCGATTTGGCTGAGGTAGGACTGCGTGAATCCGGATACCTCGCCAAGCGGCTCCTGTTTGATCGCCCGCTCTCGCCGAAGCCGGGCGACATTCTTCCCGACAAGCGCGCGGATGTCCATCAAATGGACTGTCGCGGATAACCTCCCGGGAGTTTATTCGCTGAGACGAATATGATATGCACCCGTTTTGGAGAATATGGCCTTGATGGATGACTCGCCTGATCTGGCGTTGAGGGACGCTCCGCCTGCCGCCGAGGAGGCCACGGATTACGATTGGGCGCATCGGATATGTTATTTGCGCTTGCTCGATGCGGAGGCGGCCGGGGCGGACTGGCGCGATGTCGCCAGCACCGTCTTGAAGCTCGACCTCGATGCCGATCCCGGTCATGCCCGTTCGATCTGGGCGAGCCATCTGGCTCGCGCGCAGTGGATGACGGCGCATGGTTACCGCGATTATCTCTCCTCATCCGACGGCGCCGACTACCCATCAACCTGATGCCTGACGGCTTGGCTTTGCCTCAGCACCTCGAAGCTATCTTCTTCCACGTGCTTGACCTGACGCCTCGCGCTGGTCGCGCGACCGCGCTCTAGGCCTCGCGGGCTCGGCCCCGAGCCCCGCACGCGGGTCTCGGCCTAGCGGTGACGATCGCTGGCGCGGGTCCTGCCGGACCCTGGAAGCGCGGCGCTGACGACGCACTCTGACGCACTGCGCTGGCGCTTGGCGTCAGGGTGCGGCGATTGATTGCGGCCCCGCGGGCACTCCGGCGTCGACGAGCAGCTCGAACCACTCCGTGGCGCC
>CAXTNG010000107.1:0-10057 GCA_964245475.1 uncultured Sphingomonas sp. | reverse complement strand
CGACCTGTCCGGCTTGTGGCTCGGCTCGATGACCGGGGTTCCGGGCGTCGCACCCGCGCCGAACCGCGGACCCGCCGACGGCCGGCCGGAAACGTACCTCGCGCCTTGGCCGCTGCCCTACACCACCGAATACCAGAAGATGCAGGACGACCGCGAAGCGGCGGCGAAGAAGGGCACCGCGCTCGCCGACATCACCGCGCAATGCCTGCCCTTCGGCCTGCCGCGCATGCTGACCGCCAAGGTCTATCCGGACGAGATCGTCCAGACTCCGGGCAACGTGACGATCTGGGTCAACAGCACCTTCCCGCTGATGATCTGGACCGACGGCCGGCCCCATCCGGCCAAGCTGGAGAAGAGCTTCAACGGCCATTCGATCGGCTATTGGGTGGGCGATACGCTGTTCGTCGACACGGTCGGGCTGAATGGCCGCTCCGGTATGGATGCGCAGCGTCACCCGATCAGTGGCGAGATGCACCTGAAATGGTCGCTCCGGCGGGTCTCGGACGACATCATCCACATCCATCTCACGATGTTTGATCCCAAGGCATTCACCGAGCCGGTCACCACAACCGGCATCTGGACGCGCAAGACCGACCCGAACTGGCAGATTCTTGACGACGCGTCGTGCTTCGAGAACAACCAGACCAAGATCGACGACCAGGGCAACGCCAGCGGTTTCGTGAAGTTCTGATAGCCGATACGCTTCGGTCATCAGCATGACAAATTTGTCATCTCGGTACGGAAGCAGGCAAGACGCATCTCTGCTCGACCATCAGGAAGTCGAGGAATGACGATGACGTTCAACGCCCGCGCTGCCGCCGCTCTCGTCCTGGCGTCCGCTGCGATGCCCGCGATCGCGCAGGTGACCTTTCCCGGCGCGCCCGACGCCAAGCGGGTGACGGCGGGCTCCTACAAGGTCGAGCTCAATCACACCCAGGTGCTGTTCACGGTCAATCACATGGGCTTCACGCCGCTGTTCGGCAGCTTCCCGGCGAGCGGCGGCACGCTCGACATCGATCCGGCGAACCTCTCGGCGGCGAAGGTGAGCGTGTCCTTCAACATCGCCGACCTGAACACGACCTCGGCGGGCTGGACGAAGCACATGATGACCGCCGAGCTGTTCGACGCAGCCAAATACCCCACCGCGACCTTCACCTCGACCAAGGTCCAGCCGAACGGCGATCGTGCAAAGGTCACCGGCAACCTGACGGTGCGCGGCGTGACCAGGCCGGTGGTGCTCGACGCAAAGTTCTTCGGCGCGGGTGTCAACGCCAACAGCAAGAAGCCGAATGTCGGCTTTACCGCGACGGGACGCATCAAGCGTAGCGAGTGGGGCTTCGCTTATGCCCAGGCGCTGGTGAGCGACGACGTTGACCTTCAGATCACCGGCGCGTTCGAGAAGCTCTGAGTTTCGCGGAGCGAGACCTGTCCGGCCCGCAATCGATAGCCGATATCCTTCGGGCATCGGGTATGCGCGGGCAACATCTTTTCCGCCGACCTCCTCTTCCTCGATAGTCCCTGCTGGCCCGGAACAAGATGTCACGTGCGTCGGGCCGCAACAGGACAAATCGCGCAGACTAACAGCGCGAGCGATGGGGGAGAATGCGATGACCGGATGTCTGCTGTCGACCACTGCGCTGGTCGCTTTTATCATGCCGGTGAGCGCGCTCGCCCAGCAGACCGACCCGGGAACGAGCACCAATCCCAATGCGTCAACCAGCGCCGCGTCGGGCGCGCAATATACGCCGCCGCCCGCTGGCAGCACCGGCGGCGAGGCGCCCGCCTCGCCCCAGACCAGCGCCGCTGAGGCCGCTCCGAGCGGTACGCAGGTCGAGGACATCGTCGTCACCGCCACGCGCCGCTCGGTCGACCTGCAGAGCGTGCCCGCGGTGATCCAGGCGGTGCCGGCGACCCAGCTCAAGGCGTTCAAGATCGACGGCGTGCTGCAGCTGCCCAACCTGGTGCCTGGCCTCATCGTCGCGCCGTCGGGCGGCAACAACCTCTATCTGCGTGGCGTCGGGTCGAGCAGCACGGGGTACAACGAGGCGCAGACTGCGGTCTATATCGACGGGCTATATCTGCCTAATCCGGCGATGAGCCTCTATTCGTTCAACAACATCGAACGGATCGAGGTGCTGAAAGGGCCGCAGGGCACGCTCTACGGCCGTAACGTCACCGCCGGCCTGATCTCGGTGACGACGCGTGATCCCGGCGAATCGGTGAAGGTCGACGCATCGGCAGGGTATGCCAATTTCGATACCGTCACCGGCAATTTCTACGGCTCGGTACCGCTCGGCGACACGCTCGGGATCAACACGTCGGTCTTCTATCAGAAGCAGCACAAGGGCTGGAGCATCAACGTCTTCAACGGCGAGGACGTCCAGAAGTCGGAGGAGTTCGGTATCCAGACCAAGCTGCTCTGGAAGCCGGGCACCGGCACGCGGATCACCGGCAGCTTCATCTACGATTACAGCAACCGCAACTATGGCGATGCGCGGCAGGTCTATCCGGGAACGGTCGGCACCGACGGCACGCCTTATTACGGCAAGTTCCGCTTCGCCTCGCGGATCAGCCCGTCGGCGCCGTTCCGCGCCTATATCGGCGGACTCAAGATCGAGCAGGACCTCGGCTTCGCCAAGCTGATGAGCCTGACCGGCTATCAGCACAGCACACAGACCGTCACCTTTCAGGGCACCCCGCTGCTCGGCCAGCCGCTGCCCACCGCGACCGCGACCGCGACCGCACTGCCGGTCAACGCCACGCCGACCATCTTCGCGCAGGCCAACCGGACGTGGAGCCAGGAGCTGCAGCTGACCTCGGCCGCATCGCACGACCGCCGCTTCGATTGGGTCACCGGCGCCTTCTACTTCGACGACATCACCAAGCTGCAGCTCGACTCGCCTACCACCTGCATCGGCACGGTCTGCGCGGCCGGCACGCCGACCCGCAACTTCGGGCGACCGACGACCAAGTCCTACTCGGCCTATGGCGACGCAACCTATCGCTTCTTCGAAGCGACCAAGCTCACCGTCGGCCTGCGCTATACCGACGAGACCAAGCGGCTGTCGGGGCTGCTGAGTCCGCTCCAGGGCTATCCCAATTCGGTCGCGGCGATCCCCACCCCGGCGCGGAGCCCGGCGACCAACCCGCAACCCTCGGTGGTCGCGCTCAGGCCGGGCGATCCCTACACGCTGGTGATTAACGGCGTGACGACGCTGTTCCCCGGCATCCCCACCAAGCTGCACTTCACCAAGCTGACCTACCGCGTCGTGCTGGCGCAGGACTTCGGCGACAACATCCACGCCTATGTGTCGCACAATCTCGGCTTCAAGTCGGGAGCGTACAACGGCAACGCCTTCAACAACATTCCGGCCAACCCGGAGTTGCTGTACGCGACCGAGGCGGGCGTGAAGGCGCAGACGGACGATCACCGCGTGCGCTTCAACGCAGCCTATTTCCACTACAATTACAAGGACGTGCAGGTCCGCTCGATGGCGCCGCCGGCTGCGCCGGGCAATGCGTTCCTGCTCAACGTTGCCCGCGAGAACATCGACGGCATCGACGCCGACTTCGCGGTCGTGCCGGCGCGCAACCTAACCATCCAGGGCGCGTTCGAGTTCCTCGACGCCAAGTACGCCGACTATCCGGGCGCCGCCTGCCTGAAGCCGGGCACGCGCGTGACCACCGGCTTCCTCAACGGCGTCGCCGCCAGCGTCACCGTCGGCGCGAACGTCTCGTCGGTCTGCAACCAGAAGGGCAACACCGTCGCCTATGCGCCGCCGTTCTCGGCGTCGCTCGGCGTGACCTACAAGCTGGAGACCGCGTCGGCGGGTGATTTCACCTTCAACATCAACGACCGGCACAATTCGCGCTACTTCCTATCGGGCGACAATTACACGCGCCAGAACCGGCACGAGATCATCGACGCCTCGATCGCCTGGCTGTCGCCGAACGGGCACATCGACGCGCAGGTGTTCGCGCGCAACCTCACCGACCGCTATGTCTACGCGACCTCGATCGTGGCCGCCAACTTCCTGGTCGTGCCGGGCGCGCCGCGCACCTACGGCATCCAGCTGGGATATCATTATTGATTGGGGCATTTCAGCAGCCGTACAGCTTGCGGCGTGCAACGTTGCCGCTACCGTTCAACGCCGACGTGAGTTCAGGAGTGAAGCGATGAAGATGAGAGTGGGAATGGCCGCAGCACTGGCCTTGGCCGTGGCGTTGCCGGCGTCGGCGCATCACTCCTTCGCGATGTTCGACACCAGCAAGGAGATCGAGCTCAAGAACGCGACCGTGGTCGAGTGGCAATGGACCAGCCCGCACACCTGGCTGTACGTCATCGTCCCCGGCCCCGGAGGCGGGATGAAATACAGCATCGAAGGCGGCAACCCCGGCCTGATGCGGCGCCAGGGCTTCGGGAAGGGCTCAATGTCGCCGGGCGACAAGATCACCGTCTACATCGCGCCGCTGCGCAGCGGCCAGCCGGGCGGCGCGATCAACGCCGTGGTGCTGAAGAACGGCCAGACGCTCGGCGAGCGCAAGAAGCCGTAGGCGCATGGCGATAGCGGCGATGGCAGAGGATCTCGTCGCAACCGCCGCCGGGGCGCGTGAGGCGCTGGGCCAAGGTCATAACGCGGACGAACTGCCGCGCTACGAGCTGTTCCATGCGGCGCGCTCGATCTGCTCGCAGAAAGTGCGCGCCGTGCTGGCGCACCATCACTTTCCGTACGTGGGCCGCGAACTCGATCTGTTCGCCGGCGAGACGTACTTGCCCGGCTACGTCAGGCTGCGCATGCTCGGCTGCGCAGCCTTTGGCGGGATATTGGCCTCTCATCACGACGGGAGCACGTCTGCCGAGGCGGGTGGCTGCGACGGAGCGGTCATTCCGACGCTGATCGACTGGCGGGTCGGCACCGTCATCGTCGACTCCAAGCGCATCTGCCTGCACCTTGATGGGCAGGTGCGAGATGCGGCGCGTCTCCGCCCCGACAGCCTGAAGGCTGCCATCGATGGGGACCTGACGGTCGTCGACAACCTACCGAACTATCAGATGCTGATGACGCGCCCGGTCGGCGGAAGCGTACCCTCGGCCGACGCGGCGGGCAGCTTCTCACGGCGCAAGGTCGCGTGGTGCGACCGCTACCTCGACCAGTGCCGCGACGAACCGACGCTGGTCGCGGCGTACACCGCCAAGCGCGCCAAGGAGCTGTCGGCAGCGGAAGCGCTGTTTTCGCCCGAGGCGATGCAGGTGGCTTACGATCGGGCGGAGGCTGCACTGCTCGCGCTGGAGCGGAAGCTCCTGCAGTCGCCGACACGCTGGCTCCACGGCGATACGCCGACGATGGCGGATCTGTTCTGGGGGATCGAGCTGCTGCGCATGGAGGATGTCGGGGCAGCGCACCTGTGGCAGGGCGGGCGCCTGCCGCATGTCGAGCGCTTCGTCGGAATGGCGGCGGCGCTGCTCGCGATCCGAGCCGCGGTCATCGAATGGCCTGGTGCGATGCTCTGAATGGTCCGCCACCCCGGAGTCTTGCCCGGGGTGACAGTTCCGCCGAACGTCAGAACTTGACCGAAGCCCGCACGCCATAGGTGCGTGGCGGTGTGGTGTATCCGGCGAGCAGGCCGAAGACCGCAACCGGCGCGGTCAGGAGCCGGTCGTTCTCGATGTTGCGCACGAAGCCCTGGAGCGACCAGCTGCCGTCGGCGCGCCCGAACGACACCTGCGCGTTGCTCGTCCAGCTCTTCGGCTGGTACTGCTCGGTCGCATAATCGAAATAGGTGTAGCGACCAGTTTTATACTGGGTGTCAGCGCCGAACACGAGCTTGTAATCGCCGAGCGGCACGGTCTGCTCGGCGGCCAAGTTCAACGAGTATTTAGGCGAGTTGTAACCCGGAAAGCCGGCACAGTTGACGTCGAACTGGGCGGGGCTCGCGGTCGTCGCCACCGCGCAATTCGTGTACGGATAGCCGAGCGTCCGGTAGGTGAAGAACTTGTTCTCGGCGTCCAGATACTGGAAGTCAGCGCTGATCGTCGTGGTCGGCGTCACGAGCGCGCGGGTCTCAACCTCGAAGCCCTTGATCGTCGAGCGGCCGATATTCTCGGTGTAGCTGCCGGGGCGGCCGAGCCGGTCGGGGATCGCATGCGCGACCTGCTGGTCGCGATACTTCCAATAGAAGGCCTCAATGTTGAGCTGGAGACGGTTGTCGAGGAAGCGGTTCTTCGAGCCGATGGTGTAGGCTGTGATGTACTCGGGGCGGTACGTCTCGTAGCCGACGCCGGTGCTGAACCCGCCCGAGCGGAAGCCGGTCTCGACGCTGGCGTAGAGCAGCGACGCCGGCGCGACATCGAACTCGGCGGCGCCGCGCCAGGTGACCTTGCCGGTTGTGAGCCGATTATTGAAGAACACGTCCGTACGCGCGAGGGTGGTGTTCGGCGTCGGACCCGGCACGACGACCGGCACCAGCGGCGATGTGCTCTCGGCCGTCGGATAGTTGAAGGGCAGCTGGGTCGGATAGACCACCGACGGAATCAGGATCGCGTTGGGGCAGGTGAAGCCCGCGTTGCACGATTCGGCGATGGTGATGCCGTGCGCGAAGAACTTCTTGGCGTCGTGCGTGTAGCGCACGCCGCCGACCAGGCGGAGCTGGTCGCCCAAGTGCAGCGTGAGCCGCGCGAATGGCGCATAGGATTCGGTGTCGACGTTGGTCGGCGCGGCGAAGTTGATCGAGCGGTTGAACGTCACCGACCCGGAACGGAGCCTGGCATCTTCATGATAATAGAAGATGCCCAGCGTGTAATCGAGCATGCTGATCTTGCCGGCGAAGCGCGCCTCGGTGCTGTACTGGACGTCGCGCTGGTCGTTGATGATCGGGAAGCCGCCGGAGGCGTTTCGATTTTTCACATGGTCGAAGCGGATCGCCGGGATCACGGTCAGCACGCCCGCGCCGGTGTCCCACTCGACGTTGCCGGTCCAGCCGAAGAAGTCGCTATCCTGAAACAGCGGCGGGAAAGGATCGCGGAAGCGGCCCGCGACGCCGGTCGCCGGCAGCGACTGCCAGAAGGCCTGGCTGCGCGTCGACCGGTTGCCGTCGGAGCGCGGGATATTGGTCGGGGTGACGACGCAATGCGGCGTGCGGCCCGCGGTGGTCGCGGTGGCGGCGGCGCAGGCGTAGGTGTTGAAATAGGTCAGGCCCGCGCCGAGGCCGCCGAGATGCGCATAATCGATCGACGCGCGCGCGGTGAGCGACGGGGTCAGGTTCGCCTTGAACTGGACGCGAAGGCCCTCCGACTTGTCGTCGGAGGTGCCGTCGGACATATAGCCGTCCCGGCGATTGACGATACCCGAGACGCGCATGGCGCCATTGTCGCCGAGTGGGATATTGATTGCGCCCTCGACGCTCAGCGCGTCATATTTGCCGTAGGAGATCGTGCCATAGCCCCCTAGCTGGCCGATCTTGGGCTGGGTCGGCAGGATGTTGATCGCACCCGCGGTGGCGTTGCGGCCGTAGAGCGTGCCTTGCGGACCCTTCAGCACCTCGACGCGGTCGAGGTCGAAGAAGGTGGTCGAGGTGGCGGTGAAGCGGCCGAGATAGACGCCGTCATAGTTGAACGCGACCGCGGGATCGCTGGTGATCGACACCGAGAAGTTGCCGACGCCGCGGATGAACGAGGTCGCCGACGGGCCGACGTTGGCGATGGTCAGCGCCGGAACGAGCTGGTTGAGCCGCTCGGGCTGACTGATGTTGGAGCTGACCAGGTCGGCACCGCCGACGACGCTGATTGCGACCGCGGCCTTTTGCGCGCTCTCCGCGCGGCGCTGCGCGGTGACGATGATGTCCTGGAGCCCGGTCGCGACATCGGTCTGCGTCGTCGCGTCCGCCGCCCCCTCGCTGCTGCCGCTGCCGTTGGTCGGCGCGGGCGGCTGCTGAGCGGTGGCTGCCGCGTCCTGCGCGAGCCCGGCGCCCGGCGCCATGCACACGATTGCGGCCGTCGTCGTCATCAAGAACTTGCGCATGAAAATCCCCTCCTCGTCGCCGCGCCGTCCGCTCACGGTCGCTGCACCCTTGGACCCAAGGCTGCGCCTCACGAGCGATCTGGAGGAGATGGGAAAGGCACGGGCGCGATACGGCGATGATATCGCAAGGCGATCCGATACGTGCGGCGTATCGCGACGGGCGGGCCGGCATCTGGCGATACCGGTCCGGCACGACATGACGAGCGCAAACGGGCATCGGAGAGGACCGACTTGGAACAGCGCACATTGGGGTCTGCCGGACCGACGGTCTCGATGCTGGGCCTCGGCTGCATGGGCATGTCGGCGATGTACGGCCCCGCGGACCGCGAGGAGAGCATCGCCACGATCCACGCCGCCTTCGATGCCGGGCTGACGCTGCTCGACACCGGCGACTTCTACGGCATGGGTCACAACGAGATGCTGATCGGCGAGGCGGTGCGCGGACGCCCGCGCGACAGTTTCCAGATCAGTGTGAAGTTCGGCACCCTGCCCGACGTGCACGGGCGTTGGGTCGGGTTCGACAGCCGCCCCAAGATGATCCGCGCGTACATCGCCTACACGCTGCAGCGGCTCGGGCTCGACCATCTCGACATCTACCGCCCTGCGCGGCTCGATCCGGACGTGCCGATCGAGGACACGATCGGCGCTGTCGCCGAGCTGGTCCAGGCGGGCATGGTCCGCCACGTCGGCCTGTCCGAGCTGGGCGCGGATACGATCCGGCGTGCGGCGGTGGTGCACCCGATATCCGACCTGCAGATCGAATATTCGCTGATCGCGCGCGGGATCGAGGACGCGATCCTGCCGACCTGCCGCGAGCTCGGCATCGGCGTCACGGCCTATGGGGTACTCGCCCGCGGGTTGATCAGCGGGCATTGGAGTAAAGATGCGGTAAAGCCGGGCGACGTCCGCGTGGCAAGCCCGCGCTTTCAGCACGGCAATATCGAGACCAACCTTGCGCTGGTCGAGGCGCTGCGCCGGATCGCCGAGGCGCGTGGGGCAAGCGTCGCGCAGGTCGCCATCGCCTGGGTCGCCGCGCAGGGCCGCGACATCGTGCCGCTGGTCGGCGCGCGGCGGCGCGAGCGGCTGGCCGAGGCGCTGGGCGCGGTATCGCTGACGCTTGGCGCGGACGATCTTGACGCGATCGAACAGGCGGTGCCCAAGGGTGCGGCGGCAGGCGCGCGCTATCCCGAGCAGGTGCTCCGCGCGATGGATAGCGAGAGGGTGTAGGACGACGCCATGCTATGGATTGCGAAACACCTCGGCATCGCCGTCGCGCTCGTCACAGCGACGCCGACGGGCGCGCAGGAGGCGCCGGCCACCTCCTTCCACGGCGATCCGGGTGCGCCGGACATCTCCGGGCTGTGGATGGGCACTGCCTTCGGCATTCCCGGCCAAGGTGTGATCTCGAACTACAACAAGTCGGCCGATGGGCGCCCGCCGAGCTACTGGGCGCCATGGCCACTGCCCTACAGGTCTGCCTACCAGAAGATGCAGGACGAGCGCGCCGCCGCGGCCAAGCGAGGCGTGGCGATCGGCGATATCGGTTCGCGCTGCCTGCCGTTCGGCATGCCCTACATCCTCGTCGGCATGAACTATCCGCACGAGGTGGTGCAGACGCCGGGCCAGGTGACGCTCTACCCCTTCGGCACCTTCCCGATCACGATCTGGACGGACGGGCGGCCACACCCCAAGGACCTTCAGCCGAGCTTCAACGGCCATTCGATCGGCCATTGGGAGGGAGACACGCTGTTCGTCGACACGGTGGGGATCAACGGCCTGACGCCGATCGACACGGCGCGGAATCCGCACAGTGCCAAGCTGCATGTGACGTGGTTCATCCAGCGCGTCGCCGCCGACTATGTCCACGTCAAGATGACGCTCATCGACGAGGACGCCTTCACCCAGCCGGTGACGATCACCAACATCTGGCAGCGCAAGAGCGGGCCCGAGTGGCAGGTGCTCGACGATCAGTCGTGCTTCGAGAACAACCAGAACACGCCGCCGCCGAAGAGCGCGGAGGGTTTCATCAAGTTCTAATG
>CAXTNG010000106.1:5784-10086 GCA_964245475.1 uncultured Sphingomonas sp. | reverse complement strand
CTAGGCCTCACCCTTATCGACACTGCCGAGATGTATGGAGACGGCGCGGCCGAGGAACTCATCGGCGAGGCGCTCGGGAATGTTCGAGAAGACGTCTTTCTCGTGAGCAAGGCCTATCCTCATAATGCGTCGCTGACCCGCCTCGAGCGATCTTGCGAAGCAAGCCTCGCCCGGCTCCGAACCGACCGCCTCGACCTCTACCTCTTACACTGGCGCGGTAGCGTACCGCTGGCCGAGACCGTCGAGGCGATGGGACGGTTGGTTCAGGCCGGAAAGATCCTGCGCTGGGGCGTCAGCAACCTCGACACCGACGACATGGATGAGCTGATGGCAGCCGGCGGAAGCGCGTGTGCGACCGATCAGATCCTCTACAATCCCGCCCGGCGGGGACCAGAACTGGAGCTCATCCCGTGGCTGCTTGGTCGCCGCATGCCAATCATGGCTTACAGCCACATCGAACAGAGAAGGCTGGTCAACGATCGTAGGCTTCAAACGATCGCGCGGCAGCACGACGCCACACCGGCGCAGATCGCGCTTGCGTGGCTGCTCCAACGTCCTCGGATTATAGCTATACCGAAGGCCGGCTCCGCCAGGCACGTCCGTGAGAACCGCGCGGCCGCCGATATCGAATTCAGCGAGAGCGAGCTTGCCGGGATCGAAGCTGCTTTTCCGAGACCGACGAAGCGCCGGCCGCTAGAAATGTTGTGAGCGCAAAAGGCCGCCCCTCGCGGGACGGCCATGCATCAGCGGTACGAAGCCTCAGGCCCTAAATCAGGCATCCGCTCCGACATAGCGCGACCATTCCTCCTGGTACCGTTGAGTGATCATTGCCTGATCCGCCGCCGGCGCCTTTTCCGACAGCTCGATGAACCACGTCCCCTCTTCCTGGTACATGTGATGCGCAACCGCGCCGCGGATGTGCTCGAGCTTGTCGTCGAAATCCTGACTCATTGGTTCGAGCTTCTCGAGCATGGCCATTTGCATCTTGACCATCACCTGCTCGTTGTAGCCCAGGGTGGCATGGCCCTTCTCGCCAGCCTCGCCGAGCCCGGGATAGACCACCGCTTCCTCGGCGATAGCATGGCCCATCAGGATCACGCCAAGATGCTTGAGCGCGGCGGTGCGAGACGCGCTATCCCTAGCCGCTTTGGTCGAAGCGAATGCGTCTTCGAGCAGCACGTGGTGATCAAGGATCATGGCGAACCACCCGCCCGGCGCTGCGACGGCCTGGGCGTTCCTGCGCGCCTCCTGCCGCACCTCGTCGCTCTCCGGGGGAGTAACGGCGGCAATAACTTGGTCAAGAATAGACAAAGGAACTCTCCTGCTAGCGGTAAAAGTGTTGCTATTTCAACAAGTAGAACCATTACGATCGCAGCAATGTTCCTCCCTCGAAGTCGCTGTGGTGGTATATTTTGCTAACCTCTGATGAGCGCTATCTTCTCGGATGACCCTGCTCTGCGAGGCTTGCATATCGTTCGGCCAGCTGGAGATGGATCGCCCTGATGTCGGGACTGACGGCGGCCTGGGCCAACGTCCGCGACTGCTGCTCGCGGGTTCGATAATAGTTCGGCGAGTTGCGCTCCGACATCGAAAATCTCCTCCCCGGCACGGGATAGCTAAGGGTCGCTGGTGGCTCACGATTGAGGCGCGGGCGCTGCGCTGAAGCGCTGAGCGATGTTGCGCGCGATGCGCATCGGCCGTTGGGTGATAGCGTCCAGGCAGCACCAGATTGAGCGCGCTTCGGCGACGATCTCGTCGCCCCGGCGAATGACGGTGTCGAAGATGGCCTTGGCACCTTGAAAACGGTCGAGGACGATCGTCGCCCGGATCGGATCGTCGAGGAACGCGGGGCGGCGATATGTAATTTCGTGACGGACCGCGACCCACAGATGAGCAGCCACTTCATCCGGCGATGCCAGGCGGATCCAGTTCTTGACGACCACATCCTGCACCCAGGACAGATAGACCGCGTTGTTGACATGGCCCATATGATCGATGTCGTCCGGCGACACCTGAATCGGAAATTCCGCGTTTCCGTCGCGGTCGATCGCCGCCGCCGCGCTCTCCGGCTGTTTGACCGGGTCCGGGCTGATCAGGAATTTTACCCAGACCCATAGACCGCACTCCCAGCTTGCCCGGCCGATGGTCGAACCGAGAAGCCGACACATGTCATCGATCAGACGATGTCCGACCCCGGGAGCTTCCGAACCGTTAAGTCCGACTCCATCATCCTTCACCGCCAGCTGCACCTCGTTCCCCTGCTTCCAGAGGGACACGTCGATCCTCCCGGCCTTGCCGTCGGGAAAGGCATATTTGAGCGCATTGATGACGAGCTCGCTGGCGATCAAGACCAAGGCTCGCCGCTTTTCGACCGACAGGAACAGATCGGTGGCGCTAAAGCATAGATCGATCTCGCCTCCTTCGCCAAACAGATCGGCCAACCCCGTGACGATCTTGTGGAGCACTTCCTTGCACGCGATCAACTCGGATCCCCCATGATCGCGCGAAAGATCAGCATAGGCGTCGCTCAGCGCGGCCATCTTCGATTGAAAATTGGGACCTCGCGACAAGGACGGAAATCGCTTGGCGGCTTGTCCAACGCCGCTCGCGAGCTGCGCTAAATTGTTCGCGCGATGAACGGCGTCGGCCGCCCACAAGGTGCTGGTGTTCGGCCGGGCGACTACGGGCGCCGCGAAATCCGGATGTGCTGGGCTGAACAGCTCGAGCAGCGGAGAAACCGAGCGGCCTGTAACCAATGCCGGGTCCGATTGTTTCTGATCAGCGCATGCCTGGCGCATATTCCGCCCCTCCGCCGTCTATAATATGCGAGGAGTAGGCGCTTGCGCGGGCGAAAGATTAACCGTGATTAAGAATCCGCTTACTCGCGCCTTCAAGATGATACGTTTACTTCAACCGGGGCGCGCCGCAGGCGCGCCCGCGCGTCCGCGATCGAAGACAAGTAAGTTTGGCCACTGGCTGTCCCTAAATGGGAGAGACGCCGGCAGCGGCATCACGCGTGGGGTCCTGTGCGGAACGTCCGGCCGGGTGCATCGGTTAAGCGCCCACCAGAACACCCTCGGCTCCGGTGTCGCCGAGTGAAGGACCGATAACGATGAGCATCAAAGCTCCCAACTCCTATTTACACGGCGATGCACCCTCTGCCACCACCCCGCAGGCCGAGCTTGACCGCAGGGAGCTGGCATTCGTGGCGATGGAGCGTACGCGCATGCCGATGGTCGTGACCGATCCCCGTCAGCCCGACAATCCGATCGTGCTGGCCAACCGGTCGTTCCTCCACGAAACCGGCTATGTTGCGGACGAGCTGCTCGGTCGGAACTGCCGAATGCTCCAGGGTGCCGACACCGATCGCGATGCCGTCGAGCAGATTCAGCAGGCGCTGATCGACGAGCGGGAGATCACAATCGAACTGCTCAACTATCGCAAGGATGGGACGCCTTTTTGGAACCAGCTCTACATCAGCCCGGTCCATGACGATGACGGGCACGAAAATAACGAGCTCCCATTTCCCGGGCGTGCGCGATAGGGCATGCCGTCGAGCTACGCCGCCTGCCGCAGCCGCCGGTGCAGGTAATTTTCATCGAAGCCGGCGATCTGGATGAGCTTGGCGGGATCGGTGATGAGCAGGCTGCCGCGCTTCAGCGTCATCGCGCCGGCCAGGCGCAGCTCCTTGAGCACACGGTTGAGGTGGACCGGCGTCATGCCGAGCGAATCCGCCAGCAGCAGCTGCGACAGCGGCAAGGCGAAGGCTGGCTCCGTGGGGAGCCCGATATTGCGCGCTCGGAGATAAAGCTCGCACATCAGGTGAGCGACGCGTTCGATGCTCGCCCGCCGGCCCATGCTGGTGATCCAGGCGCGCATCGTGCCTTCGTCGATGAGCTGACCGGTATACATCGCCTTCGCCACCCCGCGATGCTTGTCCATCATCGCTTCCATCTCGGCTCGTTCGATCGTCGCGACGAGCGCAGGGGTAACGGTTTGGATGCTGTGGTCCATTTCCGCCAGCAACCCGATGTGAAGATCGCAGGAATCTCCCGGCATCAGATAGGCGAGCACCTGGCGCGTGCCGCTTGGCAGGATCTTGTAGCGACAGGCCCATCCCTCGAGGATGACGAACACCGGCCCCGGCCGGTCGCCTTCACGGATGAGGTCTCGCCGCGCCGCGACCTTGCGCGGTCGCGAGGTGGCGACGGCAAGCGCGTCCACCTCTTTCTCGTTGAGGTGGCCGAAGCGACGCAACTTGTCGATGAAGCGGTTTTCCATCAAACACACTCCCACGGCACG
>CAXTNG010000106.1:0-5774 GCA_964245475.1 uncultured Sphingomonas sp. | reverse complement strand
TCCTCGATTAATATTGATGAATGTTATAGTCCAAAGTTGATTTGGATGAGCTTTCCCCCAGCCAATCCGTCTATACGCAACAGATCGTCGGCCCAGTTTCAGGCTCCGGCGGCTGAGAGAGGCCAAGCGCTCTCGCCTGACTGGGAGTTGCTGCCATGGCCGAACGAACCTCAAACGACAATGACGTGCGCGGGGACGGGCTGTTGCGAGGTCCGGATGCTCACGGCCAGGCAGCGATGCTCCTCGTCGAAAGTCTCCTTCATGGCCTGATCGCTCGATCCGTGATCAGCGTGGCGGATGGAATTGAGATCGTGGGCATCGCCGCCGAGGTGAAGGAGGAAGTTGCCGCCGAGCTCGGCGACTCGCCCGCGACCATGCAAAAGTCGCTCACACTTCTCGCGGCAATCAGCGCAAGCCTAACCAATGACCTGCCAGGCCGCTAAGTTGGGATGCCGGGACGAGCAAGCGACCGAAAGGACTCGCTTGCCTTCTTCGCTGCAAATCGGGCGGGTCACCGGCAGCGCTACCAGCTGCCGGGGCCATGAAGAACGCCCAGCATCAGCAGCACGATCGCCGTTGCCACCGACGACAGAAGAATAGAACCGCGACAACCAAGGCGGCTGGAGAAGAAGAGAAACACAGCGATGACGATCCTGTCGATGTGGCCGGTCTATAAGCAGCATCCGAACCTATGCAGCAGCCAGCCGCAGGCCGTGTGCTGTGGCCGCGAGGTTATCGGCTATTTGTGACGCTAGGTCGGGAAACACTTTGGCTGCCCCCGCCAGCAGCATCAGCCGCTCGCAGATTAGCGTCTGCTCTACCCGGCCGCTCAGCAGCGGCTCGACCCCGCGGAGCATCGTGAAGGTCATGCCTGCGTTGACGTTGGGGAGACCGGGGCTGGCCGGCAACCGCGCCAGCGCCGTCGCGGCAGCCCCGACGACGTGCATGAGCTGGAACGACACCGCGAAGATGGCGGCGCGATCCTCCGCGGCCAGATCGCCCCTCCTGCCGAAGCTCTGGACGCGCGTGCGCAGGAGGAGCCCATAGGCGGAGCAGGCGAAGTCGAGCAGGCGGGCGCTTTCGGCCTGGTCTATAAAGCAGGTATCGCCCGGCTCCTGGGGCGAGCGCAGCACCGGATTGTCGGCGACCGGCCAGGCCGGCGCGAACGCCGGGTCGGCAGCCTTCAATTCGGAAAGCTCGTCGCGAACCGCGAGGAAGCTTCGGTAATGCGAATCCTCGCGATCGGCGGGCGATCCCTCGCCCTGCTCGACGATGGTATCTATGGCGGCCAGCGCTGCGTCGATGCCGCCGATCGCAGCAATGCCGTTCATCTCGACGTCATCGGGTCCAAGCTGCCCGGCGACACCGCTCAGAAACAGTCCTTCCTCGCCTAAAACTCCGACGAGCGAACGGACGTTCACGCGGATCGCCTCGTACAGATGGCCGATGGTCGCGTAGTCTTGAGTCCTGGGCATCAACCCTTCGACAGCCTGCGCGCGGCTGTATTCGGACTGTGCGTAATCGTGCGCGTCGTCGCCCGCGACGCCCTGCGGCCGCTCGAGGAAGATGAAGTGGTCGAGGGTCTCCGGCGAAAAGCCGCTCAGGCGGACGACGACGCCAGCGGGAAAATAGCCGGGCGCCACCGGGAAATTGGGCCGGGCGAAGTGCGGGCGTCCGCCCACCGCCAGCGTCAGGTTGGCGACGAGCAGGAGGTGGCCCATCTCCTCGATGGCGACGTCCATGATCGCCTTACGCCAGCGCTCGACGGCATCGCCTTGCTCGTCGGTCAGGCCAGCCTCGCCACGGCGCTTGAGGCTGAACGCCGCATAGAGATAACTGCACATCAAGGTATGTTCGATCTCCGCGGCCTCCGCGAGCAGGTGCAGCAGCTGCTCGCGCGAACCGGTGATGATCTCCGGCTCGGCCTCGAACTCCACGGTGCTATTGTCAGCCATTGCCGTCGCCGTGGTGACGAGGGAAGCCTGCTGGCGGGACGATGTGCCGAGTGATTTCAGGCAGCCTGGTCGAGCGCATAGCGGCGGCAATGCTCGAGATAGCCCGCCTCGTGCGATCCCGACAGATCGACGATCGCCTGCCATAGCCAAGAAGGCGCCTCGATACCGGTTCCGCGATGGTCGAGCAGGGTCCGTCGCCACGCGACCCGCGTCGGCAAGTCCATCTGGCGGGCATGCGCCTTGCCGACGACATAGGAGAGATAGCGCGCGGCCTTGACCGCCTCGGTCTCGGTGAACTGCTCGACCTCGAGCTTGAGGTCCTGCGGCGCGAGCTCGCGGATGAAGACCGGTTTGCCGAGGAGCCTGGCGGCGATCATCCGCTCGCCCAGATGCGGCGAGAGCGCACGCGCCCCGGCCACGACACGCTCAGCGGGATCTTTGGGTATCTCGGCTCCGTTCGCCACGGGAGCCGCCGGCGCCGTCGCTTCTTTCAGATCCACAAGCGCGAAGTCCTCGCGCCCCTGGGCGCCGCGGATCGCGATGATGCCGGCGTAGCGCAACAGCCCAGCGAGCTGCATCCCTTCATCCAATACGCGGCGTCAACTAGCCGTACCTCGCGATCCTTGTCCTTGCCGTCGATCGACAGAATGAGACGCTTGATTTCCGGATCGGAGAACAGCGCGTCGAGCGCCTCGCGCTCGTTCGGCTCGAGCGCCCAGAACTTCTTGCCCAATGGGATCGTGGGCGCGGCATCGTCGATCCGCTCCCGGGCGAGATGGCGCCAACGCCGGCCGACCGCCTGTCGCTTGACCGTTCGTACGACGTCCGGTTCGGGGCCAGGATCACCCTCGGCGCGGTCAGCGAGCGCGTGCTCGTACCCGTCGACCATTTCTTCGATCATCCGCGCCGTCGTCACGCCCGGCAGGTCGGAGCCGCGTGCCGCCGTTGCAAGCGATAGGCCGAGCCGAATCAGATCGTGCGCGGGATTGCCGATCACCGTCTGGTCGAGATCGCGGATTTGGATCTCGACATCGCCAGCGCCATCGCTGAGCGGTCCAAGATTGCCGAGGTGGCAGTCGCCGCAAATCCAGATTGGCGGGCCTTTCGGCAGCCGCTTGGCGGCGGGCGAGGCGGCCAACCACTCGTAGAATTTGACCGTGTTGCCGCGGACATAGGCGTGCGTCGAGCGCGCCATCTTGAGATTGCGGGCCGCTTCCAGGATGGTCTTGCGGCTGCTCGAAGGTGCGGGCACAGCGGAGCCCTTGTTCGCGTCCTTCGCCATCAGACTTCACCCGTGGCCGCAAGCGGCGAGCTCGCATACCCGTGAAGCAAATCGGCAGCGTCGTCGTAGAGCGCCACCGCCCCGGCACCGAGCAGGGCATTGTCGGAGAACTTGCCCGAGCGCAGGCCAATCGCGGCGATCCCGCACTTCCGCGCCGCCTCAATGTCATAGGGTGTGTCGCCCACCACCATGACCTCGTCGGCGCGAAGCGGCGCGAGCTTCTCGAGCGCGGTGGCGAAGATGTCGGGCGCGGGCTTGGTATTCTCGACATCGTCGGCGCTGGTCGTCGCGCTGACGATATCTCGCGCATCGAGCAGATCGAGATAATGGTCGAGCTCGGGCTTCGACGCCGAGGAAGCCAGGACAACCTTCTGCCCGGCGTCGCTGGCACGCACGAGCAACTCTCGCGCGCCGGAGAAAGCTGCTATCGTCTCGAGAAACCGAGCCTTGAACACTTCCCCGTGTGCATCGCCGAGCTGTTCCTGGAGCGCTTCGTCGGCACCGGAAAGCAGCGCGGGCACAAGCATGTCCGCGCCCTTGCCGATCTGGTCGTGGATCGCCTGGCGATCGAAACTGGCTCCGACGGAGGCGAAGGCTTCCTCCCAGGCAAGCACGTGCTGTTCGTTGCTGTCGACCAGCGTGCCGTCGATATCGAAGAGGATCGCCTTGATGACCATTGCACATCGCTTGGTTTGGGCGCTGAGCGGACGTTGCCCGCCGCCATCCGGCGGCGGCGGGCGCCCCGGTCAGGCGGCTTCGGCCTGCAAGTTAACGCCGGTCTCGGCGAGCTTGGTCATATATTCGTCGGCGCCGTAAATCTCCTTGGTGGCGTCGCGCAGCTTCTTGTTGTCGTCTTTGTGGCCCAGCGCCTTGGCGTAGGCGGCCGCGGTTCCGAAGCCGGCGATGCCGTAGTGGGTCATGCGCTGATATTGGGCGATGATTACCACGTCGAGCAGCGGTCCTTTCTGCGGCCCCTCCTCGAGAACGTGCTTGGCGGCTTCTTCGACCAGCCCTTCCATGCCCTTGCAATGCTCGTTGGAAAGCTTCTCGTCATGGCCGGCGATGAGCTCCTTGAGCGCACTAGTGCGCTTAGCGATTCCCGCCTGCGAGCTGGCGAGCATCTCCTTGAAGGCGGCATCGCTCGCCTTGGGCGCGATCTTCTTGAGCACGCGAGCCATCTGGTCGTTCGCCGACCAGAGGTCCTTGAGCTCGTCGGTGTAAATGTCCTGCAGGTCTTCCGCGGTCGACATAACTATTCCTTCTGAAGATCGACGCGTTGCCCGGAAAGGAAGCGGCCGTGATCGGCTGTCCCGGGTACGTGGGAGAAAGACAGTAACGAGCACATCGGGCATTCGGGCCCAACCGCATGATGGACTTGAGGGTCACCCCCGCGTCCTATCTCGTCGCGAACCTTGGGCGTAAGCGGTCGGGCGATTCCACGAACGCAACTGACCCACACCCGGACATTCGCGGGCACCCGCACGTTCCCCGAAACCGGCCGTTGGTTCAGGTGCCGTTTGCCGACCGGAAACTAGCCTTTCGAACGTAACGGACAACCTGCTATCCACCTGTCTGCCGCAATGGAATATCGCTGATCGTCACCCGAGCTTCGGGAGTATTTACCCCCCTCGCTCGAAGCGCCTCGACCAACGCGCGCCACGTGGTCTCAGGATGCAGAGACGGCCCGACGATTACGCGGTGGAGCAGCCGGTCCAGCGTCAGATGCGGCATGTTCATGCCCGGCCGGTTCACCAGCGGCATCTGGTAGATGAGCTGCGGCGTCCCGCCGATCGACGTGACCTTCTCCACGACATGCGCGGACGCATAGTCGAACGGTCGGTGAATGACGCGCCACTCGCGTTCCTCCTCGAAGCCCATGTGCTTGATCGACAGGATCGCGAAGTCGAGCGCCGCACTGACGGCGTTAAACGCGATGTCGTCGGTCACGTTGCGGAGCAGGGCCGGCGCCGCTTCCAACCGGTCGATGACCGCCCCGAGCTTGGGCGCGAACTCCTCGATGTCGCCGTAGAGGACCGGGCTCGCGAACGACAGCAACGGCATCTGGGCATCGTCGAATACGTCGCTGTTGAACACCAGCACGGCTCCGGATGTCGCGCCGCCGTAGGCGCGCCACATCGATAGGCGGCCGAGCCTGTCGTTCACCGCGGTCTCGCACAGCGACACCATGAAGATCCGCTCACGCGCCGGCTTGCGCTGCCGCTTCACGTGGCCGGCGATCCGTTCCGCCAGCCCTGCGTGCGCGCGATCGAGGATCGGATACAGCCGCCCGCCGAGCGTTGGGAGCTCCAGGGCGGCGTGGAGGATGCTGCGACCATGCTCGATCTCGCTGTGGTCGTTCATCACTCCCGCGTTGCGCAGCCACATCGTCTCGCCATTGATGATGTTCAGCGCGTTCTCGGCGCTGGTGTAGTGGGCGAGCTTGAGCCCCTTCGCGCCGAGCTCGGCTGTGCGCGACAGCGCGTAGCCGAACAGGACGTTGGCGAGCGCCATGTAGTTGGAGTCGGGGATCATAGGGC
>CAXTNG010000105.1:9571-10098 GCA_964245475.1 uncultured Sphingomonas sp. | reverse complement strand
GGCAGGACGTCGCCTGGCACCGCTGGAACCCGCTCGACGAAGCATTGCCGGACGAACTCGCCAGCGGCGCGCCGTTCAACGCCGTGTGCTGGGCGCAGGGTTCGAACGCGACCGACTCGGTGGGCAACTTCGACGCCGGGCTGCACCTGGACCTGTACCGGGCCAACGTCCTCGTCGTCCTGCAATCCATGGCTGCGCTGGTGAAAGCCGATCGGCTGCGGGAGGCAGGCGCGCGACTGGTGGTGGTCAGCTCGATCTGGCAGGAGCGCGCGCGCGGCGACAAGCTGTCCTATACGGTCACCAAGGCGGCACTCGGCGGGCTCGTCCGGTCGGCGGCGGTCGACCTGGGTCGGGCGGGCCATCTGGTCAATGCCGTGCTGCCCGGCGTGCTCGACACGCCGATGACGCGCGCGAACCTTAACGAGGCGCAGCTTGCGGCCGTGTCGGGGAGGACCACGCTCGACCGCTTGCCCGACCTCGCCACCGTGGCGGATACGATCCTGTTCCTCTGCTCGGACGCGAACAAC
>CAXTNG010000105.1:0-9561 GCA_964245475.1 uncultured Sphingomonas sp. | reverse complement strand
AACGCCATCACCGGCCAGTCGATCACCGTGGATCTGGGAATGAGCAATGCCTGCCTCCTTTGAGGTCGCGACCTCGACCGGCCGCTACGGCGTGGCGATCGCGCCGGGTGCGCTGGTGGAGCTGCTCGCCGAGCCGGGCGAGCGCCTGTACATGGTCGACGCGTTCCTGGCCGAGCGGGTGCGCGCGGCGGGTATCGACCCGATTGTGATCGAAGCGGACGAGCGCGCAAAGTCGCTGGACCGGATGGCCGATCTGGTGATCGCGATGCGCGAGCGGCGGGCGACGCGCGACACGGTGCTGGTCGCAGTCGGCGGCGGCGTGGTGCAGGACGCCGCGGCGTTCGTCGCGTCGGTCTACATGCGCGGCATCGACTGGATCTACGTGCCGACGACCCTGCTCGGCATGGCCGACAGCTGCATCGGCGGCAAATCGTCGATCAACGTCGGATCGTACAAGAATCTTGTCGGCACGATCCATCCGCCGATTCGGGTGATCGTCGATCCCGCGTTGGCCGACACGCTGTCCGCCGAGCAACGGGCGGCGGGGTTGTGCGAGGCGGTGAAGATCTGCCTGTGCCGCGGACAGCCAGCCTTCGACGCGTATATGGCGCTGGCGCCCGCACCCGACATCCCGGCAGAAGCCCTTGCCGAGGTCATCGCGCTGAGCCTGGACGCCAAAAGGTGGTTCATCGAGCGCGACGAGTTCGACCGCGCGGAACGGCTGCTGCTCAACTTCGGCCACACCTTCGGCCATGCGCTCGAAGCCGCGAGCGGGTTTGCGGTGAGCCACGGCATCGCGGTGGGGCTGGGCATGCTGGCGGCCCTTCACCTCGGTACGGCGATGGGGCGCGACTACGCCGCGGCTCCGCATGTCGTGCGGTTCCGTACGCACGTCGCCGATCTGGTCGGTTGCGTCGACGGACTGGGCGAGGTGCTGTCCCGCGTCGAGGTTCCCGCGCTGCTCGACGCGTTCGAGTCCGACAAGAAGCACCGCCGCGATCTTTACGCCGTGATCCTCGTCGCGGCCGAGGGCAGCGTCGAACGCCGGTTCCTGCCACGCGACGCCGCATCGGCCGCGATGATTGCCGGAGCCTTCCGCGCGATGATCGCGGACTGGGCGCCCGAACCACGCACCCTTTCTCCCATCCTGATCGGACACGACTGGTGATCCATAGCGATCCACGCACCGCCGCCACACTGCAGGCGCCGAAGATCGAGCTGTCGATCGTCATTCCATGCTATAACGAGGAAGCGAACGCCGTCGCGATCTACGAGGCGGTGACCGCCGAGGCCGAGCGCCACGCGACGAGCCACGAGATCATCTTCATCGACAACCGGTCGACCGACCGGACCCGCGAGCTGCTGCGCGACATCTGCGCGCGCGATGAGCGCGTGCGCGCGATCTTCAACAACCGCAATTACGGCCAGATGCGCTCGCCGACCCACGGCATCTTCCAGGCAGCGGGGCAGGCGGTGATCGCGATGGGCGCGGATTTCCAGGATTCCCCCGCACTGATCGGCAAGATGCTCGCGCAATGGCGAGCAGGCGCGCAGGTCGTTCTCGGCCAGCGCCGGTCGGAAAAGACATCCTTCGTGCTCGGGCTCGTGCGCCGAGCCGGCTATGCCTTCTTCAACAGGTTCGGCGATTACCCGCTGATCCCGGGGGCGACGGGCTTCGGGCTGTTCGATCGCCAGGTCGTCAACATGCTGGCGACCTGGAACGAGCCGGAGCCGTTCTTTCGCGGCATGGTGATCGAGAGCGGCTACCGTCTGGTGGTGCTGCCTTACGACCGGCCGGAGCGCGCGGGTGGACGGAGCAGCAACGGCTTCTGGACGCTGCTGAACTTCGCGCTGTCGGCGGTCGGCGGTTCGGCCAAGTCGCTGCTGCGGTTGCAGTTGATCCTGGGCATCTACTCGATCATGGCGGCGGGGATCCTCGGCATGGTGGCAGCCGTCCGGTTCGTCACCATCGGCTATTCGCCGGTGATGCTGATGCTGTCGGTCATGTTCGCGCTGTTCTCGGTCACGATGCTGTTCATGGGGCTGATCGGCGATCAGGTGCGGCTGCTCGCCGAACGCCAGCGCAACGTGCCGCTGGTGATCGAGGAGGAGCGAGTCAACTTCCCGCGCGGCCGGGCGACGCCCGTGTCTCGCGACCTGGCCCTTGTTCCTATCTCTTTCGCGCCGTGATCATGCAGGCAGAGGGTTCTGCCGCCTGGTCGTTGCAGGACGATCTGGTTGCGATCGACGCAGCATTGGGCGACGCGTGGGACACCGTGCGCGGCGCGCGCATCTTCATGACGGGCGGAACCGGGTTCATCGGCCGCTGGATGCTGGAGGCGCTGCGCCATGCGGCCCAGCGGCGCGGCCTTGACGTCGAGGTCACCGTGCTGACCCGCGACCCGCAAGCGTTCGCGCGCAAGGCGCCGCATCTCGCCGGGCACCCGGGCTTCCGCTTCGTCGCCGGCGATGTGCTGACCCTGGAGCCGTCGGGCGAGCGCTTCACCCATGTCCTCCACGCCGCGACCGACGCCAGCGCGGACCTCAACCTCAACAACCCGGCGCGGATGTTCGACACGGTGGTGACCGGCACCCGCCGCACGCTCGACTTCGCGGTCGCGAGCGGGGCCGAGCGCGTCTTCTTCTTCAGTTCGGGCGCGGTCTATGGCGCGCAGCCTTGGGAGGTCGAGCATGCCGGGGAAGACTGGCCCGGCGCGCCCGACACGCGCGAGGCGAGCAACACCTATGCCGAGGCGAAGCGTGCTGCGGAAATGCTGTGCAGCATTTACGCGAAGCAACATGGGTTGGACGTGGTCAACGCGCGCATCTTCGCGCTGCTCGGGCCGCTGCTCAGCCTCGAAATCCACTTTGCCGCGGGCAATTTCATCCGCGACGCGCTCGCCGGCCGCAAGGTCACGGTGGTGGGCACAGGCACGGCTGTGCGCTCCTATCTCTACGCCGCCGATCTCACCGCCTGGTTGTGGACGATCCTGCTGCGCGCGGAACCCGGTGCGGTCTACAACGTCGGCTCGGAGGAAGCGGTGTCGATTGCCGAGCTGGCCGAGCGCACCGCGACTTTGCTCGGCGACGCGGGCCACGAAATCCTCGGCAAGCCCGATCCGGGCTGGAATCCGGGACGCTACGTGCCCTCGACCGCGCTAATCCGGCGGGAGCTGGGTGTCAGACAGACGGTGCCGCTCGACGAGGCGATCCGCCGCACGGCGATCTGGAATGGATGGAAACCATGACCAAAGTGAAGCTATCGGCCTGGGTCGCCGGGCAACTCGCCGACCACGGCATCCGCGACGTCTTCATGCTGACCGGCGGCGGTGCGATGCACCTCAACCACGCGTTCGGCACCGACCCGCGGCTGACCACCACCTTCTGCCACCACGAGCAGGCGCTGGCGATCGCGGCGGAGGCTTATTACCGGCTGACCAACCGGCTGGCGGTGGTCAACGTCACCTCCGGACCCGGCGGCACCAACGCGATCACCGGCGTCTACGGCGCCTTCGTCGATTCCTGCGGCATGCTGGTGATCTCGGGTCAGGTGAAGATCGAGACGACGGTGCGCCATACCGGGCTCCCCTTGCGTCAGTACGGCGACCAGGAGCTCGACATCGAGCCGATCGTGCGGCCGATCACCAAATATGCGACGATGGTCACCGACCCGCGCTCTATCCGCTACCATCTGGAGAAGGCGCTCTATATCGCGACGAGCGGGCGGCCGGGGCCGGTGTGGCTCGACATTCCGCTCGACGTGCAGGCGGCGCAGATCGACCCGAACGACCTGCTCCCGGGCTTCGACCCCGCCGAGCTCGACGAGCCGTGGAAGCGGACCGACCTCGCCGCCGCGGCGGATGCGATCCTCGCGCGGCTGAAGCAGGCCGAGCGTCCGGTTGTGATGGTGGGCGCGGGCATCCGCTTGTCGGGAGCGCACGCGGAGTTCCTCCAGCTGATCGACAGGCTCGGCATCCCCGTCGTCACTGCGTGGAACGCGCACGACGTGCTGTGGAACGACCACCCGCTCTACTGCGGGCGCCCCGGCACGATCGGCGACCGGCCCGGCAACATGGTAACGCAAAGCGCCGATTGTCTGCTCATCCTCGGCAGCCGTCTCAACATCCGCCAGGTCAGCTACAATTGGACCAGCTTTGCGAGGGAGGCATACAAGATCTGGGTCGATATCGACCCGGTCGAGCTCCAGAAGCCGACGGTCAAGCCCGACATGCCGATCGTCGCCGACCTCAAGGACCTGCTGCCGGCGCTCAACGACGCCGCTTACGACGGTCCGACCGAGCAGCATGCCGAGTGGCTCGCCTGGGCGCGCGAGCGGGGCGTGCGCTTCCCGGTGGTGCAGGACGAATACCGGATCAACCAGGTCTGCCATCCCTATGTCGCGATGGAGGCGCTGTTCGACCAGCTCGACGAGGATGACATCGTCGTCACCGGCAACGGCAGCGCCTGCGTCGTCAGCTTCCAGACCGCAAACCTCAAGAAGGGCCAGCGGCTGTGGACCAATTCAGGCTGCGCGACGATGGGCTACGACCTGCCCGCCGCAATCGGCATCTGCGCCGCGACCGGGCGCAAGCAGCGCGTCATCTGCATCGCCGGGGACGGCAGCATCATGATGAACCTGCAGGAGATGCAGACGATCGCCGGCTACAATCTGCCGGTGAAGGTCATCCTGCTCAACAACAACGGCTACGTCTCGATCTTCCAGACGCACCGCAATTTCTTCAACGGCGTCGAGGTCGGCGGCGGGCCGAAGAGCAACGTCACCTTCCCCGATTTCGGCAAGGTCGCGACCGCATTCGGCTTTACCTATTCGCGGATCACCCGCCACGACGAGCTGGAGGCGACGCTGCGCGCGAGCCTGGAAAGCGAAGGGCCGTCGCTGTGCGAGATCGTCATCGACGAGAACGTGCCCTTCGCCCCCAAGCTCGGCGCCAAGCAGCACCCGGACGGTCGCATCACCAGTCCCGCGCTGGAGGACCTTTCCCCCTTCCTGCCTCGCGAGGTGCTACGCGAAAACATGCTCATCGACCTGGTCGAGGAGTGACCACGCTGCACGGCACCGTCGCCACGGCGCACGCGCGCTTCGCCGCAGGCGGCAGGCCGTTGCGCTTCGTCATCGCGGGTGGGGTCAATACGCTGTTCGGACTGGCGATCTACCCGGTGCTGCTGTGGTCGTCGGATACGCTGCACTGCAAGTACATGCTGGGACTGGTGATCGCGCAGGCGCTGTCGCTGTGCTTCGCGTTCCTCACCTACAAGCTCGCCGTGTTCCGCACCCGCAGCGACACGCTGGGCGAGTTCGGGCGGTTCCTGCCCTTCTACCTGTTCAACTATGCGGTGAACTGGGCGGCGCTGCCGCTGCTCGTCAAGGGCGCGGGCATCGACCCGATCGTGGCGCAGCTCGCCTTCTCCATCGCGTTGATGATCGGCAGTTATTTCTGGCACAGCCGGATCACGTTCCGACGAAACGAGGCTGGCCGATGACCGACGGAGCATTCCTCGAGCGAGCTTGCCCGGCGTGCGGGGCCGACGCCCCTCGGAAAGAGGTCCATTCGGAGCCGCGCGGCGAGAGCCTGTCGTTCGAGGCGCTGCGGCCGCATTGGAGCGGGCTGTTCAAGGAGAAGGTGTTCTTCTCCTACGATCGCTGCGCCACCTGCGGCCTGCTCTTCGCGCCGACCTATTTCACCCCGGAGCAGCTGGGCGAGCTGTACAAGGACATGGCGCCCAACATGGAGCTGGTGCCCAACGACGCGCTGGAAGCGACGCAGCGCGGCTATTGGGACGTGACCAGGCGCGGCGGGGTGCCGCTGGACGGCGGCTATCTGGAGATCGGCCCCGACATCGGCTGGGTGGTCAAGCACGCGGTCGCGAAAGGCCAGTTCGACCATTACTGGCTGTTCGAGCCCAACATCACGGTCCACGACCAGCTCGCCGAGGCGACCGGCGGCAAGCCGCACGATATCTCGACCGCGATGGACGATTTGTCGATCGTTCCCGACAGCTCGGTCGGGCTGGCAGTGATGGTCCACGTCCTCGACCATCTGCTCGACCCTATTGCATCGTTGCGGCGCATCCACGCCAAGCTGAAGCCGGGCGGGCAGCTAATGATCGTGACGCACGATGAGAAGTCGCTGCTGCGGACGCTAATGGCGACCAAATGGCCGCCGTTCTGCCTGCAGCATCCGGAAATCTACAATCCCGCTTCGATCAAGCAGATCGTCGGCCGCGCGGGCTATGCCTCGGCGGAGGTGCAGCGATCAAAGAACTATTTCCCGATCTCGTTCCTGGCGCGGCAGGCGGCCTACACGGTCGGCGTCAAGCTCGACAGAGTGCCGCTCCCAAGCCTCGCGGTCGGGCTCAAGCTCGGCAACATGATCACCCTGGCCCGCCGCTGACCGGCGCGGCGCGGTCGTCGCCCATGCGTGCGTGGAACAGCTGGCCTCCCTCGACCACATAGACCACGGCGAGCGCGCCGAGCCCGACGCCGAGATAGCCGATCGCCAGCGGATAGGTCGTTCCGTCGAACGCCTGGCCGATCGCCGATCCCACGGCGACCGCCCCCAGGCTGGTGACGAACCCCTGGATCGACGAGGCGGTGCCTGCGATATGTCCCACCGGCTCCATCGCCATCGCGCCGAAGTTCGATCCACACAGGCCGATGCACGTCATGCTCAGCGCTTGGAAGGCCATATACGTCCACAAGGTCTCGATCCCGAGCCGGTCGACCGCGATGTGCGCCAGCGAGAGCGCGATCAGCGCGAACAACCCGCCCTGCGAGATCAGCCGCGTGCCGAGCCGCTCGACCAGCCGGCTGTTCGCAAAGGATGCGCTCCCCATCGCCAGGGCGCACACCGCAAACAGCAGGGTGAACCGGTCACCGGCATGGAACAGGTCAACGAAGACCTGCGGCGCCGAGGAGACGAAGGCAATGATCGCCCCGAAGGTCATGGATGCGGCCAGCGCATAGCCGATTGAATAGCGATTTGTGAGGGTCAACCGGTATGCACTGCCCAGCGTCGCGAAGGAGATCGGCACGCGCCGCTCGGGCGGCAGCGTCTCGGGCAGGCGCAGCACGGACCAGCCGAAAACGACGGCCGCGAAGCCCGCGAGCGCATGAAAGATCACCGGCCATGGTCCCACAAGCAGCAAGGCCTGGCCCAGGCTCGGCGCGAGGATCGGCGCCAGGAAGAAGATCATCTGCGCGACCGACATGGTCCGCGCCATCCGCCGTCCCGAATAGCTGTCGCGCACGATCGCGACCGAGAGCACCCGGGTGGAGGCCGACATCGCCCCCTGCAGCACCCGCGCGCCGAGCATCGCCGCAAACGTCGCAGCATGTGCGGCGAACAGGCTGGCGGCGACATAGCCCGCAAGTGTCGCGAGCAGCACCGGCTTGCGCCCGAAGCGGTCGGTGAGCGGCCCGTAGACGAGCTGGCCGAGGCCGAAGCCGGCGATGTAGACCGTCACGATCCACTGCCGGGCATTCGCGTCGGCGACGCCGAGATCGCGCCCGATCGCCGGCAGCGCGGGCAGCATCAGGTCGACGCCGAGCGCGTTGACCGCCATGATCGCGGCGATCAAGGCCACGAACTCGCGCGGATGGAGGGTCGGCAGAGGGCGAGATGGGGCAGTCATCCGCGCCCGGTTAAGGGCATGGGCGTCAGGATGCCAGTATTGCGGCGGCGAAAGCGCCATTACCGGCCGGCAGCAGCGAACGCCAGCAGCAGCGCGGCGGCGGCAACGATCCTCATCCCGATGTCTCCGCTATCTGGCCTTCCACACCGGCAGATATTGCTCCTCCAGCCGCCGGAACGCATCCACCATCGCGCCCGGCGCGCAGCCGGGCGCGAGGCGGTTGGTGATCGCCTTCTCCGACGGCAGCAGATAGGCCTTGTCGGTCGGGATGTAGCCGACGCGGTTGGGCAGCAGCGTCACCATCATCGTCCGGTCGAAGGCAGAGGTCCGCTTCACGTCGCTGCCGATCTCGGAGAAAACCTCCGCCGAGACGCCCGCGAGCGCGATGTCGTTGATCATCAGCAGGTGGAGCGGGATGGTCACCGGCGCGCCCGGCACCATGTCGACCTTGGCCGGCGCACGATAGCCGGCGAGCGGTTCGCCGGGCTTGGGCGGCGCGGCGCGCTCGCGGCCCGGGCAGGTCACCAAGGTGCCCGCGCCCCAGAGCGTCGCGTGGTCCGCGGTGTTGCCGATGCCGCCCGCCACGCGGACGATCGCCTCGCCCAGCCGCCGCGCCTGCACGTCGAGGATCGCCCAGCCCGCGGGGCCTTCGTCATGCACATCGGGCGCGTCCTGGTTGTAGGTTGCCATGAACAGCGGGTTCTGGTCCCCCGCCGCACCCGAGGTCCACAGCGCCACCGCGCCGTTGCCCAGCCGGTCCTCGACATAGGCGGACGTCGCGCCCGGCAGGTCTCCGGTGATCTGGACCTGCCCGTCCTGCGTCCTGGCGAGGTACATGACGACGCCGTGGACCGCGTAATTGGCATAGACCGCGATCGGCTTGCCGGCGGGCGTGGTGACTGAGACCACCGCCACCGTCTTGTCGCTCGGCCCCTCGGGCGCATAGCCCATGTGGTAGCCCGCGCCGATCTTCTCGTCGCGGTTGGTGTTCACATACGCCTTGCCGCTGCCATAACCGATCCGCGCCGGCTGCAATGCGGCGTCCGCCGCCTGCGCCGCCTTGAGGATGCCGGCCTTCAGGATCGCGAAATAGCGCACGAGCTGAGGCGAGTTCATCCGCTCCTGCCCCGGCGAATCCGCCCCGACCGTGGGCGAATTGTGGTTGTGCGTCGCACTCATGAAGACGTGGTCGCGCGGCACCTTGAGCGCCGCCGCCACCGCGTCGGGCAGCTCGTCCGCGCGCGGGATGCCGGAGATGTCGGCGGTGACCAGCACCACCTTGTCCTTGCCGTCCGCGAGCACCAATGCGCGCGCGAACAGCGGGTCGTGGACGCTGCCGAAGGTCTGCCCGCTGACCAGGGGGAACAGGTCGGCAGTGGGCGTGATGTCGGCCTTGGCGGCACCCGCGCGCAACCGCACGGACTGCGCGTCTGCTGTCCCAGCGATCAGCAGCGCCGCCGCCGCGACCAGCGCCCTCACGGCGCGACCTTCGCCCAGGGCAGGACCTTCAAGGCCTGTAGCGCGCAGGATTCGTCCTTGTCGTGCCCCCCGCCCAGCGCGAGCACGGCGACGAATTGTCCCTGCCGGTACAGCGGCACCGCGCCGGGATGGTAGAAATAGCGCGGGTCCTTGCCGTATTGGTCGGCGAACGCCGCGTCGGTCTTCAGCCGCGCTTCGAGGTCGCGGGTCGAGGCCTTGAAGGTGAGCACCGCCGCGGTCTTGCCGGTCACCGACTTCAGTCCGATCGGGTTCAGCCCGTCGCTCGTCATCGCCGCGCGCAGGTAACCGTCGGCGTCGGTGACGTACACCGCCACCGTCTCCTTCATCGCCTCGCACGCCTTGAGCGACGCCTCGGCGACGGCGAGCGCGTCCGCCCGGCTGATCAGCGCCGGGGAGACCGGCTTGAAC
>CAXTNG010000104.1:233-10182 GCA_964245475.1 uncultured Sphingomonas sp. | reverse complement strand
ACCTCCGGGCTCCCCAGAGCCTATCATCGGTGTCCGTCGATCCGAGGGAAGATCAGATGACGTAGCGAGTGCCGGTGCGATCCGGCAGAACGGTAAGGCTCTTGAGGATCTCGAGACAATCGGTCGCCTCATTGCACAGGCGAAAACTCCGAAAGTCCTGGTCGGCGACGTCCCGGTAACGCGCATGAGCTTGCCAAGCAAAGTCACCTCGTCGACTTGTGATTGGTCGATGACATGGCCCTTCGGTGGACGAACCGCCGACATCGCGAAGGACGCCGCGTCGGCGAGGGTACGGGCATGAACCGATAGCAGCTCCAGGATCATGTCCCGTCCCACGCCCGGGCCACGGATGCTCGATCGTGCCTGGGTAAGCGTCTCTAGGGCCTCAGCGTACCTAACCTGGACCGCGCTGATTCTGGCGCTGTCGATCTTAGCGCCTATCCAGTCGTTCATCGATCCGCTGGTGAGATCGCGGACGGACTCACGTGCGATCTGCTTCGCCTTCTCTAGCCAGCCTGACTTCTCCAGCGGACGACGCAACGTCGGCAATCGCAATCCGTCTCCATACAGTACGGGCGCGGAACGGCGGTCGAAGAACTCGGCCCGCGCAAGCTCCACCAGCAGCCGCAGATACATCCGCCGGCTTCTCCCAGTGAGCGGCTCGCGGTAGTGTTCGAAGGTCTGGTCACTGCCTCTGACGACGAAGAGACCCGCATCCTCGAACGCCAGCAATGCCCGCAGATGGCTACCGGACATGTGGAGTATCTCGGCCCTTCGCGCTCTGAGTTTGGCAAGCGCCCTCCGTCCCGCGCGGGTCGCGCTGAGCCCATCGGGTGCCTCCTCGATCAACGCGACGGCCATCCTCTCGACCCCCCGCAGCGTGATCGCCGGCGGCCCGTCCCCCGAACCACCATCAGGTCCCGTGCGCGCCGGGTCGCAGCCGAACAGAATACCCGCGTCCAGCGCCGACCGTCTGATGTCCGCGACGTCGATGAACGTCTCCGTCGTCCATGGTGAGCCAAGATGCAGCCGCCTCGCCGCCTCCCCGAACTCGGCGACGAGGTGGGGCAGGTTGATGCGAGCAGCGGCATCAGTCGCGAAAGACAGCAGCCTGATCCGGGCAGGGCCGGGGAGCTTCGACCATGGCGTGTCGTCAGCATCGAGCGCCCAACCGCGCGGGTCGTCGGCGATCGGCGCGAAGCGCCAAGGCCTGCCGGCGCTCACGAACGCCCGCGCAGCCGCCAGTCGGAGCCGGGCATCCCCGAACACTCCGTCATCGTTGCGGATCAGCGCCAGGTCCCGCTCGAAGAGCACGTAGTAGGCGAAGCTGATGATGTCCGCCGCTGCGGGAAGCGCGGCATGACCCGTGCCGAGCGGCGGGAGGATCCGAGCCTCCTCGAGTCGGTTCCGGTCAAGGCTCCCCGTCACTGAGCCACGTCGGCGCTCGCCAGCAGATAGACCAACGTCTGAACGTCACGCGCGGTGGCGACGTGGACGCCAGACCGAACACGCAGATCGGCCGCCTCGCCCGCCGTCGCGCGCGCCAAACCCCAGCAGGCCATACGGAACCTCGCGGGGTGCTGTCTGCTCCAGAGGTTCAATAGGCGATCCCGAAACGCGCGCTCCACCGAGAAGCGCCCTTCTGCGCCTTCATCTCCCGAGGCGGACCTGCTGACGATCTCACGCGGCATCCGCTCCAAGATCGCGCCAGGGTCGAACCGCCAGACCGCCTCGTCTCCTTCAGCCCGGCCCAGCGCGGACACGATTGCACGGACCCTCGTCAGGGTCGGACGATCCTGTGCGAGAGCGATCAACGCGAGGCAGCTGACCTCATCGGGATCGAGTAGGACCGAGACGATGTGCTCGGCGAGTTGGTCCACGTGGGTAGCGGTTATCTCGTCCAGGTGCCCGCCCGAGCCGTCGCGCCACCGTGCCCCGAGCAGGTGGGCATCGCGTGACAGCGGCCTCCTTCCAGCAGTCAGACTATCCATCGCGAGCCGCAAGGCATCGAACTCGTAGCGCAACGGCTGCTTGTCGCGACTCTCGAGCGGAATCCGCTGATGAAACTGCATCGCCTGCCGGTCGAGCGCGGGGATGCCAGTGCTGCGACGCCTGTCGCTCTTCCTCAATGGCGCGTCCGTCAACCTGGAGGCCAAGAGGCGCGTCTGCGGATGTCCGGCCATGATCCGGGTAACGATCTCGCCGAGCAGATCCTGATTGAGCGCACGCACCACCTCGTCGCCGTCAATGACGTCGAGGCCAGCCAGGATGATCAGCACAGGCAGCCGGCGTGAGAAGTGCGAGATCTCGTCCAGCCAACCGGGCAGGCCGTCAACGCCCGGGGGCAAGTGAAGCGCTTCGCGGTAGAATCTCGCCAGGCGGCCGATGACCTCAGCCGCCGGCAGCTCATGAAGGGATGCCGCGAAGATGGGGATTCGGGCTCCGCCAGCCGTTAAAAAGCCTCCGCCCTCGTAGTCGTCGTATACTCGGCGCAGGAGCGAATGCTTGCCGGAGTAATGGGGACCGAACACCTCCACACTCGGATTGCGTCGAAGCATCTCGACCGCCTGACCGTAGTGGGCCTTCAGTTCTGCAGACCATGCGAGAGGACGACCGGACGGCACGATGCCATGCCTCTTCGACTTGATGTGCGACCAGTCACCGTCGCCTGGTGGATCGTTCAACAAGGACAGGCTCTGCTCGAGCGCCGACGCCGCCGTGCCCTTGAAGTTGGGATCCAGCAGCGCTTCGAGTGTTCGACCGTCTTTGAGATGGTGATAAAGCAGTCCGTCCGCGGCTTGAAGAACGCAGGTCGTCAGCGTCCGGAGACCCTCGCCCTTCGGGACGGGGCTAGACTTGGCGGAGATCCAGTCCCTGTAGTTCTGCTCGCTGTAGTCGCGCGTCTCGTTAAGCAACCGGATGTCGATCGGCCTCTCGTCGACGGCAACGGCGAGGGCCTTCTTGCTCCCGCGAACCGGCCCGCGCGTGGGTACTGGCATGTCAACGTCGTCATTACGTCGCGTCTGGTGCAAGGCGAATGCCCGCCCCGCCAAGGACTTGAGGGTGCCGACCTGCATCAACTTGAACAGATGGTAGGCGATCTGAGTTTGTACTGCGCACCTAGCCGCGTGTTGGCACCCTGCGACCAGTAGGCGGCCTGATGGTGAGGAGAGACCTTGCTCCGTTGCTCCTCGAACCGGGAAAGGACGGCATCGACGCCGGTATCGCTCATGTCCCCTCCTGGTCCAGTCCGGGAGATCACCAGCGATTCGACAGCGCGCGTTCCCGAGAGCACGCTTATCCGAGTTCCGTGTCGCTTCATCAAGCTCACCGCCCGCTCGAGGCTTGCTCACGTCCCTCGGCGCTTTCCTTGCAGTGGCGCGTGAGCATGTTGGCTAACTCCTCCGCTTCAGTCGCAAGGGAGATGTCGGCAACGGTGTCCGGCAAAGCCGCCGCGCCGTAGGCGCTACCGGTCATGACCATAGATCGTGTCAGACAGGCCGCATTGAAGCCGACCCAGTCGCTCTCGACGACCCGCGCATCGATGATTACGCGGTCTATCCCCGGCAGGACAGGGCGACCGAAGGGCGGGATAGTGCCGATCTCGAGACCTCCGCTAGCGTGCGCGACCTCCGCCGGCGTGGCAAACCGGAATCTGCCGATCAGCTTTCGTGACGCCCTGCCATCAAGCCGGCGGTGGCCAGGCAGGACAAACAGCGTGAAGCCAACTTCCCGCGCCACGATTAGCGCTTTGGCGCCGGTGGCATCGGGGAACCCGGCCGCGGCACGCATCCGCGCGCTCTCCGCCGAGGTGCGACAGGGTGCGTGATGCAGGCGGTGAAGCGGGGTGCCCACGATCGCGAGGTGCTCATCAAGGCGTTGCTCAGGCGACATCGCGCAGCCCTCCCGGGATAATGCCCGCGGTCGCCAGCAGCGCCTTGGCCGAGAAGATGGGTCCGGATCGCCCGAGTCGCGTCGTCAAGGTCGAGACGCCCAGTCCCAACCACGGTCCCCGGCTGACCTGCTGGTACGGTATCGACGGCAACCAGGGGAAGGACAGCGTCCTGCTCGACCTGAGCACCGCCGGCGGGCGCGAGGCGATGCAGCGCCTCGTCGCGGGCGCCGACGTGCTCCTCTCCAACCATTCGGCAGCGGCGATGGCTGCGCTCGGGTTCGGCGAAGACGCCTTGCGTCGGCTGAAGCCCGATCTGATCAGGTGCCGCATCGGTGCCTACAATGGCATCGGGGACGGCCCCCGGGCGTCGCGCTGCGGCTACGACCCGGTGCTCCAGGCGGCTTCGGGCATCATGGCGCGCTACGGCGATCCGGGCTTGCCCGAACTCCACGCCATCGCCTCGTGCGTCGACGCGCTGACCGGCTACTCGGCGGCGTTCGGCACCGCGGTCGCGCTGTATGCGACGCGGCCCGGCACTTCGGGCGCGAGCGTCGATACTTCGCTCGCCGCCGCCGTGACGCTGGTCCAGCTCCCTTATGCCTTCGATCATCCAGGCCGGACCTGGGACGAGCCGACTGGCCAGGTCGCCAAGGGCGAGAACGCTTTCTACCGCCTCTACCGCGCGCGCGACGGCTGGCTGTTCCTGGCCGCGCCGGGATCGGTGGGCGACGACCTGCCGGCCCAGCTGCGGCCTCGAACCCCGACCGGCGATGGCGCGCTCGCCGCGCATCTGGAGACCGAGATCGGCCGTCGCACCGCCGGGCAGGTCATCGCGATGCTGCATGCAAGCGGCCTCTCGGCGGTCCGGGTGCAGACGACGGCCTCGCTCGCGAAACTCCTGACGGACGCGCCCGGGCTGCGACTGGTCCGCCAGTCCGTCCCATCTCTCGGCTCCGTCGTCGTCGCGCCGGGCCAGCAGGTCTCGAGCGGTGGCGGGCTCGCCGCGCTGTTGCCGGCCGAGAGGCCGGGCACCAGCACCGAGCGGGTGCTGCGCGAACTCGGCCTCGACGTTGACGCGCTCTTCTCCTCGGGGGCGGCTAGCCGGGAGATCGCACATGATTATCTCCCGGCGTAAGTGTAGCATGACGGATGTCGAAAGAACTGCGAGCGTGCATGGCCGAGACGAACGGCGAGAAGATCGTGGCCACGCGACCGTCGGAGACGCCGCTGCCGGGGCGTCCGGTCCGCGGATCGGAGAGCGGCCGCCCCATCATGGCCGCGCTGAACCTGCTCAGCCGGCGCTGGGTCCTCCGTATCCTGTGGGAGCTACGGAAGGACGCACGCGGGTTCCGGGACCTACAGGCGCTGTGCGACCAGATGTCGCCGAACACGCTGTCCACCAGGCTCGCGGAGCTGAAGGAGGCGGGGATCGTCGCGCACGACGCGCGGGGCGACTGGATCCTGACGCCGCTCGGCAGGAAGCTCGGCCCGGCGCTGAGGGCGCTGGACACGTGGTCGGCGGAGTGGGAGCGCGACCTCAAGGCGTCCGACACGATCGCCTAGCCCGCCGGCGGGCCCCACTTCGGCGAGGAAATGCCCGCTATGCCGCTTGACGATCGCGCGCTCGCCAAACTGCACCGGCGCTATCCTTCGCGGCGGGCCGTCATCACGGGCGCGGGGAGCGGCGTCGGCCGCGCGCTCGCCCTCGCGCTCGCGCGGCATCGCTGGTACCTGATGCTGAACGACAACGCGGCGGATCGGCTCGCCTCCGTCGTCGCGGAATGCCGCTCGAGCGGCGCGGCGGTGACGGAGGCGCTGTTCGACGTCGCCGAACCCGATGCCCATCGTCCGCACGCCGATGCGTTCCTGCGCGAACATGGCGGCGTCGACCTCGTCTTCACCTGCGCGGGGATCGGCGTCGGCGGGACCTTCCTCGACACCGCGCCCGAGCACTTCCGCGAGGTGATCGACGTCAACCTGCTCGGGACCATCTGGACGGGGAAGGTCTTCCTTCCGGCCATGGTCGCCGCCGGCAAGGGGCATTTCGTCACGATCGCGAGCGCAGCCGCCTACCACGGCCTGCCCGGCATCTCCGCCTACGCCGCGACCAAGGCCGCGGTCGTCCAGCTTTTCCGAGACGCTGCGCTCGGAGCTTGCGCCGAGCGGCGTCGACGTGACCGTCAGCCGGTGCCGAAACGCGCCGACGTTCTCCATGTCGCCGATGACGATCTCCAGCCGATCGTGATCGACATCCGCGAACTGCGCCGCAGCCTTGGCCGGCGAACGTGCGAGGGCCCGGACGCGGACGCCCCGATCCAGCAGCGCCTTGACCAGATTGTTGCCCAACAAGCCCGTTGCGCCGGTCACGAATGCAGTCTGTCCGTCCATCACGCCCCTCCAGCCTCGATTTTAAGATACCGATTGGTATTCTGATTGCAGTAGGTATCATATAACTATGGCTAGGTTGACTCGCGTGGAAAGCCGGCAGCGCACGCGGGAGAAATTGCTCGAGGCGGCACGACACACGTTCACGCGCGCCGGCTACGCCGGCACCTCGGTCGATATGATCGCCGAGGCCGCCGGCTTCTCGAAGGGTGCGCTTTATTCCAATTTCGAGAGCAAGGAGGCGATCTTCCTCGATCTTCTCCAACAGCACATGCGAGGCGAGGTTGCGAGCAGCACGGGTCTCCTTTCCCCCGACGGCAGTGTGGAGGACGCCATCGAGCGGATTGCCGCGCGCTATGCAAGCGACGCGGTCGATCTCGACTGTTGCCTGCTTTCGATCGAGTTCGCCCTGCATGCGACGCGTTCACCCGCATTCGCCGCGCGTCGTGGTGAGTTTTTCGCTCAACACCATAGGGAGGTAGCGGTCATCATCACGGCGATCGCCGAGCGTGCGGGCGCTCGGGTGGCGGATCCTATCGCGACGGCAGCCGTGTTCGTGGCGCTGCGACAGGGGCTGGCGCTTGAGCGAAGTCAGGTCCCCTCCGGGCTTACCGAGGCGGACGTCAGAGACGCGCTAAGCGCCTGGATGCACAATCTGATCGACTCCGCCCAGAGCACGAAGCCGCTGCGCGGCAGTGGTGTTGGCGGTGAGGTAGCGCGCCTGCGCTGAGGTTTGGCCCTGCGGCAGCGGCGGCGGACGATGGAGTTCCTTCAACGAGAGGAACTCCCCCATGGCGACCCTACCGACCGAACGACCCGTTACCCCGCTGCGTCAGCGGATGCTCGACGACATGGCGATGCGATCGATGGGTGCGCGGACCCAGCACGACTATGTCCGCCACGTTCGTGCGTTTGCGGCCTTCCTCAAGCGCTCGCCGGATACCGCGACCGCCGAGGACGTGCGCCGCTTCCAGGTCCACCAGCGCGAGCAAGGCATCAGCGAGTCCGTCATCGGCGCCACGGTGTCGGCCCTGCGCTTCCTGTTCGGCGTGACGCTCGACCGGCCGGACCTGTCGCGCAAGCTGGTGCTGGCGCCGCGGCCTCGCAAGCTGCCCGACGTGCTGAGCGTCGATGAGGTCGGACGGCTGCTGGAGGCGGCGCCGGGGATCAAGTACCGGGCGGCGCTCGGCGTGGCGTACGGCGCCGGCCTGCGGGTGTCGGAGGTCGCGCACCTCAAGGCCGACGACATCGACAGCAGGCGGATGCTCATCCGCATCGAAGAGGGCAAGGGGCGCAAGGACCGCAACGGGTGCTGTCAGTCTAATGCGAACTCGTCTCTGCACGATGCAGGTCGCCTGACAAACACGGCAGCCTAGCTCGCGAGTACCTGCCACTCCGCCAGGGCGGCGGAGCGGCGTTCCTTGTAGGTCTGGCGGTCGACGAGGTGGCGTTCGAGACTGAAGTGGTTGGACAGGCTGGCGTGGACGGAAGCGAACTTCTGTAGCGTCTTCATCCGCCGGAACCTTGCCATCGCCCGCTCTCGTCGTCGGAACGGCAGGTGCGAGTTCTCCACCCGGTTGTTGGCCCAGCGACCCACCTCCTGCTTCTCGCGATTGCCGAGCTCGTCCAAGGCTGCGCCGTAGCTGCGCAGACCATCCGTGGTGATCGCCTCGGGTGAGCCATGGCGCTTCAGCGCCTTCTTAATGAAGCTGAGCGCCGCCGCCTTGTCCCTGCTCCTGGTGACGTAGCTCTCGAGCACCTCGCCCTCATGGTCGACCGCTCGCCAGAGGTAGACCATCTCGCCGTTCAGCTTGACGTACATCTCGTCCAGGTGCCAGCGCCAGTGGCGGAACCCGCGCATCCGGCTCACCCGCTGGCGGCGGATGTCGCCGGCAAACATCGGCCCGAACCTGTTCCACCACAGCCGCACGGTCTCGTGGCAGATGTCGATGCCGCGCTCGAACAGCAGGTCCTCGACATTCCGCAACGAAAGCGGAAATCGTACGTACATCATCACTACCAGCCGGATCACCTCAGGCGACGAATTGAAGTAGCGGAACGGGTTCTCGGGCTTACGCGGGCGCGGCATTCGCGGCTCCTACCCTGCCCTGGTGACCGGAGGGTGCCTTTGATTAGACAGCACCGTGTTGATCAGCACTGAGGGAGGTGTCCGTGTCAGAGGTTACGCTTCGGGCGAAACGATGAAGTTAGGCGGATATCGCGTCGCGGTGACGACTTCCTTCGCCGTAGCCTCTACGAGGCCGCAACGCCTTGCTGACGCGCGTGTCCCAGCCCTCGTCGCTGAAGGCCTGGGGCCTGCGCATCGCAAAGCGCGGCGGCCTCAAGCGCGCCAAGGTCGTTGTCGCCCGGAAGCTTGCGGTCGTGCTACACGCGATGTGGACCACCGGAGAAGAGTTCCGCTGGTCCAACAAGATCTCGCGGCCGCCGCTCGCAGCGTAGGAGGTCGAGCGCTTCCGTCGAGCTGCCGAGATCGTCCGGCCAGGACGATGGCGAGAACCGAGATCCGACTGTCAACAGGCGAGCGCCGGGCACTGCCCGACTACCGCGAACACCACATTGGCCGGTTCAACCCATCCTACGCCATGCTGAGGCGGATTCGTTCCGACCTCGAAGAGAACCATGAGCCTGGTCGCCGATGCTCTCCAGCTTGACGAACGCGATTAGAGAACGTTGACGGACGTGACCTTGTAACGCTTGGTCGTACCGTCAGTCATATGCCTCACTCTTATCTAAGAGCGAGACCCTGTCAGGTCATTTAGGGGCCACATCAGAACGCGATCAAGAGTAGTTTCTAGTGAAGCGCCAGTAGGTTGTTGGCGATAAGCGCGGCGCCTGTCTGCCCCCACCAGTTATCCATCGCCACCCCAGCCGTTCGACCAACCTGCTGAAGATAGCCGATCATGTTCGGCTCAGCGAGAAAACGATGATTGCGCACACCTAGAAACTGGCTCGCTCCGCCCGAAGTAGCCGCCAATTCGCTAGAGGAGACAGGCTCCGTTGCAAAAGCCATTTCCACAACAACAGGTACCGTCGGGACAATCGGCGTAGCCGATCCACGACTCGGCCACATCATCAGGGCTGCTAAAAGGGCGAAACAGAGATGGGATCGGCACATGAGCATACCTCGTCCGTTCCCCGCCTGGGCATACAACCCTTTGAGTGAGGTCGTGTTCCATTGTACGATGCCGCTTGCTTCAGCTAGCGGCGCCTCGGCCTACTCCATGCGCTGCGAAGCATTGCCTGACTCTCTCTGCAAGGCCGGCTTGGCGCCCCGATCAGTCATGCGCACGCCGATCTGACTTGTTCCGAATCTAGACATCAGCCTACCCATTTGGGGGTAGTGGCCGCACCCAGACGGGGGCAGCGCAAATTGGATGAACAGCTAGTTAACGAAGGTCCACCGGACGAATTGGCGCCCTGCATTTCTGCGGGAGGGGGCCTCGGAAAACGTTAGCTGAGGATAATAGGCATGAGAGCGACATTCTTCCTGACCACATCGATTGCCGCCTTGATGGCAACCGCGGGCGCGGCACAGACGACTCAGAGCAGCACGGACACCGGTGTCGGCGCGGGCACCTCTGCCGCCAACAACGGCAGCATCGCCACGGTGCTCTTGTCGTCGGCTGTGTAGATGCGGCCGTCGGCCAC
>CAXTNG010000104.1:0-223 GCA_964245475.1 uncultured Sphingomonas sp. | reverse complement strand
TCTAGGCTCGTGCTCCTCTGCCTCTATCTCCTTCAGCTTCTGCTCGTCCGCTCAGAACTCCGGTAACACCGGTCTGGGCGCCGGCACCTCGTCCGCGAACAACGGCAGCTTGGCGGTCGGCGACGTGAGCAACGTCGGCAATACGGCACATACCGATAACTCTACGAACGGCAGCTATAACGGCGGCAATACCTCCACGTCGACCTCGCTGGCGGATAGCCAG
>CAXTNG010000103.1:6295-10281 GCA_964245475.1 uncultured Sphingomonas sp. | reverse complement strand
CCGAACAGCGCATGACCGGATAACCCAGCGTGTCCGCCAAACCGGGGAAGATCAGTGATCGCCCGCGGTTTTCTGTCTCCGTATAACAAGGTAGGCCGTCGGGGCTGCTGGCAGGCCTTGTGAACAGGCCTCAGTTCAGCCCGCCGCCGAGCGACCGGTACAGCTCCACCAGATTGCCCCCACGCGCGAACCGCGTCGTCACCAGCTGCTGCTGCGCGGCATAGGCGGTACGCTGCGCATCGAGCGAGGTCAGGAACGAATCGACCCCCGCCCGATAGCGTGCGTCCGACAGCCGGGCGGCGATCTGTGCGGCGTTCGCCCGCGCCGTCTGGGCGCTGATCTGCTCGTCGATGGTGCCACGCTGTGCCAGCGCGTCGGCGGCCTCGCGGAAGGCGACCTGGATCGTGCGTTGATAGGTGGCGACCGCCGCCTGCTGCGAGGCGCGCGCATAGTCGAGGTTGCCGCGATTGCGTCCGCCGTCGAACAGCGGCAGCGACACGGCGGGGCCGGCGCTGTAGGTGAAGCTGCCGCCGCCGAACAGGCCAGTGAGCGCGGTGCTGATCGTCCCGACCGCTGCGGTCAGCGAGATGCGCGGGAAGAATGCCGCCCGCGCGGCACCGATGTTGGCATTCTCCGCAATCAACTGGTGCTCGGCGCCGAGCACATCCGGGCGGCGCAACAGCACTTCGGAGGAGAGGTCGGTTGGCAGCACCTCGATCGCCACCCGTGCGTCGCCGAGCGCGGTCGGCACCAGAGCGGGCTCGACCGGCGTGCCGACGAGCAGGTCCAGCGCGTTGCGGTCCTGCGCGATACGGGTGCGGAGCACGGCGATGTCGTTGCGTGCAGCCTGGTAGTTGGTTTCCGCCTGCCGCGACTCGAGCTCGGAGGCGACGCCGATGCGGAACTGCGCGGTCGTCAGCCGCAGCGTCTCCTCGAACGTTGTCAGGCTTTGCTGCGACAGCACCAGCTGGTCCTGGTCCGATGCGATCGTCAGCCAGGCGGTGGCGATCTCCGCGATGAGGCTGATCCGCGTGCTGCGCTGCGCCTCCTCCGTGGCAAAATAGCGTTCCAGCGCAGCCTTGCCCAGGTTCCGCACCCGGCCGAACAGATCGAGCTCGAACGCGGAGAAGCCGATGTTGGCGGAGTAGATGCCGAGGTTGGTCGATCCTGTCGTGGACGTGCTGCCCGTCGTGGCGGTGCCGCTCGTGCCCGTGGCACTCGTCGCGCCGGACGGATTGTCGGTGTAGGTCGCGGACCCCGTCACGCCCGTGGCCGGGACCAGATCGGCGCGCTGCACACGATATTGCGCGCGTGCCTGGAGCACGCTGGCCGCCGCGCGCTGCAAGTCGCGGTTGTTGTCCAGCCCGCGCTGGATCACCTGCCGCAGCCGCTCGTCGAGGAAGAAGTCGCGCCAGCCGACCTGCGTCACGTCGCGCGCATCGGTCCCCGTGGACGGGTAAGCCCCGCCCCGCGGCAGCGAGGCCGGAACGGCGCTCGGCGGACGGACATAGGTCGGCGCGAGGTTGCAGCCGGCGAGCGCGCCGCCAAGCATCAGGGCGACAAGTGAGCGGGTCATCGTGCGTTCTCCCCGCGTCGCTGGCCGGATAGCTTCGCCACCACCACGAAGAACATGGGCACGAAGAAGATGGCCAGGATCGTCGCGGACAGCATGCCGCCGACCACGGCGCGGCCGATCGCGTTCTGGCCGCCGGCGCCGGCACCGGTCGCGACCGCCAGCGGAAACACGCCGAAGATAAAGGCGAGGCTCGTCATCAGGATCGGGCGCAGGCGCAGCTTCGCCGCCTCCACTGCCGCGTCGAACGCGTTCATGCCGCCGTGCATCCGCTCCTCGGCGAACTCGACGATCAGGATCGCATTCTTCGCCGCCACGCCGATCGTGGTGATCAACCCGACCTGAAGGTATATGTCGTTGCTGAGCCCGGTCAGCGTAGCCGCGATCAGCGCGCCGACGATGCCTAGGGGCACCACGAGCACGACCGAGATTGGCACCGACCAGCTCTCGTACAGCGCAGCCAGGCACAGGAAGACGATCAGCAGCGAAAGGCCGAACAGCGCCGGCGCCTGTCCGCCGGACAGCCGTTCCTCGTAGCTCAAGCCCGTCCATTCGAGTCCCACGCCGGGTGCAAGCCGCGCCTGCATCGCTTCCATCGTCTGCATCGCGGCTCCCGACGATACGCCGGGCGCGGGTGCCCCGAGCAGCTCCATGGCGGGCTGACCGTTGTAGCGGGTGAGCTGCATGGGGGCTTGCGCCCAACTGGTGCTGGCAAAGGCGCTGAACGGCGCCATCGTGCCCGTCGGCCCCCGGACATAGAAGTCGCCGAGGTTCTCGGGGGACATGCGGAACGGCGCGTCCGCCTGCATGTAGACGCGCTTCACCCGGCCGCGATCGATGAAATCGTTGATGTACGATCCACCCCAGGCGGCCGAGATCGTGCTGCTGACGGCCGCAAGGTCGAGGCCGAGCGCGCGCGCCTTGTCGTGGTCGACGGCGATCCTGAGCTGCGGCGCATCCTCGACCGCGTTAGGGCGGACGCCGACCAGACTATGGTCCTGGCCGGCAGCACCCAGCATCGCATTGCGCGCGGCGAGCAGGCGGGCGTGGCCGACGCCGTTCTGATCTACCAGCTGCAGGTCGAAGCCGGTGGCGTTGCCCAGCTCCTGCACGGCGGGCGGCACCACCGCGAAGATCATCGCGTCGGTAAAGCGCCCGAACACGCCCATTGCGCGGCCCGCGATGGCGGCCGCCTTGTTGCCCTTGCCGCCGCGGTCCTCCCAGTCCTTGAGCGGGATGAAGGCGATGCCCGCATTCTGCCCGTTACCCGCGAAGCTGAAGCCGTTGACGGTATAGACGCCCTGGACGTTGCCACCCTCCGCATGGAGGAAGTGGTCGCGGATCGTGTCGAGTCCCTTTTGCGTGCGTGCGCTGGTGGCACCCGCCGGACCCTGGACCAGCGCGATCATGATCCCCTGGTCCTCGTCGGGCAGGAATCCGGTCGGCAGCCGAACGAACAGCACCGCCATGCCGACCACGATCAGCGCATACACAACAAGCGATCGGCCCCAGCGTCCTGCCGTACTACGCACACCGCGCTCATAGCGTACTTGGCCGCGGTCGAACTTGTCGTTGAACCAGCGGAAGAAGCGGGCAAGCAGGCCACGGCCTTCGTGCTTGTCATTGTCCTTCGGCTTAAGAATCGCCGCGCACAAGGCCGGCGTCAGGATCAGCGCGACGGTGATCGACAGCACCATGGCCGACACGATGGTGATCGAGAACTGGCGGTAGATCACCCCGGTCGAGCCGCCGAAAAACGCCATCGGCAGGAATACCGCCGACAGCACCAGCGCGATGCCGACCAGCGCGCTGGTGATCTCGTCCATTGACTTGCGTGCCGCGTCGCGCGGGCTCAGCCCCTCGGTCTGGATCAGCCGCTCGACATTCTCGACGACGACGATCGCGTCATCGACCAGCAGGCCGATCGCCAGCACCATGCCGAACAGGGTGAGTGTGTTGATCGAATAGCCCGCGATCGCCAGCACCGCAAAGGTGCCGAGAAGCACCACCGGTACCGCGATCGTCGGGATCAGGGTGGCGCGAAGGTTCTGCAGGAACAGGAACATAACGAGGAAGACGAGCACGACGGCCTCGACGAGCGTCTCGATCACCTGCTTGATCGACAACCGGACGAAGGGGGAGGTGTCATAGGGAAAGATGACATGGACGTCGGGCGGGAAGGTGCGCGCGATCCCGTTCACCCGCTCCTTGACCCGCGCCACCGTGTCAAGGGCGTTGGCGCCGGGCGCCAGCCTGATGCCGATGCCCGAGGCCGGCCGGCCATTCCATTGCGAGGAATAGCCATAGGTCTCCGCGCCGATCTCGACGCGGGCTACGTCGCCCAGCCGCACGATCGACCCGGCGGCATTGCTCTTCAGGCTGATCTGGCGGAACTGCTCGGGCGGCACGTCGA
>CAXTNG010000103.1:0-6285 GCA_964245475.1 uncultured Sphingomonas sp. | reverse complement strand
GCGTGGTCAGGCGGGATTCCACCGACACCGTCGCGCTGAGCATCTGCTCCTTCGGCGCCGGCTGCGCGCCGATCTGCCCGGCAGCGACCTGGGCGTTCTGCGCAGTCACCGCAGCGCGGACGTCGTCGACGGTCAGCGCGAAGTTGTTGAGCTTGAAGGGATCGAGCCAGATGCGCATCGCATATTGCGAGCCGAACACCTGGGTGTCGCCGACCCCCGCCGTGCGCGATAGTGGGTCCTGCAGCCGCGTCGCGACATAGTCGGACAGGTCGTCGCCGTCATGCTTACCGTTCTCGGAATAGATCCCGACGAACATCAGCAAGTTCTGCGTCGCCTTGGCGACCAATATGCCCTGTTGCTGGACCTCGCGTGGCAGCAGCGGCGTTGCCGCCTGCAGCTTGTTCTGGACCTGCACCTGCGCGATGTCGGGGTTGGTGCCCTGCTCGAAGGTCAAGGTGATGACGACCTGGCCGAACGACGACGAGGAGGACGAGAAGTAGCGGAGGTGGTCGATTCCCTTCAACTGCTGCTCGATGATCTGCGTCGTTGTGTTCTCCAGCGTCTGCGCATCCGCTCCGGGATAGGTAGCGGTAATCGACACCGCCGGCGGCGCGATCGCGGGAAATTGCGCGATCGGCAGTTGACGGATCGCGAGGATGCCGGCGAGCATCAGGATGATGGCCAGCACATAGGCGAAGATCGGGCGGTCGATGAAAAAGCGGGCCATGATCGGTTACTTGCCCTGCTGGTGCTGCGGCTGAACGGGCGCGGCGGCGGGCTTGGCGTTGGGGTTCCACAGCGACGGCGTCACCGCCATGCCGGGGCGCAGCGTCATGCCGCCCTCCACGATCACGCGATCGCCCGGCCGGACGCCGCCGGTGACGAGCCAGCTGTCACCGACCGTGCGGCTGGTCTGAAGGGTGCGCGGCTGCACCTTGTTGCCGGGGCCGACCACCATGACGGTCGCATTGCCCCGCTCGTCCCGGCTCACGCCGCGCTGCGGCACCAGGATGCCGCGCGCCTGCGTCCCTTCGACCAGCTGCGCGCGGACATACATGCCGGGCAGCAGCAGCCCGTTCGGGTTGGGAAAGATGGCGCGGATCACCTGCGATCCCGTCGCTTGATCGACGGTGACGTCGGCGAAGCGCAGCGTCCCCTGCGACCCATAGACGGTGCCGTCCTCCAGCAGCCGCCGCACGCGCGCATCGCCATTCCGCGCGACCTGCCCGGCGAGGATCTGCTGGCGCAGCTTGAGCAGGTCGGCGCTCGACCGCTGGATGTCGACATAGATCGGGTCGAGCCGCTGGATAGTCGTCAACGGATCGGCTTGCGCTGCGGTGACGAGCGCGCCGGTAGTGTAGATCGAGCGGCCGATCCGCCCGGCGATCGGCGCGCGGATGGTGGTGCGAGCGATATCGATCTGCGCGCCGCGCACCGTGGCCTGCTGTGCGGCAACGTCGGCACGGGCCTGCGCAGCGCTCGTCTGCGCGTTCTCGTAATCCTGCTTGGCGATGGCGTTGATCCGGACCAGCTCGCCATAGCGTCGCGCCAGCGCCGCGCTCGACGCGATCGCAGCATTCGCCCGCGCCAGCGCGGCGCGCGCGCTGGCGGCTTGAACGACATAGGGTTGCGGATCGATGCGGTAGAGCGGCTGACCCCGCCTGACCTGATCACCCTCCGTGAAAAGCCGCGCCTGGACAAGGCCGTTGACCTGCGGCCGCACGTCCGATGTCTCGAACGCGGCAATCCGGCCAGGCAGCTGGCTGGTCAGCGTCACCGCCTGCTCGGTGACGATGACGTAGCCGACGGTGGGTGGCGGAGGCGCTGGTGGGGGCGCCTCCTTTCCGCACGCAGCGAGCGCGAGCGCCAGTGCCGGCAAACTATGGCGGGAAAGGATCATCGGATGGCCTGTTGTCGGATGGGAGCAGCGCCGCGGAACGGTGTTGGAGCGACACGAAGAAGAATAAGGTGCCCGCGGGTGACGATCGGGCGCGCTGGATTGGTGTCAGTCGATCCCGACGGCTGCGAGTGAAGCGTCGGCCGGCCGTCGGCGAGCCGATCGTGTGGGCCGACGGGACTTTGCCGTGCCGATGCTGTCGACTACGGTCTCGTATTGCATGGCGGTGAAACCCGCGGCGAGGAATGCCTTCACCTCATCCGAGGCGACGGCATAGCCGTGCTGCCAACTCAGCACCGCAATCCGTCGCAGCGCTTCGAGCCGTAAGTCGGCGAGCTGAGGATTCGGCCGTTTCAGCAACCGGCGCAGCGCTTTCGTCCAGATCCCGGATGGGCGCAACGAGGCGCGCCCATCACGGCGCGCGATCGCCACCACCGACCATTCCAGTTCGGTCAGACTGTCGGCCGGAACGTGGGCGATCGCCGCAGTTGGGCTCGCCGCATCTACGCGCGAGGAGCCGGAGGCGCCACCAAGTTCCAGGAATTGAGCATAAGCCATCAGCGAGTCTCCACGCGAAAGACATGGCGGGTCGTTGCTGTATTCGGCATTACGACCTTCTTTGTTCTGTACCGATCGGTATAGTAGTTCGGTTGGCAATCGTCAACTCGCGCTCGTGCGCAACGACCGAAGATTACCGGCTGGGCCAGAGCATCAGGCTGGTGTTCATCACGCGTTCCAGCTCCTCGCGCGTCGCACCCGCCCCCGCTTGGACGGCCATGCCCTGCAGGATCGCAAAGAGATATTGCGCCAGTGCTTCGGGATCGACGCTGGCGGGCACGTCGCCATCGGCTTGAGCCTGCTTGAACCGCTCGAGCAGCGCCGTGGAGGACGAGGCGCGGCGCTTGATGACCTCGGCCTTGATCGACTCGGCTTCGGCGCCACATGCCGTCGTGCCGATCACACCCAGGCACCCCTTGGGATCGCAGCTGCTGGTCTGCGCGTCGATTGCGCCCCGCATGATATGCGCCGCGACTGCGCGCGCCGTCGGCTGGCGTAACGCCTCGCGCATATAGGCGAGCTTTTCCCGCTCGTAGAGATCAAGCGCCTTGTGGAACAGCTGCTCCTTGTTGCCGAACGCGGCATAAAGGCTTGGCTTGGTGATTCCCATCGCGGCGGTCAGTTCCGCCATCGAGGCGCCCGCATATCCGTTGCTCCAGAACACGCCGAGCGCCGCGGCTAAGGCGGCGTCAGGGCAGAATTCGCGAGGGCGGCCGCGATGAGGAGCTGAAGCGAGCGCTTCCATAACGGTCGGTATATATGTGAGGAGTGTGGGCGATGTCTACCAATTTGCATGAGTGTCCGGTTTCGCGGAGCGCTCAAATGCTGCTGAACGTCTGCAGATGAGACCGCGAGCTGCTGGGCACGGGCGCCACAAAAGGACTCTGGCGGTCTGCGAGCCGAGCGCCTGTGTGTTGGTGCCCCACGTGTCCGCTTCACGCAAAGAATCTCTAGCCCGACAGGGTGCGTAGGGCGGGGCGACCCTTGTTTCACGCTGGAACCTCATGCCACACGATGAAGAATGCGCTGTCGGGCGAACTGAAGTGCTGGTACGGGCTACCCCGCGCCGTACGCGAAGACGGCGGCACTGTTCGCACACAGATGGCCCTCGACCTTGTGCATTGCGGCATGAAAAACTCCGTCGGAAAGTGCCGGAAGTGCGTTGACTCCGCAGAAGTGTCTGCATAGCCTTTGCTCCGTCTTCGCTGCCGATCGGTTGAATTGGTTTGGTTATGGATGCGCAGATCATCGGTCAACTTGTCGACGGAGCGATGCTATCCGGCAAAAGCATTGAAGATGCTGACGTTGATCAGACCGATATCTCGCGGATAGTGCGTGAATATGGTGGCACGGTGCGCTTGCTGCATCCTGGCACGACCGATGCGACGCTGCGCCGCTACTTCGTCGTCGACGTGCATCAGGACGTAGCGGCGGAGGCGTTGGCCGAACGACTGCGGACGGTGCCGGCTGTCGACGGCGCTTATGTCAAGCCGGCGGGCGAGGCGCCATCCGGGATGCCCTAGCCTCCGCGGCGTCATCACGATCGTACATCGGCATCGTAACGAGCTTGCAAGCATCCGGAAGGGGAGAATTTGCATGAGCGATGGTATCGAAGCGGTGCGGCTGCGGCCGACGGGAGGACAGCGCGAGCTGATCGTCGTGACGAAGCCGAACGAGGCGCTGCAGCCCGGCGCGGAGACGTTCGCATCGGTCAGTCAGGGCAGCCCGCTCGACGACCTGCTCTCCCGCGCCAACGTGACGCTGCGCCCGCTATTCGGCCCGGGATCGCACGAAGGCGACGGCTTCGCGGCTTCGCTCGACGGGTCCGCCGGCGGGCATGAACCCCGAGAAGTGCCGCCCGAACTGGCGAAATATCTTCACGTTGACGCGCCCGACGCGGAACTCGAGGCGATCGCCGCCGAGTTGCGCGCACACGACGCGGTCGAGGCGGCCTATGTGAAGCCGGCCGGCGAGCCGCCGGTGGCCGGGCCGCTGATCGTCGAACGCAAGAGCGGTCCGGCGCCGCGGATCGTCCCGGAGGTCAACGACATGCAGCCGAGCGCCGAGGAGGCGCCGGCGGCGACGCCCGACTTCAGCACGCGGCAGGGCTACCTTGACCCCGCGCCGGGCGGCATCAACGCCCGCTACGCCTGGACGCTGCCCGGCGGTCGCGGCGCGGGCATCAACATCATCGACTGCGAGTGGTCGTGGAATCGCACGCACGAGGATCTCACGGCCAATCAGGGCTCGGTGGTGGTTGGCAGCGCCGGCGGTAACAGCGATCACGGCACCGCAGTGTCGGGTGAGATGGGCGGCAGCCGCAATGGCCTCGGCATCATCGGCATCTGCCCGGACGCCTTCCGGCAGTACGCCGCCTTTTCCAAGCCATCGGCGACCGTCATCAAAGAGGCGGCCGACAAGCTCAGCGCCGGCGACCTGCTGCTGCTCGAGATCCACCGGCCTGGCCCTGGTGCAAACGGCTCCGGCCAGGACGGCTACATCGCCATAGAATGGTGGCCCGACGACTATGACGCGATCAAATACGCGGTCGGCAAGGGCATCATCGTCGTCGAGGCTGCGGGCAACGGCGCGCGCAACCTCGATGCGGCGATCTACGACACGCCAGGCACGGGTTTTCCCAGCAACTGGTCCAACCCCTTCCGCCGCAGCGCGCGCGATTCGGGTGCGATCCTGGTCGGCGCGGGTGCGCCGCCGCCTAACACCCACGGCAACAACTGGGGCGCCGACCGCTCGCGCCTCGACTTCTCCAACCACGGCGCCGCCGTCGACGCGCAGGGCTGGGGCCGCGAGGTGACGACGACAGGTTACGGCGACCTCCAGGGCGGCAGCGACAGCAACCTGTGGTACACGGACCGCTTCAGCGGCACCTCCAGCGCGTCGCCGATCGTCACCGGCGCGCTCGCCGCAACGCAGGGCGTGCTGCGCGCGCAGGGGCTGACGAAGCTTGATCCCGCTCGCGCTCGCCGGCTGCTTCGCCAGACCGGCACGCCGCAGCAGGACGAGCCCGGCCGCCCCATGACGCAGCGCATCGGCAACCGGCCGGACCTGCGCCAGCTCATCGCCGCCGCGACGACGCAGGGAACCGCGAAATGGGCCGGCATCTTCCGTCCCGACAGCGGCGCGCTCTGGTTCGATGTGCGCAGCGACCTCGCCAGCTTCAACGCCCAGGTCACCGCCCGCTTCAACCAGGGTCTCTACCTCTCTGACGTGATCGCCTACAAGGAAGGCTCGCAGACCCGCTGGGCCGGTGTCTTCCGCCCCGGCAGCGGCGCACTCTGGTTCGACGTGCGCAGCGACCTCGCCAGCTTCAACGCGGACGTGGTCGCGCGTTTCGACCAGGGGCTCTACCTCACCGACGCGCTCAACTTCACGGAAGGCGGCGAATCGCGCTGGGCAGGCATCTTCCGCGCCGGTAGCGGCGCGCAATGGTTCGACGCCCGCCCCAGCTTGGCGAGCTTCAACGCCGACGTCACGGCGCGATTCAACCAAGGTCTCTATCTCACCACCGCCATCGCGGTCGCGTGAGATCGGCAGGAGGAGCGATCATGCAGGATTCCCGCAAGTCCGACGCGGCAGACTTCGACGCGTCCGCGGTGACCAGCGCCGGCGGCGCCGGCTCGGCCGGTAACGCTGCCGGCAGCGACGGCAATCCAGGTAACAGCACCGTTGGCGGCGGCGCGCAGCAGTCGGGCGGCGGCACCGACCCCCAGGACGAGACTGGCCACAGCTCGGCCGGCGGTGGCGGGGACCAGGGCAGCCACGGCGCATCGGATGGCGCTGCCGGCAGTTCGATCGGCGGCGCCATCCGA
>CAXTNG010000102.1:4149-10447 GCA_964245475.1 uncultured Sphingomonas sp. | reverse complement strand
CGTGACTCGCGCCCGTCCGGACCAGCATGGCCGAGAGCTTGCGCCGCTGTGCCGTTTCCAGCGGCTCGTCATCCGATGCGAACATGGCTGCCGAATAGGTGAGCGTCGGGTCGAGCCACTCGCGGTAGAAGTCGTTGCCCAGGTCGTAATGCGCGGCGACGTTGCGCCGCGCGCCCGCCCGATGGTTCCGTCGCCATCCATGCCAGCCTCTCGCCACCCAGCGCACCGCGCCGCCCGCGCGCGCCGCATCGCCGAGCGTCACTCGATTCGCCATGAACAGCGCGAACAGCGGCACCGGGTCCGGGCTCTCCCAGTCGCCGGCCGCCCGCCCCTCATACCAGCCGACCGATCCGCCGGTCGCCAGCCGCACCAGCGCCCGCCATCGCCGAATCGTCACCAGCGCGACATGCCCCGGCTCGCGCCCCCCGAGCAGCCGCCGCGTCCCATCGGGCAACGCCGCCTCGATGGCTCCGGTCGCGAGCCCCGCATCGATCCGGTCGAGCAGCCGGTGAAACACCGGCGCGACAAGTCTCGCCAGAAATGGGGCAGGCTCCCGGGGGATGGTGCGCTGGTCGTTCACGTCCGCGCCCATGCCAGCGCCGTGCACGCGCGGAAAGAGCCTCAGCGTGTCGCCGCGAGCGCCGCCAGCGCCCGCGCACGGCCCTCCTGATGGCCGATGATCTTCGCCGGATAGTCGCGTGGCCGCACGCCTGCCGCTTCCGGATCGTGAATCGACGGGTCCGGCACGTCGGCCAGTTCGGGCACCCAGCGCCGGATATAGTCGCCCGCGTCGAACTTCTCCGACTGACTCAACGGCGCCATGATCCGGCTGAACATGTTGGCGTCCACCCCCGTCCCCGCCACCCACTGCCAGTTCACCGAATTGTTGCCGTAACCGGCGTCGACGAGGCAGTCCCAGAACCAGCGCCCGCCCTCGCGCCAGTCGATCAGCAGGTGCTTCACCAGGAACGACGCCGCGATCATCCGTACCCGATTGTGCATCCAGCCGGTCGTCCAAAGCTGCCGCATGCCCGCGTCGACGATCGGGTAGCCGGTCCGCCCCCGCTGCCATGCCTTCAGGTCGCGCTCGGCGTCCTTGCCGGTCCGCCAGCGCAGCGCGCCGTACGCAGACCGCCCGTTGCAATCGCCATAGTCCGGCAGCGCCAGCACCACACCATCGGTGAAATCACGCCAGGCGAGCTCCTTGCGAGCCTTGATCGCATCGGCGTGCCCGTCGAGCGCGTGCCACACCGCCCGCGCCGACACCTCACCGAAGTGCAGATGCGGCGACAGCCGTGACGTGCCCTCCTCGGCCGGCAGGTTGCGCGTTACTTCGTAGCGACCGACCTTGGCGGCGAACGCCTTGGCCTTGCGCAGCGCCTCGGCCTCGCCGGGCGTCCAGTCGAACCCGCCCGACCAGTCCGGCTTGGTGGGCAGCAGCCGCCAATCCGCAAGCCGGTCGCTTTTCGGCCAGAGCTCCGGCGCACCGATCGTCCGTGGCACCGGCACCGGCTCGTCCGGCGGTAGGAAGCGCTGGGCTGCCGTCCAGAAGGCGGAGTAGATGCGGAACGGCTGCCCCGCGCCCGTCATCACCTCGTTGAGCGGGGTCAGGTGGTTGCCATCGTGCAGGCACAGCCGCGCGCCGAGCCCCGCCTCCGCCTTTCGCCACCACGGCTCGTAATGACGGACCGCGTGGATGCGTTCCGCCCCGGTCTCCAGGACGAGTGCCGCCAGCACCTCCGCCACCCGGCCCCGGCGCAGGATCAGCCTCGACCCCTTCGCCTCCAGCGACCCGGCAAGCGATGCGAGGCTGTGATGCAGCCACCAGCGCTGCGCCCCGCCGATCCGCCACTCTCCCGGGGTTGCGTCGTCGAGCACATAGACTGGGATCACCGGCCCCTCGTGTGCCGCCGCGGCGAGCGCCGGCTGATCGTGCAGGCGCAGGTCCTGGCGGAACCATAGGATGACGGGATCGGGCATCCCGGCGCTACGCCGGTGCGAGGATGCAGGTTCCCTCAGAGCTGGCCGAACGCCTCCCCAAGGGTCAGGATCACCGCCACATGCCGCCGCGCGATCTCCAGCGCGTCGTCGCCGTACCCGCCGCCCACCGCGCTCGCCATCGGCACGCCGCGTGCGCGTAGCAGCCCCGCGACCAACCGCTCGCGCCGCGCCAAGCCTTCGAGCGTCAGCGCCAGCCGCCCCAGCCGGTCGCCTTCGAACGGGTCGACCCCGGCCTGGTACAGCACCAGCTCCGGCCTGACCTGATCGAGCAGCGGCACCAGCGTCCGCTCCAGCGTGTCGAGATACGCCTCATCCCCCACGCCGTCCGCCAGCCCGACGTCGAGGGTCGAGCGCGCTTTGCGTACAGGGAAGTTCTTCTCCGCGTGGATCGAGTAGGTCGCAATCCCCGGACGTCCAGCGAGCAGCGCCGCTGTGCCATCGCCCTGATGCACGTCGACGTCCACCACCAGCAGCCGCGCGACGGTGCCTTCTCCGACTAGCCGCACTGCGGCGAGCGCGAGGTCGTTGAACACGCAATAGCCCGCACCGGTCCCCGCCAGCGCATGATGGCTTCCTCCCGCCGTGTTGGCGGCATAGCCATGCTCCAGCGCCAGCCGCGCCGCCAGCCAGGTACCCCCCGGCACCACCTTCGCGCGTGCCGCCACCGCCGGCGTCACCGGAAAGCCGATCCGTCGCGCCTTATCCGCCGGCACCCGCGCCTCCAGCACCTCGGCGACATACTCCGGCTCGTGCACCGCCTCCAGCCAGTGTCGCGGCATCGGCTCCGGCTCGTGCCAGCCGATCCGCCCGCCTTGCGCGAGCAACAGGTCGCGGATCAGCCCATTCTTGCCCCAACGGTAGGTAGATCGCGCAGGGGCAGGCGAGACATAGTTGGGGTGATGGACGACGGGGATCACCCCGCCTACCTAGGCGTTCACCCGCCGCGTCCCAAGGAGCGCCTAAGTGACCGACCCCTTCGTCCGCCCGGACGTGCGCCAGTTCCTCGCTTATCTCAACAACCTGCCCGGCCCGAAGATGCACGAGTTGGAGGCGCCTGCCGCACGCCAGATCTACGCAGCCAGCAAGGACGTCGCCGACCTCCCCGCCGGCAATCTCGCAACGGTGGTCGACCTCACCATTCCCGGCGTCGCCAGGCCGATCCCCGCCCGCCTGTTCGACGCGGCGGACAAGCGCGAGCCAGGCCCGATCGTCGTCTTCTTCCACGGCGGCGGCTTCGTCATCGGCGATCTGGACACCCACGCAGGCTTCTGCGCCGAGGCCTCGCGCGCGCTCAACCTGCCTGTCGTTGCGGTCGACTACCGCCTCGCCCCCGAGCACCGCTGGCCCGCCGCACCCGACGATTGCGAAGCCGCGGCGCGCTGGGTCGCGAGCAACCCGCCCGAACTGCCGCGCACGCCCACCAGCCTCGTGCTGATGGGCGACAGTGCCGGCGGCACGCTGACGATCACCACCGCGCTGGCGCTCCGCGACGCGCCCGCGGCGGTGCGCGTGATCGCGCAGGCGCCGATCTACCCCGCCACCGATTCGACCCGCGGCTATCCGTCGCTAAAGCAGTTCGGCGACGGCTATGTGCTCACCGGCGCCAGCATTGCCTGGTTTGAGGACCTCTACGGCGCCGACGTCAACCACATGCGCGGCTCCCCGCTCAACGCCGACCTCGCCGGCCTGCCGCCCGCCGTCGTCGTCACCGCCGGCCTCGACCCGATCCGCGACCAGGGCCGCGCCTATGCCGCGCGGCTGATCGAGGCCGGCGTCCCCGTCACGTTCCGCGAAGCTGTCGGAACGGTCCATGGCTTCATCACGCTGCGGAAGGCACTTCCCTCCGCGGTCGGCGACGTCGCCGGCTTTCTCCTCGCGCTCCGTGCCATCATCACCGAAGCCGAAGCGACCCGGGTCATGGCCCAGGCGGCGGGCGCATGAGCCTGCCCTACCGTCCGTGCGCCGGCATCATGCTGGTCAACGACGACGGCAAGGTCTTCGTCGGCCAGCGCCTCGATTCAACGCTCGAGGCCTGGCAGATGCCCCAGGGCGGGATCGACCCCGGCGAGGATGCGCAGGCGGCCGCCATCCGCGAGCTCGGCGAAGAGACCGGCGTTCCCCCCCGCCTCGTCGAGCTGCTCGCCGAGGCACCGGACGAGCTTTTCTACGACCTCCCGCCCGATCTCGTCGGTAAGCTCTGGCACGGCAAATGGCGCGGTCAGCGGCAACGCTGGTTTCTCTACCGCTTCCTCGGCGAGGACGGCGACGTGAATATCCGCACCGCGCACCCCGAGTTCCGCGCCTGGCGCTGGCTCGACCCGGAAGACCTCCCCGGTATGATCGTCCCCTTCAAGCGCGAGCTGTACGAAGCGGTGCTCGCCGCGTTCGGCCCACACCTCGCCGCAACGCCGCGCGCGTAACCCGTTCCAACCCGCCGCCCCGTTCGCTATGGGGCGCACCCGTGCTCCCGCTCCTCATCCTCCTCGCCGCCGCGCCGGGGCAGACGGCCGCCGCGGCCATGATCCCGGAGAATGTCCGCGCGATGCTCGACGCCGCGCTCGCGAGCGGCAATGACGGTGAGGTCGCGACCATCGTCAAATATGCGCGCGCGATCGATCCCGAGAGCGGCGACGCCGTCCTCGCCATTGCCGACAAGTGGCGCGCAGACCGCGCCGCTCAGCGCGAGGCTGTGATCCGCCAGGCCAGCTTCCTCAATCTGTGGTCCGGCCGCGCCGAACTCGGCGGCTTCGTCACTACCGGTAACGCCAGCACGGCAGGGGTCAGCGCGCTCATAGACGCAACCCGCGAAGGCCTGCAATGGCGCCACAAGTTCCGCGCACAAGGGGACTACCAGCGGAGCAACGGCGTCACCAGCCGCGCCCGCTACCTCGTCTCGTACGAGCCCAACTACAAGATCGACGACCGAGCCTATGTCTACGGCGCCGCGCAGTACGAGAGCGATCGCGTCCTCGGCTATGACGACCGTGTCTCGCTCTCTTCGGGTGCCGGCTACAGCGTCCTCAAGCGTCGCGGGCTCCAGCTCGACGTCGAACTCGGCCCCGCCTTTCGCCACACCGGCTTCACCGACGGCAGCATGCAGTCGAGCATCGCGGCCCGCGGCAGCGTCGACTTCAAGGTGCGCCTGCTCCCGGGCTTGGGCATTACCCAGACTGCCGCCGCCTATGTCGAGCGCTACAATTCGACCGTCAGCACCAAGTCGGCGCTCGAAGCCAAGCTGCTCGGTCCGTTGTCCGCGCAGCTTTCCTACGCCGTCCAGTATGAGAGCATGCCGCCAGCCGATCGCCAGACCACCGACACGGTCAGCCGCGCCTCGCTGGTCTACAGCTTCTGACGGCGCTAGAGGTCGCCCGCATGGAGGGGCTGACCAACACCGAGCGCGCAGCGATCGAGCACGCGCAGGCCATTCCCTCGCTTGCGCAGGTGGAGCGCTGGGCCGCCGTCAACAGCGGTACCGGTAACCTCTCCGGCCTCGCCACCATGGCCCAGCTCCTCGCCGATGCCTTTGGCCCCCTCCCCGGCGACCTCCGTCTCGTCGACCCAGCTCCCGTCGAGCAGGTGGGTGTCGACGGCATCATCGGGATGCTCCAGCATGGCCGACACCTCCACCTCACGGTCCGCGCGCAAGCCCCGGTGCAGATGCTGTTCACCGGCCACATGGACACCGTCTACCCCGCCGATCACCCCTTCCAGACCTGCACGCACCGGCCCGACGGCACTCTCAATGGCCCCGGCGCCGCCGACATGAAGGGCGGCCTCGCCGTGATGCTCGCCGCGCTGCAGGCGGTCGAAGCCTCGCCGGACGCACACCGCCTCGGCTATGAGGTCGTCATCAACGCCGACGAGGAGACCGGCTCGCTCGCCTCCGCCCCGCTGATCGCGGAGGCCGCGCGCGGCAAGGTCGCCGCGCTCACCTACGAGCCTGCGCTCGCCGACGGCACGCTCGCCGGCGCGCGCGGCGGCACCGGCAATTTCTCCGTGCTGGTTCGCGGCAGGAGCGCCCACGCCGGCCGCAATCCGGAGGACGGCCGCAACGCCCTCGTCGCCGCCGCCGATGTCGCCCTGCGGCTGTCGAAAGCCTCCGGCCGCGGCCTCGCGGTCAATCCGGCGAAGATCGACGGTGGCGCCCCCAACAACGTCGTTCCGGACCTTGCCGTCCTCCGCGTCAACTTCCGTCCGCAGGCCGCCGCCGACATCGATCGCGCTCGCGCGCACATCGACGCGGCGGTTGCGATGGCCGCCGCCGAGCACGACGTCGCGATTAGCGTCCACGGCGGCT
>CAXTNG010000102.1:2583-4139 GCA_964245475.1 uncultured Sphingomonas sp. | reverse complement strand
AAGCCGAGCGATGCCGGCGCAGAGCGGCTGTTCGAGCGCGGCCGCAGCGCCGGCGCCGATCTCGGCATCCCGGTCAGCTGGCACGCCACCGGTGGCGTCTGCGACGGCAACAACATCGCCGCTGCCGGCGTCCCCGTGGTCGATACGATGGGGGTGCGCGGCGGCGCGATCCACTCCCCCGACGAATACATGATCCCCGACAGCCTTCCCGAGCGCGCCGCCTTGTCCGCGCTCACTATCCTCCGCATCGCCGCCGACGGCCACGCATGACCTTCCGCATCCGCCCCGCCGGCCCCCGCGACCTCAAGCACCTGTACGAGATGGCGAAGCTCACCGGTGGCGGATTCACCAACCTGCCCGCCGACCGCAAGGCCCTCGCCGCCAAGCTCGAGCGCAGCCACGCCGCCTTCGAACGTGACGCTGACACGCTGGATGACGAGCTCTTCGTCCTCATCCTCGAGAACGCCGACACCGGCGAGGTCCGCGGCACCTCGCAGATCTTCACCCATGTCGGCCAGCGCCATCCGTTCTATTCCTACCGCCTCGGCACGCTGACTCAACACAGCCGCGAGCTCGGCCGCACCTTCCGCGCCGAGATGCTCTCGCTCACCACCGACCTCGAAGGCTCGACCGAGGTCGGCGGGCTGTTCCTCCATCCCGGCGAGCGCGCCGGCGGCCTCGGCCTGCTGCTCGCCCGCAGCCGCTATCTGTTCATTCGTGCCCATCGCGCCCGCTTCGCCGACCGCATCCTCGCCGAGCTCCGCGGCATCATCGACGAGGCAGGCGGCTCGCCGTTCTGGGACGGGCTGGCGGGCCGCTTCTTCGGCATGACCTTCCAGGATGCCGACCAGTTCAATGCGGTGCGCGGCCACCAGTTCATCGCCGACCTGATGCCCAAGCACCCGGTCTACACCGCCATGCTGCCGGAGAGCGCCCGCGCCGCGATCGGCATGCCGCACCCCTCCGGCCGCGCCGCGATGCGGATGCTGGAGAACGAGGGTTTCGCCTATGAGAATTACGTCGACATCTTCGACGGCGGCCCGACGATGACCGCGCGCACCGACCAGATTCGCACCGTGCGCGACGCCGCCGATGCGCGGATCGTCGCGATCGACTGCGACGGCGGCACGGAGGCGATCGTCTCGACCGGTCGCCTCGGCCAGTTCCGAGCCGCCTTCGGACTGGTGCGTCCCGCGACAGACGGCATCGTGCTGTCGGCCGACTGTGCCAAGGCACTCGACCTCGGGGAGGACGACCGGGTCGCCTGGGCGCCTCGGGTATGAAGGAGGTCAACTTTGACGGCATCGTCGGGCCGACGCACAATTACGCCGGCCTCAGCCCCGGCAACCTTGCCGCCACCCGCAACGCAGGCGCGCCCTCGCATCCCCGCGCCGCCGCGCTGCAGGGCATCGCCAAGATGCGCGCCAACCTCGACCTCGGACTGACGCAAGGCATCCTCCTCCCGCACGCGCGCCCCGACGACCGCTGGCTCGCGGAACTCGGCACCGACCCGCAGCACGCGGGGCACCAGCGCGGGGATCTCGTCGTCGCGCCGG
>CAXTNG010000102.1:0-2573 GCA_964245475.1 uncultured Sphingomonas sp. | reverse complement strand
CCTCTGGGCGCAGGCCGCTTCCGCCTCCGCCATGTGGGCCGCCAACGCCGCCACCGTCTCGCCGTCACCGGACACGAAGGACGGCCGCTGCCACCTGACCGTCGCCAACCTCGTCACCATGCCGCACCGCAGCCACGAATGGCCCGGCACGCTCGCCCAGCTCCGCCTCGCCTTCGCGGACGAGCGCGCCTTCGCCGTGCACGGGCCGGCGCCGCCGCCCTTCGGCGACGAGGGCGCCGCCAACCATATGCGCCTGTGCGCGAGCCACGCAGAGCCCGGCGTCGAGGTCTTCGTCTACGGCGAGCGGGACGGCCGTTATCCTGCCCGTCAGCATCGTGTAGCGAGCGAAGCGGTCGCCGGCCGCCACGGCGTCGATGCGTTGTTCGTCGAGCAGTCGTCCGAAGCGATCGCCGCTGGCGCCTTCCACAACGACGTCGTCGCCGTCGCCAACGAGCGGGTCCTCTTCGCCCACGAGCAGGCCTTCGCCGACAAGGAGCGCTTCTACGCCGCGCTTCGCACCCGGTTGCCCGATGTGGAGATCATCCAGGTCCCCGCTGCCGCCGTCTCTCTCGCCGACGCCATCGGCACCTACCTCTTCAACGCCCAGCTGGTGACGCTGCCCGACGGCACGATGGCGCTGATCCTGCCCACCGAAGCACAGGACCATGCCGCCGTGTGGTCCTGGCTCCAGACGCTCGTCGCCGGCAACGGTCCGATCCGCCGCCTCGTCCCCGTCGATGTCCGTGAATCCATGGCGAACGGCGGCGGTCCCGCATGCCTGCGCCTGCGCGTCGTCTGCGATCCCGCAACGGTCGACCCGCGCTTCCTAGTCGATCACGCCAGGCTCGATCGGATCGCGGCGGTGATCGAGGCCCACTGGCCCGAGCGCGTCGGCCCCGAGAATCACGACACGCTCGGCGATTGGCCCGCGGCGCGCCGGGCAAGAGCCTGGCTGCTGGAGGAGCTGGGGCTGACCGAATTGCTGTGAGATAGCCGCAGACCTGCCCGTCAGTGCATAAAGTCGTGCCGCTCGCGCTCGATCGAGTCGAGAATGCGGGCACTCGCCATGATCACCGCGATCGGACAGGCGGCGAAGAGCAGGCGACCGCCCCAGCCGGGATATTGGTGGAGGTAATGCACACCCCGCTCCATCGCGCCGGTGCCGAGCCCATAGATGACGAGGAATGCCTCGAACTTCGTCTTGATCACGAACAGCCGTGCGAGGCGTCTCCACATGCCCAGAGCTAAAGCAAGCCCCGGGCCAGGCGCGGAAAACCGACGTTCGCGCCTGAGCGAACATGGTTACCCGTAAGTTAATCCGACAGATCACGGCGGGTCAGCTCCGCTGAGCGATCTCGCGCGGCTGAGACGGGCGTTTGTTGGTCGAAAATGGCGCGCCCGGAACGATTCGAACGTCCGACCCTCAGATTCGTAGTCTGATGCTCTATCCAGCTGAGCTACGGGCGCGCATTGGAGGGCGGCTCTTAGCAGGCGCGGGCGTTGAGGCAAGGGCCATCCGGCAATTTGTTGCACGCAGCGGAGCGCGATCCTAGACGCTGGCGCCATGATGCTCCGCCTGCTCGCCGCCGTGCCGCTCCTGCTCGCCTGCGGCTCCTCGAACCCCTGCTTCTCCACCGCCCGCGGCGGACGAGGCAGAGCGCAAGGCGAGCGCCGCGCGAGGGAAGGCGGCGGGCAGCGACCCGTGGCTGGAGGGGCAGACCGCGCTTGCCGCGCTGGACGATTGGCGTGCGCAGGCGTCGGCGCTCGGCACCGACGTCGAGCAACTCGCCATCGCACGGTCCGCGGCGCTGGCGCCTGCCTACCCGACGCTGGACGCGCTCGGCGAGCGCGCCGAGGCGGAAGCGCAGCACCAAAGCGAGACGATCGCGCGATTGCAGGCGATGCTCGCACCGGCCTAGAAGCCTTTCATCAACGGCAGGATGGTCGCGTAATCGTCGCTCCAGCCAGCGAAGTCGCGCCGCCCCCGCAACGGCTGCCAGTCCCCATCGCCACGGGTCAACGCCGCCATCGTCGCAGGGTCACGCGTCATCGCGATCCACAGCGAAGGCGACGCCTTGCCCGTATCGAGCAGCGAGGGAACGTAGCTCAGCCGCCGCGCCTGCCAGCCGCCCTTCCGCGCCGCGGCGTCGACCACCGGCTCCAGATCGAGGAAGCGGTTGGAAACGTGGACCAGCAGCAGCCCTTCGGGCGCGAGCACGCGTGCGTAGCCAACGAACGCTTCGCGGGTGATCAGGTGCATCGGCACGGCATCGGAGGAGAAGGCGTCGAGCGCGAGCAGGTCGAGCGAACCGCCGGGTTCCTGTGCAAGCCGCAGCCGCGCGTCGCCAAGCCGGATCAGCGCGTCGGGCAGGCAGCGGCGCAGATAGGTGAAATGCCCCGCATCGCGCGCGATCCGCACCACGACGGAATCGATCTCGTAGAACCGCCACTGCTGCCCCGTCCGCTCGTAGCAGGCGAGCGGCCCCGTCCCCCGCCCTACCACGCCCACCCGCGCCGCCGGCCCGAGCCGCTGCAACGCGCGGCCGACTCCCGAGCCGGGCGCGTAATAGGTC
>CAXTNG010000101.1:0-10464 GCA_964245475.1 uncultured Sphingomonas sp. | reverse complement strand
GGCGGGCAGCGCCGAGCGCGGGAGACTGCCGGATGGCGCTGGCGGTGATGGCGGCGGCGGCGATCGCGGCGGTGCCGATCCTCCGCCGGCTTCCGCGCGATGCCGGGCGCGAGCTGAGCGGCCACCGCCTCGCGACGGCGGAGGAGTGAGCGACCCCGGCCAGGCGTGGATCGCGGCGATGCGGCGGGGGGTGTGGGACGAGGCCTGGGCGGTCTCCGCGCAGGTGCTCGCACGTCGCGACCCGGCGACTCGCGACGACCCGCGGCTGCCCTATCATCTGCGCTGGGTGTGGGACGGTCGGCGGTTCGACGGGCGCGAGGTGCTGGTGCGCTGCTACCACGGCCTCGGCGACACGATCCAATATGCGCGCTACCTGCCGGCGCTGAAGGCGCGCGCCGCGTCGCTCACGGTGGAGGCGCAGCCGTCGCTCGGCGGGCTGCTGGCGGGGCTGGGGTGCATCGACCGGCTGGTCGGCTTCGATCCCGCGTATCCGCTGCCGCCGGCGGAATGCGACCTGGAGATCACCGAGCTGCCCTTCGCGCTGCGTATGCCCCCGGAGCGCTGCCCGCCGCCCTATCTCCGCGCGGCGACGACACCGCTAACAAGAGGAACGATCGGCCTGTGCTACAGCGCGGGCGACTGGGACCCTGCGCGCTGCGTTCCGGCGGCATTGCTCGCGCCGATCGCCGGGCGCCACCCTGCCGTCACCCTCGTCGCCGAACCGACGGCGTTGCCGGTGCTCAACCCCGAGGGCTGCCCGTTCGACATGGACGCGACCGCGGCGCTGGTCGCGGGCTGCGACCTGGTGATCAGCGTCGACACGATGATCGCGCATCTCGCGGGCGCGCTCGGCAAGCCGGTGCTGCTGCTGCTCAGGGCCGAGCCCGACTGGCGCTGGACGCCGGGCGCGCGCACGACCCCGTGGTACCCGGGCTTGCGCCTCTACCACCAGGCAGTGCCGGGTGACTGGACAGCCGTGCTGGCCGAGGTGGCGCAGGACCTCGCAGACCGCTACGGACGAGGGGCATGAACGACATTCCCCATGTCCCCGTCTCCTGGGGCGAACTCCTCGACAAGATCACGATACTGGAGATCAAGCGCGCCAGGTTCGCCGACCCGGCTGCCCTCGCCAATGTGACCCGCGAGCTGGAGATGCTGCGCGATGTCGCCGCGGGCGTGATCGAGCGCAACGACGTGGCGTCGCTGATCGGGCAGTTGCGCGGCGTGAACGAAGCGCTCTGGGACATCGAGGACGCTATCCGCGAGGAGGATGCGGCGGGGCGCTTCGGCCCCGAGTTCGTCAGGCTCGCCCGCGCGGTCTACGGCCGCAACGACGAGCGTGCCGCGATCAAGCGGGCGATCAACACGATGCTCCGCTCCGCGCTGGTCGAGGAAAAGAGCTACGGACGGGCCGCGGCGTGAGCGCTGTGCTCAGGCGCAAGGTCGGCGTCCTCACCTTCCACCGCTGCTTCAACTACGGCTCCTACTGGCAGGCGCGCTGCCTGGTGGAGGGGCTGCGCGGGCTCGGGCACGACGCCGAGCTGCTCGATCACCACGATCTGACCGTCAGCCGCCGCGAGGCGCGCTGCCTGATGCAGCCCGCGTTGCCGCACCGCACGGCGCGGTCGGACATGCCGGCGCTGAAGGCCAAGGCGCGCAAGTTCGTCGCCGCCATCGATACGTTGCCCTTGTCGCCGCGCTTCGCCCTCGACGCCTGGCAGGCGAGCCCCACCTATGATGCGGTCGTGGTCGGCAGCGACGAGGTGTGGAATTTCCGCCACCCCTGGTACGGCGGCAAGCAGCTGTTCTTCGGCGGCGGGCTCAATGCCGCGCGGCGCGTGTCCTATGCCGCCAGCTTCGGCAATCACGACGCGAGCGAGGGCGTCGACCTGTTCTGGGCCGGGATGCTGCGCGAGTTCGACCATGTGTCGGTCCGTGACGCCAATTCGCGCCGTCTTGCGTCGGGCGCGCTTCACGCCGAGCCGCCGCTGGTGCTCGATCCGTGCCTGCAATTTCCCGAGGCGGTCGTGCCCGGCGCGGTCGACGAAGCCGGGCCTTATGCGCTCATCTATGGCCACGGCCTGCCGCATTGGCTCACCGAGGCCGTGCGGCACTGGAGCCGGCGGGCGGGGGTGCGGCTGGTCAGCGTCGGCTATCGCAACGATGCCGCGGATGCGCAGCGGCTCGATGCCGGGCCGGCGGAGTTCGCCGCGCTGATGGCGGGGGCGTCCGCGGTCGTCACCAATTTCTTCCACGGCTGCGTCTTCGCGCTGATCAACGGCAAGCCGCTGGTCACCGCGCCGAGTGACTATCGCTCGAACAAGGTCCGCGATCTGGTTACGCTGCTCGGTGCCGAGCAGCGGCTCGTGACTGCCGCAACGCCACCGGCTCGGGTCGCCCAGCTGCTCGACACTCCGCTCGATCCGGCGATCGCCAACCGGGTCGCCGATCTTCGCCGGAGCTCTGCCGCGTTTCTGCATGCCGCGCTCGCCTGACCGCGTGTCGCCGCGCGCGATCGTGCGCTCGGGGCTGTGCATCGGCTGCGGCGCCTGCGCGGCCGACGAGCCGCGGGCACAGATGCGCTGGAACGCGCACGGCTTCCTCAAGCCGGAGGGGCCGAGGGACTGGTATGGCGCGGCCGACGAGCGCTTCTCGCGCACCTGCCCGTTCTCGCCGGCAGCCGCGGACGAGGACACGATCGCCGCTGAACGCTTCTCGGCCGCGCCCGCGCATCACCCTGCAATCGGCCGCCATGAGGCCGCCTATGTCGGCGCCGCCGCCGAGCCGCCGTTCCGCGAACAGGGCAGCTCGGGCGGGCTGGTGACCTGGGTTGCTGCGGAATTGCTGCGCAGCAAAGCGGTAGACGCGGTCGCGCATGTCGTGCCCACGGACCCGGAGTGCGACGGCGGGTTCTTTCGCTACACCGTCTCGCGCGACCTCGACGCGCTCAACCGCGGCGCCAAGTCGCGCTATTATCCGATCGAGCTGTCGGCGGTGCTGCGCGAGATTCGTGAGGCGCCGGGCCGCTATGCGGTGGTCGGCATTCCCTGCTTCATCAAGGCGGTGCACCTCGCCCGCCGTGCCGATCCGGTGCTAGCCGAGCGGATCACCCACACCCTCGCCCTGTTCTGCGGCCACATGAAAAGCGCGCGGCTGGTCGAGAGCTTCGCCTGGCAGCTCGGCCAGCCGATCGAAGAGGTGCAGGCCGTCGACTACCGCCTCAAGGACGCAAGCCGCCCGGCCAATTGGTATCGCGCCCACCTCGCATTGAAGGACGGGGCCACCGCAGGCGAGGACTGGTGGAACCTGGCCGATGGCGACTGGGGCGCCGGTTTCTTCCAGGCGAGCGCCTGCAACTGGTGCGACGACGTCGTTGGCGAGACCGCCGACATGTCGTTCGGCGATGCCTGGCTGGAGCCGTATTCGTCCGACGGGCGCGGCACCAACGTCGCCGTCGTGCGCTCGCCCGAGTTGCACCGGCTGGTCGAGGCGGCGCGCGCCGACGGGCGGCTGGCGCTCGATCCGGTCGATGCCGCGTTCGTCGAGCAGACCCAGGCGGCGGGCCTGCGTCATCGCCGCGAGGGGCTCGCCTATCGCCTGACCTGGGCACGTACGGGCATCCGCCCGAGGAAGCGCGTCGTGCCGTCCGCCGCCGGGCTGCCGCTCCGCCGCCGTCTGGTCTACCGCACTCGCCATGCGATCGCGACATGGAGCAACCGCATGTTCGCGCTCGCGCGGACGTTCGGCACGCCGCAGCTCTACCTTCGCTGGGCTCGCGGCGCGCTCGCCTTCTACGCCGGCGTGACCTGGTCGCGCGGCTGGATCGGGCGCCTCGCCGACAGACTCGAGGGCAAGGGCTGAGCGGACCCGTCCGCCGCCTGCTTCGTTGGGCGGCAGATGATCGGAGCGCTCGCTTGTGCCGCAGACCCCCGCGCCGCCGCGCGCGAGGCATTTGGCGAAGCGCTCGCCGCGTTCGACAGGGCACGGCCGATCCTCGTCCTCAGCCATTTCGACGCGGACGGGCTGAGCGCCGCCGCGATCCTCGTCCGCGCGCTTGCCGCAGCGGGGTGGCAGGCCGACGCGCTGACGACCGGCAAGGGCGAGACGCCGTGGGACGACGCGGTTCGCGCGCGGCTCGCGGCGTGCGCACCGGGCGGGCTGATCGTCACCGACCTCGGCACGCGTGCGGAGCCGGTGCTCCCCGGCTGCCCGACGGTGGTGATCGACCACCATCTTCCCACTGGCGAACCGCAAGGCGCTACTACGATCAGCGGCAATGGCCTGCACCCGGAGCCGACCAGCGCGCTGCTCGCCTGGTGGGCCGCGCAGGCGCTGGGCGATCAGCACGACCTGCTCTGGCTCGCCGCGCTCGGCCTGATCGGCGACATGGCCGAGGGCTTCCCCGAGCTGGAGCAGGCGCAGCAACGCTGGGGCAAGACCGCGCTCAAGGACGCGACGTCGTTGGTCAACGCTCCGCGCCGCACCGCGGCGGCGGACCCCGGACCGGCCCTCCGCCTGTTGCTGTCGAGCGACGGCCCCAAGGCGATCACCAAAGGCGACAGCATCGACGCGCGCGCGCTCGCGAGCGCCAAGGCCGAGGTCCGCGACGCGATGGACGCCGCCAAGCGCGTGCCGCCGCGCGTCGCGGGCGACGTCGCGCTGCTACGCTTCCACGCCGCCCCGCAGATCCATACACTGATCGCGCAGCAATGGCGCGGGCGGCTGAAGGACAAGATCGTGCTCGCCGCCAACACCGGCTACCGTCCCGGCTGGGTCCATTTCGCCGCCCGCTCGGCGACGGGGCGCAACCTCGTCGACTTCCTTGCCGAGCATCGCCCCGAAGGTGCCGACGGCCGCTACGGCAACGGCCACGCCCAAGCGACCGGCGGCGCGCTCACCATTTCCGACTGGAACGCCTTCGTTTCCGGTCTCGGTTTCCCCGATCAGCAGGTACAAGCATGACCCGACCGCTCCGCCTCGGCTTCCCCGTCAAGGTGATGGGCCGCCCCGACCTCAAGACCCAGGACACGCGGCGCTGGCAGAAGAACCCGCACCTCAAATGTTCGCTGGAGCTGCTCGACAAGGTGCTCGACTATCTCAAGTCCGAGAAGCTCGACATGTACCGGCTGTCGTCGGACATCGCGCCTTACGCGACGCACCCGGACATGCCGCAATTTCATTCCATGGTGAAGGACAGCGACGCCGAGCTCCGCGCGTTCGGCGCCAAGGCAAAGGCGTATGACATCCGCCTGTCCTTCCACCCCTCGCAATACGTGCTGCTCAACGCGCCCGACCCGGAGCTGACCGACAAGTCGATCTGGGACCTATCGAGCCAGGCCGAGATGCTCGACCGGATGGAGCTGGACGACGAGGCGGTGATGGTCACCCATGTCGGCGGCGTCTACGACGATCGCGAGGCGAGCCGCGCGCGCTGGATCGCGGGATACGAGCAATGCCCAGAGCATGTGAAGCGGCGCATCGTGCTGGAGAACGACGACATCCGCTTTTCCTGCGCCGACGTGCTGTGGATCCATGAGCGCACCGGCGTGCGGCTGATCTTCGACTATCAGCATATGTGGTGTCTCAACCCCGAGCGGCTCGACATGCGCGAGACGCTGGAGCGCTTCCTGGCGAGCTGGCCCGAGGGGGTCCGCCCGAAAATCCATTTTTCCTCGCCGCGGACCGAGCTGCGCGAGATCAAACAGAAGATCACTCCCAAGGCGCGCGCCGCAGCGATCGCCGGCACCGCCAAGGCGAAGAAGGGCGAGCTGCTCAAGGCACCGGTCAAGGCCACTGCGCGCGTCAAGACGGTGCTGCGCCCGCCGGTCTGGACCGGCCATGCCGATTTCACCAACCCGTTCGAGTTCGCCACCTTCATGCGCATGGCCGAGGGCCTTGAGTTCGACGTGATGATGGAGGGCAAGTCGAAGGACCTCAGCCTGCTCCGGCTGCGCCCCGACCTGCTCCGCTATGCGCCCGACGTGGCGGCGTGCTTCGGCATCACCACGGCGGACGCGGACGCGCTGGCCGCCGACGAGGCGCGGCTGGAACGGGGTGTCGATGCCGAGACCGAGGCCGATGTCGACGAGGGCGCGCTGGTCGCGGCGTGAGCCGTCGTCCCGCTTACCGCCCCATCCAGGCGCCCAGCGAGACGCTCTGCGTGCCGCCGGTCATCTCCTTGCGTCGCGCGAACAGCTTGGTGAGCTGCGCCTCGCGCAGCGGCTTGTCGGTGAAGTCGGTGTGGACCAGGAACAGCGGCTCGGTGCCGCGCGGCTTCATGTCCTCGGGCCGCGTCCCCGATTCCTCCAGTGCGACGCGCAGGCTCGTGCCGCCGCGGCGCAGCAGCGCATAGGTCTTGCGCACCGGCTTGCGGTTGGGCTTGGCGAGCTGGCCCTCCACCGCGTCCATGTCGAGCCGCGCGCCGTCCGCCAGCGTCCAGCCGCTCGCGCGCGCATGCTTGATCAGCCACTTGGCGAGCCCATCGGTCGGCGCCAGCCGCGCGTAGTTCATCATCGGCGCGGTGCGGATTCCGACCACCTTGCCCGCGACCTGCTCGATCTGCGCGAAGCGGGTCGGCGGCAGCGCCAGCGGCTTGTCGTCGGTCACCACGGTCAGCTCGACCAGCCGCGTCACCATGATCGAGCTGTTGTCGTACATCGCCGCCGGACGGACGAGCCCCGGCGCGCGCTGGCCGAGCGCGAATACCGATTCGCCGATCGTGACGGTGAGCGGGATGGGCCGCGCGTCCGCCATCAGGAGAAGCCCTTGCCGAGATTGTTCAACGCATTGGTCGCCTGGTTCATCGCGCCGGCGGCGGCGTCGTTGGCCTGGTTCTGGGCGCCGGCCATCGCGTTGGAGGCCTGATCCTTGGCGTTGTTGACCGCGTTCGCCGCCTGATCCTTGGCGTTGTTGACCGCGTTCGCCGCCTGATCCTTGGCATTGTTGATTGCGTTCGCTGCCTGATCTTTGGCGTTATTGACGGCGTTACTCACCTGGTCCTTGACGTTCGAGACCTGGTTGGCGATCTCGTTCATCATCTTGTCCTTGGCGTCGGACGCCATGTTCTCGAACTCGTTCATCAGCTTGTGATAGTATTTCTCGCGCGCGTCGGGATCGAGCAGCGAGTCGTCGAAGGGCAGGGGGGGCCCGCCGCAGCTGCTCGACAGCGGGATCGCGTCGGTCAGGCCGGACTTCAATTTGTCGGCCATCGATGCGAGCTCGGCCATGCCCTGATCGCGATACTGCTCGGCATCGTAGATCGCCTTTTCGACGATCGAGCCCTGCTCATATTGCGCGATCATGTCCGATCCGGCGCGAATGCCTTCCTCGGTGGCCTTGTCGATCTGCTCGAACGCGTCGGTGAGCTGGGCAGGCACCTCGGGCCGGTTGCCGCTGCCGCCGCATTCCGAGAGCTTGTCGAGGCCGTTGCCCTGCACGAACTTGGCCGCCGAACAGACCGTGTCGAACACCTGCTTGCGCGCCGAATCCGCCGCCGCCATGCCGTCCTTGGCATAGCCGGTGACCGCCTGCTCGGCCTGGCGTGCCTTGTCGGCGGCGGCGTTGGTGACGTCGTTCACGGCCTGGTTGGCCTTGGCGACGCCGTCGTCGACGAAGCGGCCCGCCTCGTCGGCATATTGGCCGAGCTTGTTCGACACCGCATCGGACGCGCCGGGCGCGATCATGTCCAGCGCCTTGCCCGCGCACGCCGCCTGCTGCGCGATGACGGCGGAAACGCCCGCCCACGCCTGCTTGGCATCGTTGAGATAGACCTCGGCATATTGCTTGGCCATCTCGACGTTCTGCTGGACCGCCTGATTGACCTGGTCGACCGCTTGTGTGGCCTTATCCTGCGCGGTCTTGGCCATGTCCTTGGCCGTGTTGACGGCATCGCCGACCACCTGGCTCGCCTTGCCCGCGACATCGTTGACCGCGCTCATCCCCTGATCGACCGCAGCCCACAAAGCGTCGCAACTGCCCGGTATCAGGTCGGTGATGTCCGGCAGTCCGGGGATCTCGGGAAGGTCCGGGATGCCCGGAATATCGGGCAGGTCAGGCAAGCCGGGGATGTCCGGCATGCCGGGGATGGCTAGCATATCAGGGAGCGACGGCAGCCCCGCCGGCAGGCTTGAGGCGCCGGGGATGCTTCCCGGCACGGCGGAAGGCGCCGGCGTAGCCCCGCCCGACGACACGAACGGCGGCTTCATGCGCTCACGCTCCGCTCAGCAGGACAAGGATCGACATAGGCCCCCTCGCGACCGACCATCCGGTCGAGGGTACGCGCGAAGGGGGACTGGAAATTGGATAAATGCGACATCGAGCAAATGCCCGCTGCACGGTACATCGCTTCGTGCCGCCGCGATGAGTGCGCAGGCTTATATCATAGACAGGCCAGTCGTCAGCCACGAAAATGCGGTTGCACTCGTGAGCAGATTATCGATAACAACTCCTGTTAGCGGTGTGATAGTACCTGCTTCTTGTGAGGCGCACAGCGTAGCAAGATATTAATTACAAACCAGAAATGAGCGGTTGATGCCGTCACCCTCCGTTCGGTTCACTTGATGACATACGCGATCACGAGGAATAAATTTAACACTGTGTTTTTTTGCTTCGGCGCAACCATAACTACTGCCAGCTGCGCATGCGTTCTTAAATTGGTATTCTGCATCAGACTCGCTTTGGGGAAGGACGTTACCAGCGACATACATGGCCCCCAGCCTTAAACATGCTGTTGCGATCCTCCCATCGCAGGCCATTTCATACATTGTTACCATCATATCTTTATAACTGGAATGCATTGACGGCGTATGCTCAACTGCGAAAGCAGCCTCATAACAAGACTGCAGGATATATCTATCACATTCGCCCCATGACTGCTTAAATGACTTCTGCGAGGGGCGGGCAGCTAGTCGTGTTGCTGGCCCAAGAGGGGCAGATGCTGTCTGAGCCCGCTCTCCCGGCGCGATGGCGCAAGCTCCCTGATGGTTCAAGCGGCACGCTTTCTCCATTAAGTTATATGCATGAGAGTGATCTACTGATACTCCGCGACCTAAACTATAGGAAAGTCCAAGCCCAAGGCAACCACTTGCGTCATTCAAATCACATGATACGGAATAAAGCCAATTAGCGCTAGCAAAGTCTTTTGCATTCACGAAAGCCGTGCCGAGACTGTCACATTGTGGGGCGTCGCCCTGTATACATTTAGCATATTGGCCTTGAACGGCGTTAGAAGACCGAGACACAGCCTGACGTGTGCGTTCATCTTGGCCAGCAAATACATCACGCTCCGCACCATGAGCGGGTACTACGATGAACGCGTAAGCGATCACGAACCTGGGAAAGGTCAAAAGGTTGATGAATGGCTTGCGACGGGAATTGCGGATGACGATGCCACGGCGGGTCCGCCTACCGCTACCGCGCGTCATTCGGTCAGTCTCACCACAGCGTGAGCACGCCGGGCCGTTGAGACAGTGCAGCGCTTCCAGATCCTCGCTGGCCTTGTTGGTGTCGCTATGAATCGGGTCAACGAAATTGAGCATTCCGACAGTACCTTGTTATTGCGGTCTCTCTCTAAGATGGGCACTTAGCGTGAAATACATAAGTGCCCCTCAAGAAGGTCAACGACTATAATTGGTTTCTTGAAGGAAGCCCGGGAGGATTAAATTCTACTCGTCGAATAAAAACACGTTTACGGTTACCAGAAGCGATAGCTGATCTATTACGCGGTAGTATGCCTTCGGCAAACAATACTAGCTAGGCAATATCACGAATAGGGGCAAAGGCTCAGCCCTTGCAACTCCTATCTACCCTGCCATTTGAGTGCAAGTCACGTCAAAGAGGATAGCACGGCAAGGTGTGTGAGCTTGACCTTAAAGCTCTTAAACTAGGAAAGTGAAGCTCGCCTATACCTAATCTCTACGAGGTAGTCAACCTGAACATGGGTCTATCTTCTCGTTATGCGTTACCCGCTACCGACCGCCCGCCTGTCTGGTTCTGCGTCCGCTCACGCGATCGGTGGCTTCCTGTCATTCCTACAGAGCGGTTTTTCAACTCCATGATGATGAACGACAGGGAAGTCCCGAGCACGGTCGACAGTACGCCGAGTCGAGCGCAAACCATTTTGAGGATGTGATGCTTGCCCGTTGCAGCCAAAGCTCCCGATGAATCAACTCCCCGCTGTCCTACAATCCGTTACTTGTGCCAGCATAGTCGCGACTCGGGGCTGCCGGCGACCGCTCTTTATCATGCGTTAAGAAGAGACCCACTGAACGCCCGCTGCGGGCGACGGTGCGAGGCAACTTCGGCAACATCCGCCACCCCCTCTATGCGCAACCTTCGCAAACTTCCGCGCGGCCGCAAGGCGCAAACCGCCTCTCCTTAGCCTTTCCGTCCGCGCCCCTCACCCTACCGCGACCACCTCGATCGCGTCCTCCCGCCCGCCGAACGGCAGCACATCCCCCGCCTCCG
>CAXTNG010000100.1:5408-10479 GCA_964245475.1 uncultured Sphingomonas sp. | reverse complement strand
GCTCGACATCGCCTGAGACAGCCGGCGAGGTTCCTGGCTGGGCGCGCGCAATGAAGGCGCAGCAGACCGCCCGACACCACCGCCAGACCGCCGCCCACACGATCGCGCAAGGCGACCGCGGCGGCACCGGCGCCACCCCCGACATCGACGAAAGGACCGACTGATGCGCTTCAAGCGAGCGGTGCAGCGCTATGGGCGCACGCCCGCACCGGAAACACCCTACCAGCGCGCCGGCCAGCTCTGGGACGAGCGGATCGGCTCGGCCCGCGTGCAGGCGCGCAGCTGGCGGCTGATCGCGTTCGGCTGCTTGGGGCTGACCACCGTCCTGTCGGGCGGGCTGCTGTGGCAGTCGCTCCAGAGCCGGGTCGTGCCCTATGTAGTCGAGGTCGACCGGCTCGGCGAGGCCCGCGCGGTCAGCCCGGCCGAGGCCGGCTACCACCCGACCGATCCGCAGGTCGCCTGGTTCCTCAGCCGGTTCATCACCGACGTGCGTTCGGTGTCGCTCGATCCAGTGCTGATGCGCCAGGAGTGGCTGTCCGCCTACGACTTCACCACCAAGCGCGGCGCCGTGTTCCTCGGTGATTATGCCCGCACCGCCGACCCGTTCGGGCATGTCGGCGAGAAGACCGTATCGGTGCAGGTAACCAGCGTGGTGCGCGCGTCCGACCGCTCGTTCCAGGTCAAGTGGATCGAGACCGCCTACGAGCGCGGCAACCAGACCGGCACCTCCCACTGGACCGCGATCCTGACGGTGCTGCTCTCGCCGCCGTCCAGCGCCGACACCCTGCGCAGGAACCCGCTCGGGCTCTACGTCGACGCGATCGACTGGAGCCGCGAGCTGGAGGTGCCCGCGCCGGGGCCGTCTCCCGCAGCGCCGCGGCCGGCTCTTACAACGCCAGCGGCCGACCTCCCGGCCGGATCGCCGCTGGACCCAGCCTCGTCCAACTCGATCAACCCGGAGACCCGCCCATGAAGTCCGTCATTCTCGCGGCGACCTCGATCGCCCTCGTCGCACCCGCTTATGCGCAGACCGCACCTACGTCGTCGACGCTTCTAACCAGCGCCTCGCCAGCAATTCAAGGCGGGCAAGCCCCACAACCGACGGTGGCCACGGCTACTATGCCACCGCCGGCGCCTCGGCTCCCCTATCGGCCGCCGTCCCCCGCCGAGCTGCGCGTCCGCGCCGCCAATCGCTCCGCGACGCTGGAGCCGGCCACGAGCGGCTACCTCAATGCCGTGCAGGTCTATCCTTACAGCGACGGCGCGATCTACCACGTGTTCACCGCACCCGGGCAGGTCACCGACATCGCGCTCCAGCCCGGCGAGGTGCTCGGTGCGGTCGCAGCCGGCGACACGGTGCGCTGGGTCATTGGCGACACCACCAGCGGCAGCGGCGACACGAAGCGGACGCACGTCTTGGTTAAGCCGTTCACCGCCGGGCTCGCCACCAACGTCGTCATCACCACGGACCGGCGCACCTACCATCTCGCGCTGACCAGCACCGGCCGAACCGCAATGGCGGCGCTGTCCTGGACCTATCCGCAAGACCAGCTCATCGTGCTCAGGGCCGCTGCCGAGCAGGCGCGCGCCGCTCAGCCGGTCTCGTCAGGCCTGTCGGTCGAGCGGCTGCACTTCGACTACGCCATCACCGGCGACCAGCCGGCGTGGCGGCCGCTGCGCGCGTTCGATGACGGGCGGCAGACCTTCATCGAGTTCCCGGCGAGCCTTGCCGTCGGCGAGGCGCCGCCGCTGTTCCTGGTCGACGGCAAGGGGACGGTAAGCCTGGTCAACTACCGAGTGCAGGGCCGCTACTACGTGGTCGATCGGCTGTTCGACGCCGCCGAGCTTCGGCTCGGCCTGAAGCATCAGGACGTCGTGCGGATCAGCCGGACCGGCGAGCCTGCGGGCGGACGGAGAGCGTCGTGACCGACGCGATCGTCGCGCCCGCGCCAAAGCTCGATCCCGAGACGCTGGCGATCCGCAGCCGCCCGCCCCGCGCGATCCGGTTCCGGCGCGGGGTCATCATCGCCATCGCGGCGATCGGTTCGGTCAGCCTGATCGCGGTCACCTGGATGGCGCTGAAGCCGCGCTTCCTTCATCGCGCCGACTCTCAGGAAGAGCTGTCGCAGCCGAACGCCCGTCCGACGGGTGACTCCATGAACAAGGCGCCGGCGACCTATAGCGACGTGCCGCGGCTCGGGCCACCACTCCCCGGCGACCTCGGCAAGCCGATCCTCGAACGTCAGCAGGCGACGATGGCGGCTGTTGAGCCGACGGATCAGCAGCTCCAGCAGGCGCAAGCCGCGGAGCGAGAGCGCCGGCTGGCCGAGCTGAAGGCGGCGCGGGAGTCCGGCGTCCTGGTGCAATCGCGACAGGGAGGCAGCACAGGTGAAGCCTCGGCGGCCTTGGCCGCGGTGCCGATCACCACGCCGGCCGAGACGCCGAAGCTGGCGCTCGACGCGAGCAACGATCCGAACGCGCAGGGACGCAAGGCGGAGTTCGTCGCCGGGCTCGACCCGAAGAGCGACGTGAACCCGCGCGCCCTGACGCCGCTCCCGTCGCCCTACACCCTGTCGGCGGGCAGCGTGATCTCCGCGAGCTTGATCACCGGGCTACACTCCGACCTTCCGGGGCTGGTCACCGCTCAGGTGACCGAGAACACCTACGACAGTGCGACCGGGCGTCTGCTGCTGATTCCGCAGGGCGCTAGACTGATCGGCAGCTACGATAGCGTGGTGGCGTTCGGGCAGAAGCGAGCACTGATCGTCTGGCAACGGGTCATCATGCCGAATGGTGCCTCGCTCCGCATCGACAACGTGCCAGCGACAGATCCGTCCGGCTATGCCGGGCTTCAGGACAAGGTGGACCTCCACACGTGGCAGCTGGTCAAAGGCATCGTGCTCTCGACGCTGCTCGGGGTCGGTTCCGATCTCGCACTCTCCGGGCAGGGCGATCTCGTCCAGGCGATCCGTCAATCGACGCAGGATAGCACCTGGCGCGCTGGCGATCAGATCACCCAGCGCAATCTGGGCATCCAGCCGACAATCACGATCCGCCCCGGCGCGCCTGTCAGACTGGTCGTGCATAAGGATCTGGTGCTCGCCCCCGCGGGAGGGCGATGAGATGGGGGCGCTTAAGCTCGACCAGCTACCCGACCGCACACCTTTTAATTTTTGTATCTGATTCAAACCAGATCTTCACCGCGCATTGCAATTATATGCTGCCGCTTATGAGCAATCATACGGCGTTGCCGAACCGGTCGTGGAACTCATTCCGGCGATGCTGACCGCCTTTCTCGAAAGCGACAGGGCATTCGTGCGCGATCGCGATGCACGTCTGCGTGGCCAGAAATGATCGAGCGCGGCTGGGAGAAGAAGATTGAGCCGCTCACCGTGCGGATATCAACGGCGGTGCGGATTACTGGATTGAGTCGATCCAGAATTTACGAGCTGATTCAATCCGGCGACTTGGAGACGGTCAAGGTCGGAAGGGCGACGCTCGTTCAGTTCGGCAGCCTCAAGAGCCTGGCGGCTGGCGGCATAAGTCCCGCGAGGCTGAGTCGACAGATCATACCTTGCGGGCACAGCGTGGACAAGTGCCCCGCAGGGTGTCGAGTGCTATTTCCTTGGCTGCATGCGCGGTCGCCCCGCCTTCGATCTCGCCGCCTTCAGTTTTTTGCGCACGGGGTTTGCGGGCCTAGGTCCCTCTGCTTCGTCGCGTAGCAGGTCGAGATAGTCCGACCAGTGCTGCATCATCGTCACTCGTTCTTCCCAGTATTCGCCGCGGGCATAGGCACGGCGCACGGAAGACGCCTCCTGGTGGGCAAGCTGCCGCTCGATCGCGTCGGGGTTCCAGCGGCCCATTTCGTTGAGCAGCGTCGCGGCCATCGCCCGGAAGCCGTGCGCGGTCATCTCACCGCTGTCGTAACCCATTCTGCGAAGAGCTTGGTTCACCCCGTTCTCGGACATTGGTCGCCTTGGGCTTCCCATGCATGGGAAGAGGTGTTGACGGTGTCCGGTGTGCTCACGAAGCTCCTCGATGATCGCGAGAGCCTGACGGGACAGCGGCACTCGATGGGCGCGGCGCATTTTCATCTTCTCGATCGGGATGCACCAAATCGCCTTGTGGACGTCTATTTCGGACCATTCAGCCTGCCGAAGTTCGCCCGGTCGGACGAACAAGTGTGGTGACAGGCGCAACGCCATGCGCGTGACATCTTGACCCGTATATCCGTCGATCGACCTCAGCAGGATGCCGACCTCGACAGGATCGGTGATGGCCGCGTGATGCGAGGTTCGTGGTGCCGTCAACGCGCCGCGCAGATCGGCGGCGACGTCGCGATCACAGCGAGCGGTTGCGATGCCATAGCGGAACACTCGGCTGAGCACGCTTCGCATCCGCCGGGCGCTCTCATAGCGGCCTGTCCCCTCAACCTTGCGCAGAACGGACAGGGCCTCGGTCGGCGTGATGGAGTTGATTGGATGCGCGCCGATCAGCGGGTAGGCCATGCCCAGCAGCCAGCGGATTTTGTCTAGCGTGACCGTTGCCCGCCCTTCGCGCTCGCATTTGGCGATCCATTCCAGCGATACCTCCTTGAAGCTCGTCGCTACGGCGTATTTTGCTATGATCTTGGCACGCTTCTTTTCGAGGACCGGATCATGTCCGGCCGCGATCGCCTTCCTCGCCTCGCGACACTTTTCGCGAGCGTCAGCGAGGGAAATGGTTGGCCATGGCCCGATGTGCAGCGTTCTAGCAGCGCCACCATATCGATAGCGGAAGCGCCAGAGCTTTGCGCCCGACGGCTGGACGACAAGAGCAAGCCCCTGCCCGTCAGATAGGGTGCAGGGCTTTGGCTTCGGTTTGGTAGCGGTGATCTGGAGTTGGGTCAGCATCGTCGTGTTCCCGAGTTTCCCGGGCCCACCCAACAGACACATCAGCAGACACATTTGTGTATCTTCTGGCGGAATCCACTGGATCAACCCGGACGGTTGCCAGCGAGAATCGATGAAACTTCGCTTTGAAACCAGCTGCTTGCTGGACGCCCCTGGACGCTGCCGGGGAGAACAAATGG
>CAXTNG010000100.1:0-5398 GCA_964245475.1 uncultured Sphingomonas sp. | reverse complement strand
CCTGAAGCTGGTGCGTCTACCAATTCCGCCATCTGGGCACGGGAGCGTTCAGCTCGGGTAGGCGGCGGCCTCTAGGGGACGTGCGCGAGCCTTGTCAACCACGGCCCGAGCGGGCAAGCGGCGCCGACGGACACCAGCGCCCGAGGACGTCAGATGAAGGACACATTGGTCACCCTGTTCGGCGGCGGCGGGTTCGTCGGGCGCTATGTCGCGCAGGCGCTGCTCCGGGCGGGCGCGCGGGTGCGGGTGGCGCAGCGCGATCCGCGCGACGCCTGGTTCCTGAAGACCCAGGGCGGGCTCGGTCAGACGCAGGTGGTCGCGGCCGACATCACCCGGCCCGACACGGTCGCGCGCGCGGTCGCGGGGGCGGATGCGGTGGTCAATCTGGTCGGCGTGCTGACCGGCAATTTCGACCTTTATCATCACAAGGCCGCGCGCGTGGTCGCGCAGGCCGCGGCGACGGCGGGCGCGGGGCGTCTCGTCCACGTCTCGGCAATCGGTGCCGATCCGGCGAGCGCTTCCGCATACGGGCGTTCGAAGGGCGAGGGCGAAGCGGCAGTGCTGGCCGCCTTTCCGAGCGCGGCGATCGTGCGGCCCTCGATCGTGTTCGGGCGCGAGGATCAGTTCATCAACCGCTTCGCCGGGCTGATCAGCAAGGCGCCGGTCGTCCCGGTGCTGCGCGCAGGCGTCAAGTTCCAGCCGGTGTTCGCGGGCGATGTCGGCGAGGGCATCGCGCGCATCGTCGCCGAGCGGCGCTCTGGAACCTTCGAGTTCGGCGGGCCGGACGTGCTGTCGATGGGCGCGCTGATCCGCTGGATCGCGAACACGATCGGGCGCGAGCCGTCGATCGCCGAATTGCCCGACGTCGCCGGCGACCTGATCTCGCGCGCGGGCTTCCTGCCGTTCGCGCCGATCACTCGCGACCAGTGGCTGATGCTCCAGCGCGACAATGTCGTCGCGGAGGGCACGCAAGGGCTGGCGGCGCTCGGCATCGAGCCGACACCGCTTGCCGCGGTCGCGCCGGGCTACCTGGTGCGCTTCCGCAAGGCGGGGCGCTTCGGCACCCGCGCGGAACAGGCAGCGCAGCTTTGAGCGACCTGCTCACTGCGGTTCTCCTCGGCATCGTCGAGGGCATCACCGAATTCCTCCCCGTCTCCTCGACCGGCCACCTGATCCTCGCGACCGAGCTGCTTGGCTACGACGCCGAGCGCTGGGCGATGTTCAACGTCGTCATCCAGCTCGGCGCGATCCTGGCGATCGTCGTGCTCTATTGGCGGACGGTGTGGACGGTGCTCGCCGGGCTGCTGCGCCGCGAACCAGGCGCGTGGCGGTTCGCGCGCAACGTGGTTGCCGCGTTCCTCCCCTCCGCCGTCGTCGGCCTGGCATTGCACAAGCAGGTGGAGGCGCTGCTCGGCAATGCCGTCGTGGTCGCGGTCGCGCTGATCCTCGGTGGTTTCGCGATCCTCGCCGTCGAGCGGCTGGCGAGACCGGGCACCGTCCGCGGGGTCGCCGACGTGCCGCTCGGCACCGCGTTCGGCGTCGGGCTGATCCAGTGCATCGCGATGGTGCCGGGCGTCAGCCGGTCGGGCGCGACGATACTCGGCGCGCTCAGCCTCGGGGTCGAGCGGCGGACGGCGGCCGAGTTCTCCTTCTTCCTCGCCATTCCGACGATGCTCGGTGCAACCGCGCTCGAGCTGGTCAAGAACCGGCATGCGCTGGCGAACGGGCAGGGCGTCGGCTGGGCGGCGATCGCGATCGGCTTCGCGGTGGCCTTCGTCGTGGCGCTGGCGGTGGTGCGCTGGTTCGTGACGCTGATCGGCCGCCACGGCTTTGCGCCATTTGCCTGGTACCGCATCGCCGCCGGAGGCGCAGCGCTGGTCTGGCTATTCAGTAGGTAGCGTACCGGACCTAGTTTACCGCCGAAGCCGCGCCTTTGGCGATAAGCAGCTACAATCTTGTGAGTAGAACGACAGTCTTGCTGTCTTGTTTGCTCATTTGCCTCTGATAACGCTCCGATCGTGCCCGCGTCAGCGCGATTCGAGGAAGTGCGTCCATGGCAGCCGATCCGATGCTCAAGTTCGTCGCCCGCCCGCAAACCTATCCGGCCAAGCGCACGGCCGGGGAGCGGGCGGACGACTTCCGCGAGATCGCCGAGCGCTATGCCGTGCCCGCCGCCGAGGACCAGGCCGGGCGCTGCTCGCAATGCGGCGTGCCCTATTGCTCGGTTCATTGCCCGCTGCACAACCACATCCCCGATTGGCTGCGGCTGACCGCCGAGGGGCGGCTGCGCGAGGCGTACGAGCTGAGCAACGCCACCTCGACGATGCCCGAGATCTGCGGCCGCATCTGCCCGCAGGACCGGCTGTGCGAGGGCAATTGCGTGATCGAGTTCAGCGGCCACGGCGCGGTGACGATCGGCTCGGTCGAGAAGTTCATCACCGACACCGCCTGGGAACAGGGCTGGGTCGAGCCGCTCGTCGCCGGGCCCGCGCGCGGCCAGTCGGTCGGCGTGATCGGCGCGGGGCCCGCGGGGCTGTCGGCGGCAGAGTACCTCCGCGGCTACGGCTATGAGGTCCACGTCTACGACCGCCACGACCGTGCTGGCGGGCTGCTGACCTACGGCATCCCCGGCTTCAAGCTGGAGAAGCCGGTGGTGATGCGCCGGGTCGAGCGGCTCAAGGCGGGCGGCATCGTCTTCCACGAAGGCTTCGCGGTCGGCGAGGACGCGACCCTCGACGAGCTCCGCCAGCGCCACGACGCGGTGCTGATCGCGACCGGTGTGTACCGCGCGCGTGACGTGGACGTCGACGGCGCCGAAGCGCAAGGCGTGATCGCTGCGCTCGACTATCTCACCGCATCCAACCGCAAGAGCTTCGGCGATGCAGTCACCGCCTTCGACGACGGCAGCCTCAACGCGCTCGGCAAGCAAGTCGTGGTGGTTGGTGGCGGCGATACGGCGATGGATTGTGTGCGCACCGCCATCCGCCAGGGCGCCACCAAAGTCACCTGCCTCTACCGCCGCGACCGCGCCAACATGCCCGGCTCGCGCCGTGAAGTGAAAAACGCTGAAGAAGAAGGCGTCGAATTCCTGTGGCTTTCCGCCCCGCAGAGTTTCGCGGGCGGCGAGCAGGTCGCCTCGGTCAAGGCGCGGAAGATGCGTCTCGGCGCCCCCGACGCGAGCGGCCGCCGCGCGCCCGAGGTCGATCCCGGCGGCGACTTCGAGGTCCCCGCCGACATGGTGATCAAGGCGCTCGGCTTCGACGCGGAGGATTTGCCGACCCTGTTCGGCGCGCCCGAGCTGGGAGTGAGCCGCTGGGGCACGGTGCTGGTCGACGGCAAGACGCTGATGACCTCGCTCGACGGCGTGTTCGCGGCGGGCGACATCGTCCGCGGCGCGAGCCTCGTCGTCTGGGCGATCCGCGACGGCCGCGACGTGTCGGCGGCGATGCACAAATATCTGAAGACCAAGGCGGCGGGCGCGAGGCAGGCGGCATGATCAGGGCTCTTCTTTCCGGCGCCCTGCTGATCGCGCCCGTACCCGCATGGGCGCAGGCGCAGGCGCCCGCCGCAACGGCCGTCGATCCGGCACGGCTCGCCGCGGCGCGGTCGCTGATCGATGCGATCTTTCCGCCTGCCACGCGCGAGCAGATGATCGCCGCGATGCTCGCGCCGATGATGGCCAACATCCAGCAGGGCTTCGCCGGCAATGCCGAATTCACGGCGCTGCTCGGCAGGGACCCGCGCGTGAAGGCGGCGTTCGACCGCTTCATGGCCGGCCAGATCGCCCGCACCACGGAGATGATGCGGGGCAATCTCCCCGGCATGGTGGACGCCATGGCCACCGCCTATGCGCGCCGTTTCGACGTGGCGCAGTTGCGCAACATCGGCGCGTTCTTCGCGACGCCGACCGGGCGAGCCTACATGCAGGCGTCGATGACGATCATGGGCGATCCCGACATCGCCGCCTGGCAGCGCCGCGTGATGACGGAGGCGATGAGCCACACCCGCGAGGATGTCGCCGCGCTGACCCGCGAGATCGCCGCCCTCCAGCCCGACGGAAAGCAGCCGTGACCGACCCCCGCACCCACCTCGCCGAGCACGGCATGTACCGCCCGGAGTTCGAATCCGACGCGTGCGGCGTGGGGCTCGTCGCCGCGACCGACGGCAAGGCGTCGCGCCGGGTCGTCCAGTCGGCGATCGACGCGCTGAAGGCGGTATGGCACCGCGGCGCGGTCGATGCCGACGGCAAGACCGGCGACGGCGCCGGCATCCACATCGACCTCCCCGTCCGCTTCTTCGACGACGCGATCGCCGCCAGCGGCCACAAGGTCCGCCCGAACCGGCTCGCGGTCGGCATGATCTTCCTGCCGCGCACCGATCTCGGCGCGCAGGAGGCGTGCCGCACGATCGTCGAGTCCGCGATCATCGAGGCGGGCTACACCATTTACGGCTGGCGGCAGGTGCCCGCCGACGTTGCGGTCATCGGCCTCAAGGCGCAGGCAACGCGTCCCGAGATCGAGCAGATCATGATCGCCGGCCCGATGCCCGAAGAGTCCAGCATCGAGGAGTTCGAAAAGACCCTCTATCTCGTCCGCCGCCGGATCGAGAAGCGGGTGATCGCGGCGCAGATCCAGGGCTTCTACATCTGCTCGCTCAGCTGCCGCTCGATCATCTACAAGGGGCTGTTCCTCGCCGAATCGCTGTCGGTCTTTTACCCCGACCTCGTCGACCAGCGCTTCGAGAGCCGCGTCGCGATCTTCCACCAGCGCTATTCGACCAACACCTTCCCGCAATGGTGGCTGGCGCAGCCGTTCCGCTGCCTCGCGCACAACGGCGAGGTCAACACGATCCGCGGCAACAAGAACTGGATGCTCAGCCACGAGATCCGCATGGCGAGCCTCGCATTCGGCGAGCATAGCGAGGACATCAAGCCGGTGATTCCGGCGGGCGCGAGCGACACCGCCGCGCTCGACGCGGTGTTCGAGGCGATCTGCCGCTCGGGCCGCGACGCGCCGACCGCCAAGCTGATGCTGGTGCCCGAAGCCATGGCGCCGAACAGCGACATGCCGCGTGCGCATCTCGCCATGTACCAGTATCTCGCCAGCGTTATGGAGCCATGGGACGGCCCCGCCGCGCTCGCGATGACCGACGGACGCTGGGCGGTGGCGGGGATGGACCGCAACGCGCTGCGCCCGCTGCGCTACATCCGCACCTCGGATGGGCTGCTGATCGTCGGGTCCGAAAGCGGGATGGTGGTGGTGCCCGAGACGACCATCGTCGAACGCGGGCGGCTCGGCCCGGGCGAGATGATTGCGGTGGACCTCGATGAGGGTGTGCTGCTGCACGACCGCGCGGTGAAGGACCGCATTGCCGGCGAGGCCGCTTATGCCGGCCTGCT
>CAXTNG010000099.1:6404-10534 GCA_964245475.1 uncultured Sphingomonas sp. | reverse complement strand
GGCGGTGGCTGCTCGGCGCGGCGCTGCTCGGGCTGGCCTGCGGCACCAAATGGACCGCCGTGCCTTATGTCGCCTACGCCGCGCTCGCCTTCGCCGCGGTCCGGTGCCGCTGGCCGCAAGCCTGGCCCGGACTTGGCTGGTTCAAGGCATGGGCGATGCTCGGCACCGGCGTCGCTGCGGCCTATCTCGCGACCTTCACGCCCGCCTTCCTCTACGCGACCGATGCGCTCACCTGGCGCACCCTGCTGTCCTTCCATCGGCAAATGTACGCGCTCCAGACGCAGGTGCTGCCGTCGCACACCTATCAATCGTCCTGGTGGAGTTGGGCGCTCGACATCCGACCGATCTGGTATCTGTACGAGCGGGCAGATGGCGCGCAACGCGGCGTTCTGATGATCGGCAACCCCGCAGTCCTGTGGGGCGGGGTCCTCGCGGTCGCCGCCTGCCTGTGGGGCTGGACAAGGCACCGCGACGTCAAGCTCGGCGCGGTCGCCGCGCTGTGGATCGGCTCCTACTTGGTCTGGGCGGTCATCCCCAAGTCGCTCGGCTTCTTCTATTATTATTACCTGCCGAGTATCTGGCTGCCGATCGCCATCGCCGCCGCCTTCCATCGGTTCGGCACCGGCAGGCTCCGCGGCTGGGACGAGGCGCTGCTGCTGCTCGCTACCGGGCTGTTCATCTGGTTCTACCCGATCCTGTCCGCCGGAGCGCTCGCCGGGCCGCAGGCGTTCACCCGCTGGATGTGGTTCGACAGCTGGCGCTGACGCGTCAGGCGGCTGCGCCGTAGAGATACATGGGATCGAAGTCGGCGACGCGCCGCATCCGCTTCCAGTCGAGGATGTCGACGTGCCGCTTGTCGCGCGCGATGATGCCGTCCTGCGCGAGCGCCTGGAGCATGCGGTTGACGTGGACCGGCGTCAGCCCGGTCGCGTCGGCGATCTGCTCCTGAGACATCGGCAGCTCGAAGCGTTCGGGCGAGCCCAGCCCCGCTGCCTCGCGCCGCGTCGCGAATTCGCAGAGCATGTGCGCGACACGCGACTTGGCGTCGCGGCGGCCGACGTTGAGCACCCATTCGCGAAAGATCGCGGAGTCGATCAGCGTGTCGCGCCAGAAGGCGTCGATGATGCCGGTGCTCGACCGCGTGATCTGGCGCAGCGCATCGATCGGCACCAGCGCCCAGCTCGCCTCGCTAATGGTCTGCACATTATGGTCGGCAATCGGGAACAGCAGATGCTGCAGGTCGAGGATGTCGCCCGGCAGGTGGAAGGAGACGATCTGCCGCCCGCCCTCGCTGGTCGTCTTGTGGCGGCAGGCATAGCCCGACAGCAGGATCGTGCAGGAGGTCACCCGGTCGCGCTCGCGGACCAGGTAATGCGACGCTCGCCCGCGGCCAAGGGTGAACGGCAGCGCGCCGATCGCGCTCCGGTCCGCCTCGGTCAAGGTGCTCAGTCGTTCCAGCTTGCGGATCACCGACCCGAAAACATCGGCTCCTTCCGCCGCCATGGACCCCCCTGGTTGTCGGAGAACGTCCTAGCAACATGCGAGCGGATAGCGCATTGCTTATCTTATTGATCCATATCTAATATCGGCCCCACACGAAGCGCGAGGACAAAGCATAGTTCCACACCGCGCCCACCAATACACCCGCCAGCGCGGGCGCGGCCCAGGCGCCCTTGTAGATGTCGTGCAGCACCGCCGCGATTCCGACATTGCCGATCGCGCCGACTGCACAGACGACGCAGAACGACGCCCAGCCGTCGAGCAGCCTGCGCCAGCCCTTCAGCCGCATGTCGCGGTAGGTCAGCGCATTGTTGAGGAAGAAGTTGAAGGTCATCGCCGCCACGGTCGCGATGATCTGACCGACGAGGAAGGAGGTGCCGAGCGCGAGATAGAACAGGCTGAGCACGGCCATATGCAGCCCGGTGCCGATCAGCCCGATCGCGGAGAACATCGCGAAACGCACCGGCACGAAGCGCCCGAACATGCGGTCGTACAGAGCGATCAGATATTCCATCGCGACGACGTGATCGAGCTTGCTCTCACCCTCGGTGCGGGTGCGGAAAGTGTAGGGTAGCTCGATAAACGCCAGCGGGCGCGTGCTCGTCGTCATGATGTCGAGCAGGATCTTGAAGCCGATCGCCGACAGGTCGGGCACGATGCCGCGGACGATCTCCGTGCGGATGGCAAAGAAGCCGCTCATCGGGTCGGACAAGTCGGCTTTCAGCACGCGCCGTGACAGCCTGGTCGCGAACGCCGACTTCGCGACGCGGTCGCGGTCCCAGTCGCCGGTCCCGCCGCCCGAGACGAAGCGGGAGCCGACGACGAGGTCGAGCGCCGCGTCGCCCTGCAACGCCCCCAGCATCCTGGGCAGCAGCGTCTCGTCGTGCTGCAGGTCGCCGTCGATCACCGCCACCACCGGCGCGGCGGTCGCGCACATCCCCTCGATGCACGCCGACGACAGGCCACGGCGGCCGATGCGCTGGATGACGCGGACGCGCGGATCGGCGCGCGCAAGCTCGCGCGCGGCTTCGGCCGTGCCGTCGGGGCTGTTGTCGTCGACGAAGATCGCCTCCCAGCGCACCCCGCCGAGCGCCGCATCGAGCCGGGCGACGAGCGTCGGCACGTTCGCACGCTCGTTGAACGTCGGGATGACGACCGCAAGCTCCAACGCGTCGGTCACCCCAAAGTCTCGTCCTGGAGCCTCGCGAGCACCGCCTCGGTCATCGCGTCGGTCGACATGCCGCCACCCAGGTCCGCGGTCCGCGCGCCGCCGGCGATCGCCGCACCGACTGCCGCATCGATGCGGTCGGCGGCGTCGGGCAAACCAAGCGAGTGGCGCAGCATCATGCCCGCCGACAGGATCGCCGCGCACGGGTTGGCCTTGCCCTGCCCGGCGATGTCGGGGGCGGAGCCGTGGATCGGCTCGTACAGCCCGCCCCCCTGTCCATTCAGCGCCGCCGATGGGAGCATGCCGATCGAGCCTGCGCACATCGACGCCTGATCGGAGAGAATGTCGCCGAACAGATTGCCGGTGACGATCACGTCGAACTGGCCGGGATCGCGCACCAGCTGCATCGCGCAATTGTCGACGTACATATGGGTGAGCTTCACCTCGCGATAGTCGCGCGCCACCTCGTTAACCACGTCGCGCCACAGCTGCGAGGTTTCGAGCACGTTCGCCTTGTCGACCGACAGCAGCTTGCGCTTGCGTTTCAGCGCCGTCTCGAAGCCGACGCGGGCGATGCGTGCGATCTCGACCTCGTCGTAACGCATCAGGTCGTGGCCCTCGCGCAGCCCCTTCTTGGTGACGCGGATGCCCTTCTCGCCGAAATAGATGTCGCCGGTCAGCTCGCGAATGATCATCAGGTCGATCGCGCGGGCGACCTCGGGCTTGAGCGAGGAGGCGTCCTCCAACCCCTCGAACAGCCGCGCGGGGCGCAGGTTGGCGAACAGCCCCAGCTCCTTGCGCAAGCTCAGGATCGCCTGCTCGGGCCGCAGGTCGCGCTCCAGCGCATCGAACGCCGGATCGCCGACCGCGCCGAACAGCACCGCGTCCGCCCGCCGCGCGAGGTCGAGCGTGTCGGGCGGCAGCGGATGCCCGGCGACGCTGTACGCCGCGCCGCCGACCGGCGCTTCGGCAAAGGTCAGTTCGAGCCCGAGCGCATCCAGAACACGCCGGGCCGCACCGGTGACCTCCGGGCCGATGCCGTCGCCGGCGAGGATCGCAATCAGGGGCATCTGTGTCTCCGTGTCGCGGGGCGCTGTGCCGGGCGGCGTGCGCTCACGCAACCGCTCTCTTGAGCCGGTCCACCAGCCGCGCGCGGGCCGCCAGCACGTCGGCGGCGCGGCCGATCAGCAGGTCGCGGGCGAGGAAGTGGCCGGTGAGGCGCAGGCCGGCGAAAATGTCGTCCCATCCCGCCTCGCCGCCTGCACGCAGGAATATCGGCAAGGGCAGCAGCCGATCCTCATATCCTTCGGCCGCCCCGCGCGACACCGCGGCGCCGCTCTTCGGGCTGACATGGGTGAGATCGTCGGCCACGCCGGTCGCCACGCAGCGCTCGAGATCGAGCCCGAAGCCGAGCTCCGCCAGCAGCAGCAGCTCGTAGCGCGTCAGCGCCGCCGCCCAGCCC
>CAXTNG010000099.1:0-6394 GCA_964245475.1 uncultured Sphingomonas sp. | reverse complement strand
GGGTGGCCTGGTCGTGGGGCAGGAAGCCCGAGATGGCGATGGCCGCTCCGACCTTGGAGGAGTAGCCCGGGTTGCCGCTCGTGCCCGGATCGCCGGAGTTGACGGCCACGGTCAGCGCCGTCACCCACTGGATCGCCGCAGCGGCAAGCGGCTCGGCGTGGAGCGGCGCGAGCGTCGTCACCAGCTCGACGGTCAGCGCGGGCAGCTGCTCCGCCGTCCGCGCGCGCCACTCGCCGAGGACGCGGTTGCCGGGCTGACGCACCGGCCGCAGCGCCCGCGACCGGCCGCCGCGGACATAGCCCGGCTGCACGCCGTCGTCGCGGGTCAGCGCACGCACCACCGCGCCATGTTCGCCATGCGCGCGGACGGCGAGGACGATCGCAGAGGCGGACAGGTGCATCGCCGCATTGTTCCCGACGCCGGGGCCGCGCGCAACTCAGGCGCGGCGGATCGCGTCGCCCAGGCGCTTGGCGAACCCGCGCTGCGCCGCCCTCCCGGCGAGCGCCACGGCGCCGTCGAACGCGGCGAGCCCGGCGAGCGCGACGCGGTTCGCGGCAGTAGGGCGCAGCAGCAGCAGGTCGGCGCAGGGCATGCCGCCGGTCGCGAACTGGCGCTTGTGCTGGCCCTCGCCTTCAGTGAAGTCGAAGCGCGCAAAGCGATCGTCGAACAGCGATCCGAGAGCCTCGCTCATCAGCACCGACCCTGGCGACAGGTCGCCGAACGCCGGATCGTGCCCGACATGGTCGTAGCGCAGCGTCTCGCCGTCGGCGCCGCAGCACAGATAGGCGATCGGCGCACCCCGATGGAACAGCAGCCACGCGCGCACCCCATCCCCGGCGGCGGCCAGGGTCAGCACGTCCGGCAGCTCGGGCAGCCCGGTGCCAAGCAGCCTCTCCTGATAGGTCCGGGCGGACAGCGGGCGGGCGAGCGCATGGAATTCGGCGAGTTCGGGCGCGGGGCGATACTGGCGCACGTCGAGCTTGCCGCCCGGTGCGAGCTTCCGCGCCTTGCGGCGCAGCGACTGGCGAGTATTGCCCGACAGCTGCGCTTGCCAGGCGGCGCGCCCGATCGTCAGGTCGACATGGTAGCGCAGGTAGCGCTGCCGCCGATGGGCGAGAAGGCCGTCCGATCCGGCGAACGGCAGCAGCGTCTCCGGCATCGAGGTGAGCAGATAGCCGTCGGCGCGGCCGAGCGGCGGCAGCGTGCGGATGCGGCGCGCGAGCCCGTCGTCGAGCGACCAGGCGATCCGCACCATCTGCCGCGGGAGCGACAACAGGGTCCGCGCGCCGACTTGGAACCGCAGCGGCGCCGAGACGGTGAACGCCGCCGGCGCACTCACGCCCGCCGCTCCTCGACCATGTTCGACCAGAGCTGCTCGGCCTGGCGCCAACGCGTGCGCAGCAGATTGGGGCCGAGCGGCGCGTCGTCCTGCCCCAGCGCCAGTACGGGGCGATCGGCGAAATGTGTTGTCGGCAGCACCTCGCGGCGCTCGTCGAGCAGCTCGCAGAGACGCTCGAAGCGGCGGACGTGGACCGCATTGGCGCGGGTGCCGGCGCGGTTGGCGAGCTCGAAGCCGTGGCTGACGATCGTCACCGCGGCATGGCGGTGGGCTGCGGCGTGATCCAGCGCATCGCGCGCTTCCGCGGCGGAGAGTGCACAGAGCTGGAAGGTGCGCAACGAGCCCGGCGCATCCTCGATCACCGTCACGGGCACCTCGACGACCCCGCGCTTGACCGGCGCGATCCGGCGGGCAGGCAGGCCGATCTGGCTCGGCCAGGGCATCGCCGAACCATTGTGGCTGCTATCGTACAGGAAGCCGAGCTGCGCCAGCGCCGCCAGCGTGTCGTCGTTGGCGCCGTAGGAGCCCGCCCGGAAGGCGATCGGCTCCGGCGCCCCGGCTGCGACGAGCAGCTCGGCCGCGCCGGCGATAAGGTCGCGCTGTGCGTCGAGGCCATATTCGACCATCTCGAAACGCGCGTGGCTCGCGCCACGGTCGCCGTCGCGGGCACCGGTCCAGTTCGGATGAAGGTGCAGCTGCACCTCCTGACCTGCGTCGAGGATCGTACCGACGATACGCCGGAACGGCTCCAGTCCCCACAGCATCGCGGGCATCGGGTCGACGAAGAAGCACGCCTTCAGCCCGTGCCGCCCGAGCAGGCCGAGCTGATGGCCCAGGCCGACCCCCGCAGGCTCGATCGACCGCGCGTAGATTGCGCCGGCATCGAGCCCCGCGACATGGTGCCGCCACGCGAACTCGGTGTCGACGGTAAGGAAAACGGAGGTCATGGCCGGCACGATAGCGCGGCATGGTGAAGAGACCCTTGCCGCTAGGCGACGGCGAAGTTGACACCAAGTCTACACTATCGTGCGTGCCGGACGGGGAAGGCAGATCAGTGATGGGGAAGAGCTTCGGACGAGCCTGGCAGAGGCGGGGCTTGTAGGACGGGCATTTTTGCCGGTCAGGACGGCTGCGGCGCCCCGATGCGCTCCGCCCGCATGGCATCGACGATCGCAACGGTGTCGAGGCTGACGCGCACCACCTTCGCCAGCAGCGCGATCATCTCCTCCTTGTGTCGGCGAAGCGATAGGTGTTGGACTTCGCCGCGACGGTCGGATCGCGGGGCGTCTTCTCCTTGTGCTGATCGAGCACCCAGTCGATCGCCGAGCGGTTGCCAACAGCGATGCGGTTGCCGCGTGGGCCGATGCCCTCGCACTCGTTGGTGAAGACGAGATCGCGCGGGCGGCCGGCGCGCTCGAGCAGGTCGGCGAACGCCTTGCGTAGCACGCGCTCGTTGAGGCTGCCTGTGACGCGGTGCTGCTAGGCGAGGGTCCGGCGATGGGTGGCAATGTTCTGGCGGCTGATGGCGAGCCTCCGGCTTCGGTCAACGCGCGTGGTAGAAATCATAGACCTGCTGCGCCACCGCGGCCGACACGCCTGGTGCCTGTTGCAGGTCCGCGAGGCTGGCGTTGCGCACTGCGCGGCCGGTGCCGAAGTGCATCAGCAGCGCTTTCTTGCGCGCGGGGCCGATGCCGGGGACTTCGTCGAGCGGCGAGGCGCCGATCGCCTTGGCCCGCTTCTCACGATGCGCGCCGATCGCGAAGCGGTGGACCTCGTCGCGCAGACGCTGGAGGTAGAACAGCACCGGCGAGTTGACGGGGAGCTGGAACTCGCGGCCGTCGAGTAGATGGAACACCTCGCGCCCCTCGCGGCCGTGGTGCGGGCCCTTGGCGATGCCGACCATGCACACGTCCTCAATGCCGAGGTCCTCCAGCACCGCCTTGGCCGCGCTCAATTGCCCCTTGCCGCCGTCGAGCAGGACCAGGTCGGGCCAGGTGTCGCCGTCGCGGTCCGGGTCCTCCGCCTGTGCGCGGGCGAAGCGGCGGGTGAGCACCTCGCGCATCATCGCGAAATCGTCGTCGGTCGCGGCCTGCTTGATGTTGAACTTGCGGTACTGGCCCTTGCGGAAGCCTTCCGGCCCCGCGACGACCATCGCGCCCACCGCGCTGGCCCCCTGGATGTGGCTGTTGTCGTAGATCTCGATCCGGTCGGGCGGCTCGGGCAGGTCGAACAGCTCGGCGACCTCGCGGTTCAGCCTGGCCTGCGTCGTGCTCTCCGCCAGCCGCCGCTCCAGCGCTTCCTGCGCGTTGCGTTGCGCCTGCTCCATCAGGCGGCGCCGGTCGCCGCGCTGGGGAACCGACAGCGTCACCCGATAGCCCGCCTGTCGGCACAGCGCCTCGGCGAGCAGCGCGCCCTCGGGCAGATCGCGGTCGAGCAGCACCTGCTTCGCGGGCGGCACCTCCTCGTAGAATTGCATCAGGAATTGGGTGAGCACCTCGTCCTGCGGAACGTCGGCGGTGTGTGCGGGGAAGAAGCTGCGGTGTCCCCAATTCTGCCCGCCGCGGATGAAGAACGCCTGGATGCCGATCACGCCTTCGTGGCAGGCCATCGCGAAGATGTCGGCGTCGCCCACCCCTTCCGCATTGATCGCCTGGGTGCCCTGGATGAAGGTCAGCGCCTTCAAGCGATCACGCAGCACCGCCGCGCGCTCGAAGTCCATGTCCTCGGCCGCCGCCTGCATCTCCGCGCCGAGCTTGGCCTGAACGTCGGTCGCCTTGCCCGACAGGAAGCTGTTCGCGTCGCGGACCAGTTCGGCGTAGCCGGCCTCGTCGATGCGGCCGACGCACGGCGCCGAGCAGCGCTTGATCTGGTAGAGCAGGCAGGGCCGGTCGCGCGTCTTGAAGAAGCCGTCGGTGCACGAGCGTAGCAGGAACAACTTCTGCAATGCGTTGAGCGTGTTGTTGACGCTGCCGGCGCTGGCGAAGGGGCCGTAGTAATTGCCCTTTGCCCGCCGCGCTCCGCGGTGCTTCTGGACTCTCGGGAAATCGTGGTCGGCGCGGAGCAGGATGAAGGGGAAGCTCTTGTCGTCGCGGAGCAGGACATTGTACGCGGGCCGGTAGCGCTTGATCAGCTGCGCTTCGAGCAGCAGCGCCTCCGCCTCGTTGTTGGTGGTGACGATGGTCATCGACCGGGTCTGCGACACCATCCGCTGGAGCCGCTTGGGCAGGCGGTCGACCTGGGTGTAGTTGGTAACGCGGCTCTTCAGCGCGCGCGCCTTGCCGACGTAGAGCACGTCGCCGCGCGCGTCCTGCATCCGGTAGACGCCGGGGCGCAGCGGCAGGGTCTTCAGCACGTTGCGGATCGCCGCGACGCCCACCTCCAGATCCGGCGTCTCGGAGCCGCGGACGGTGTAGGTGGTCTTTTCCTCGTTGAACCGGTCGGGGGCGTTGGGGGCGGACATCGGAGAGAATCTAGGGCCTGGCCTCCCAGTACGCCACCCATCCGTTCGTGCTGAGTCCTTCGGCTGCCTGCGAAGGCAGGCGCTCAGGATAAACTTCACCTGCGGTGAAGTCGAAGCACATCTCCGAGCGAAGCCGAGCAGCCTTCGCCTGCGCTCAGGCGCGCCCTTCGACTTCGCTCAGGGCGAACGGACCTAGGTCAGTTCAGCCGCCCGATGCCTGCGATCGCACGGTCGGTCATCGCGCGGTCCGCCTCCGCATCATGCCGTTCGGCGATGATCGCGGCGGCGGCCCTGGCGGCAGCGTCGGCGGCGCGGCCGCGGACCTCGGCGATCGCCGCGCGCTCGGCGGCGGCGATCTTGTCCTCCGCCATCTTGCCGCGGCGCGCGATCAGGTCGGTGCTGTCGGCCTCCGCCTTGGCGCGGATGTCTCGCGCCTCCGCCTCGGCGTGCGCGACCAGCGCTGCGGCGTCGCCCGCGCTCGCCGCGCTGCGCGCCTTCGCATCGGCGAGGATCGCCTCCGCCTCGGCGCGCAAGGCCGCGGCTTCGTCCAGCTGAGTCCGGATCGTCGCGATCCGCTGATCGAGCATGCGGCCGACCAGCGCCGGCACCTTCTGCCACAGCATGATCGCGATCACGACCAGCATCGCCAGCGCGACCCAGCCGGGCGCGGTGATGCCGAGCGCGGCGGGCTCGTGGTGGAGCTCCGCGGTGCCGGTATGCGCGATCGTCTTGACCGGATCAGCCATGCGCCAACTCCGCCTTCACCTTCTGCTCGACGAGCGTGCGGTCGATCGAGACGCCGGACACGCGTGCGACGATCGCCTCGACCGCCTCGACGGTAGCCTGCTCGATCTCGCCCAGCGCATTGCGCTTGGACGCATCCACGCGCGCCATCGCCTCGCTCATTCGCGCCTCGGCCTCCGCGTCGCTCGCCTTCAGCCGCTGCTCCGCCGCGGCCGTCGCCTGCGCCTTTGCCTCGCCGGTCGCGTGCAGCGCCTGCGAGCGCGCCGTGTCCAGCCCGGACTGATAGGCCTCGTCCGAAGCCTTGGCGGTCTCCCGTGCCGCCTCCGCCGCGGCGAGGTCGCCGGAGATGCGCGCGTTGCGATCGTCGATCGTCCGCTCGATCTTCGGCACCATCGCCCTGCCGATCCCGAAGTAGATCAGCGCGAACACGATCGCGAGCCAGAACAGCTGCGATGCGTAGATGGCGCCTGCCTGGGACAGCTGCGGCACGGGACGTTCGTCCTTACTTGACGACGAAGAGGATCAGGATCGCGACGACAAAGGCGATCAGGCCGAGCAGCTCGGACGCGGCGAAGCCGATGAACAGGCGGCCCTGCTGGCCGTCCGCCGCACCCGGATTGCGCAGCGCGCCTTCGAGGAACGAGCCGAACACGTTGCCCACGCCGAGCGCGGCGAGGCCGACGCCGATCGCCGCGAGGCCGGCACCGATGTACATTGCACCAAGATCAGTCATTTCAAGCTCCTAAGGTCTGAAGAGTCACAAAAGTCGCGCCAATGGCGCCTCGGCTCAGTGCAAGTGCACCGCGTCGTGGAGGTACAGCGAGGTCAGCAGCGCGAAGACATAGGCCTGG
>CAXTNG010000098.1:10290-10580 GCA_964245475.1 uncultured Sphingomonas sp. | reverse complement strand
ATATGGCAGCGTGACTCACAACCAAGCGCCTCCGGTAATCCCGGGGCGGTTCATACCGCCAACGTCGCCGGCGCCGAGCCTGCCGGCAATGTCGAGGAGCTCGGCAACGACAGCGCCTTCGGACCGGACAACGGCTTCGCGTCGGAAAACGTCATCCTGCCGGGCGAAGGCGCGGCGGAGCCCGGCGCGGCCTATGCGATCGACACCGGCAACACCAACTAGCCGTCGCGGTCACCCGCGTCGGCACGACAGACCCGCACGGTAGAGCTCCCTGCGCAACCTCCGGCCCG
>CAXTNG010000098.1:7559-10280 GCA_964245475.1 uncultured Sphingomonas sp. | reverse complement strand
ACTCACAACCAAGCGCCTCCGGTAATCCCGGGGCGGTTCAGGCAGCCGACCTTGTCTGCTTTAAGGAAGAAGAAGACCATATTCGGCTCGCGCTCGTGCATTGCAAGTTCTCTGGCGGTAGCGCGCCTGGTGAGAGAGTGGCCGACGTCGTAGAAGTGAGTTCACAAGCTGTTAGATCGTCGAAGTGGAAGTGGCGCTTCCGTGAACTCTGTCGACATCTGCTAATCCGCGAATCCAAACTGACGGGCGGCGGACGGCCTACAAGGTTCATGGCCGGAAGTGCGGCCGATCTCAATCGGCTCGTTAAGGTGCACCGGTTCAAAGAGGTCCGTGCTGAGATACTGATCGTGCAACCGGGGCTATCGCAAAGTAACCGGACGCCAGACCAATCAGCTGTGTTGGCAGCGGCAATGACATACTTGAAGGAGACAATCGCCGTTGATCTCGATGTCGTATGCAGCGCCTGACATCTTAGGCGATGGTAATCGGCTAAGTGATTGCGCTCAAATATGTCATGGTGCGGGTGGGGGGACTCGAACCCCCACGGTCCTTTCGGTCCAACGGATTTTCGTACCCGCTACGGCTTTCGCCGCCGCCCGCTTGAAGCGGACGTTTGTGGTCTGGACTATCCCTTCGCCGTGCCTCTGCCGAGGGTTAGGCGCTGCCCGTCTAGTCTCTACACCTTCCTGGGCCGGGGCTCAGGCTTGGCTCGGGATTGCCACCGAACTGGAGGTTTCCCCGAATTTGAGCAGTTCTACGCCGCCGGTTTCCCGGTGGGCACTCAATGATCTAAGTCCGATGCGTCTACCATTCCGCCACACCCGCACACCGCGCGATCCTACGACGGCAGCGCCGGCCCGCCAAGGCCCATATACCGACGGCGCGGGGCCGGGCGCTGCCCACTACGGCTTCGCGGACGTATCGTCCGTGTCTTTGGCTTTCCGGCGCTGCGCGTGGCGCATGCCTGCCGGGCGCTTATCCTTTCGCACGTTGACGGCCGCCGTGTCGATCACGTTCTTGATGTGGCGGGCGTAGTGCTTCTCTATCATCTCGACACTGGTCCGGCAGTTTTTGGCGACCTGGTAGATGTCGGCCCCTTCCAGCAGTCGCATGCTGATATAGGTATGCCGCAGGCTATAGGCGGTGCGCTCGTTGCCGAGCCGATCGTACTTGAGGTTCAGCTCCACGAGGATTGTGTTCAGGAGATCGCGCTGCACCTTGCCGAACACGGGTCGGTTGGCTGCTTCATGCGGCGCTTCTGCACCCGCTGGAACGGGAGCACCGCGCCCGGCATGCTCTTGCAATAGCCGGTGCCGCGCTTGCCATGCACCTCAATTTCAAGGATGCGTTCGCCGCCTGTGGTCTCGTCCTTGCGGACCTGGACGTCGCGGAACTGGAGATTGCTGGCCTCGTCCGGACGCAGACCGGTGTTGACCATGAACAACACGTAATCATGCAACTGTTCGCAGGCCTCGCGCCAGCGCGGCTTGAGCGGGTTGCGGGCGCGCTCGCGCGTCGCCTCGTAAAGCATTTTATACTCCTCGGGCGCGAACCAGCCGCGATGTGATACCTTGCTGTCACGGCCATAGGGGTCCGAGAGGTCGGGAAGTGCCGCGATATGGCCGTTCCGATTCGCTGTCTTCAGGATTTGGCGGAGGACGACGATCTCCTTGTGGAGAGTGGAGCGCGCCGGTTCGGCGACCTTGCCCGTGCGGTGATCGACGCGCGATGTTTTGCGATGCCGCCGGTACTCCATCACCGTGCCGGAGGTGATCTCCGCCAGCGTTTTGTCGCCGAAGAACGGGGCTAGGTGGACGTTAACGATCCACGCCTTGCTATCGACATACCCCTTGTTCCTACGCCCGGCCGTCATGGCTTCGAACTCCTGGACGAACGCCTTGGCGGCATCGCGGAAGTTCGGAATGTCCGAGTCGCCGGGCTGATTCGGCGTTCGCCGGCGCGGCACTACGCGCCGCGGGTCGGTTCCGACAAAAGGAGGCGCAGCCCCTGCGGGCTGCGCGATCTGCCCGAGTCGGCCGGTCAGGCTGGAGCCGAGTCGCTGCACGCGATCGGCGACCTTCAGCTCATGATACCAGGCTTCGGCAAACTCCTTCGCTTCACGAAGGCTGGTCTCTTTAGTCGTTTGCCGATGATTCCGTCCGCTCAGGTAAGAGGCGCACTGCCAGAACCGGCTGTTCTCACGCCGGTAGACATGCACTTTTCCATCCAAAATCGTGTGAGTTTCAAACTCCATGTCATCCACCATAATGTGTAAGACATGTGTAAGTCGATGTTCTTGTCTTGTTCTACTTAGACCTTAGTCAAATCAATAGCTTAGCTAGACATAAGACGGTTTTAAGTCGGCAGCGTCTACCGATTCCGCCACGTCCGCGCGCTGATGTAGCCACGAATAAGCGAAGCTTATTCTGGACTCCGTCGAGCCGGCCGGCGGGCGACAGCCCGACCGACGTCACGCGATTTACTCGCATGACGGCTCTATGCGCTAGTTCCTTCACCAGAAAAAGTCTTGAACGATATTCGCGCTGCGGCAAAGCCGCGTTGTCGGTCCTCGCCGTGGATGAGGCCGGCCGGAGTTCGGCGAGTCAGGACGCAACGCATCGCGTTGCACCCTGCCGCCTCACTCAGACGTTCAGACGCGCGCGCATCTCCTTGCCCGGCTTGAAATACGGCACCCGCTTGGGCTGGACGTCAACCGGCTCG
>CAXTNG010000098.1:3826-7549 GCA_964245475.1 uncultured Sphingomonas sp. | reverse complement strand
CCGCGACCACGTCGCCGATGCGCGGGTTGCGGCCGGTACGCGCATCGCGGGCGCGGGGGGAGAAGGCACCGAAGCCGCGAAGCTCGACCCGCCCGTTTTCTGCAAGGCGCTGGACGATACAGTCGAAGAAGGTGGCGACGATCGACTCCACCTCGCGCGGCGACAGGTCCTTGTGCTCCCCTGCGAGCTTGTCGACCAGTTCGGACCGGATCATCGCGCCCCCCTGCAGCACGTCATTCCCGCGGAAGGTCGATCCATAGGACCGATCCCGCCGAACCGCCAGTTTAATGAAGATCAATCGTAAGAAAAAAGCGGCCGGGGCGAATGATCGTCCCGGCCGCTTCCTTTTACTTGCCTTGGCGAGCCTTGAGCGCTTCGCCGAGAATGTCGCCGAGCGACGCGCCCGAATCGGACGAGCCGTATTGCGCCACCGCCTGCTTCTCTTCGGCGATCTGCATCGCCTTGACCGAGAAGGTCGGCTTCTTGGAGCGGTCGAAGCCGGTCACCATCGCGTCGAACTTCTGAGCGACCTGGTAGCGCTCGGGGCGCTGCTCGTCCCGGTCGCGGCCGAGATCGGTGCGCTTGATGAAGCCGGTCGCGCCGTCCTCGCCGACCTGCACGTCGAGCCCGCCGTCGCCGACGTTGAGCACGGTGACGGTGACGATCGCGTTCTTGGCGAGGCCGCCCGCGCTCGCGCCGGTGCCGCCGCCGGTCGAGGCCGCACCGACGCCGCCGCGCTCGAGCTGCTTGATGCCGAGCGAGATGCGCTCCTTCTCGGGATCGATGTCGAGCACGATCGCCTCGACCGTCTCGCCCTTGTGGTGGAGCGCCAAGGCGTCTTCGCCCGACACGCCCCAGGCGATGTCCGACATGTGGACCATGCCGTCGACGTCCCCGTCCAGCCCGATGAACAGCCCGAACTCGGTCGCGTTCTTGACCTCGCCCTCGACGGTCGAGCCGATCGGGTGCGCGGCCTGGAAGGCTTCCCAGGGGTTGTTCTGCGCCTGCTTCAGGCCGAGGCTGATCCGGCGCTTGTCCTGATCGACCTCCAGCACGATCACGTCCACCTCCTGCGAGGTGCTGACGATCTTGCCCGGGTGCACGTTCTTCTTGGTCCAGCTCATCTCGCTGACATGGACCAGGCCCTCGATTCCAGCCTCGAGCTCGACAAACGCGCCATATTCGGTGATGTTGGTGACGCGACCCGAGAGCTTGGCACCGATCGGGTATTTGGTCGCGGCGCTATCCCAGGGATCGCTCTCCAGCTGCTTCATGCCGAGGCTGATGCGCTGGGTGTCCTTGTTGATGCGGATGATCTGCACCTTCACGGTATCGCCGATGTTGAGCACCTCATTGGGATGGCCGACGCGCTTGTAGCTCAGATCGGTGACGTGGAGCAGGCCGTCGATCCCGCCGAGGTCGACGAAGGCGCCGTAATCGGTAATATTCTTGACGACGCCGTCAATGATCTGGCCCTCGTGGAGCGACTGGATCAGGCCGGTGCGCTGCTCGGCGCGGGTCTCTTCGAGGACGGCGCGGCGCGACACGACGATGTTGCCGCGGCGGCGATCCATCTTGAGGATCTGGAACGGCTGCGGGATGTCCATCAGCGGGGTGACGTCGCGCACCGGGCGGATGTCGACCTGGCTGCCCGGCAGGAACGCCACGGCGCCGTTCAGGTCGACGGTGAAGCCGCCCTTGACGCGGCCGAAGATGACGCCCTCGACGCGGGTAGACTGGCTGAACTCGGCCTCCAGCTTGTCCCAGGCGGCCTCGCGGCGGGCGCGGTCGCGGCTGAGCATCGCCTCGCCGTGCATGTTCTCGACCCGGTCGACATAGACCTCGACCTCATCGCCGACCTTGAGCTCGGCCTTCTGGCCCGGCGCGGCGAACTCACGCAGCGGCACGCGGCCTTCGGACTTCAGACCGACGTCGATGACGGCCATGTCGTTCTCGATCGCGGTCACGGTGCCGTGGACGACACGACCCTCGAAGCTGTCGGCGCCGCCGAACATATCATCGAGCATTGCCGCGAAATCGTCGCGGGTGGGAAGAGCCTGGGTTGCCATAAAGAAGCGGTAGTCCTCGAACGTGTTTTCCGGCCAAGCGGTTGGGTCCGCTGGTCTTGGCCAAACCGCCGCGACGCCCCCGTGGCGCACGCGGCATCCGGACAAGCAAGTGACAAGCGGAGGCGTAACGCGCAAATGCGAAAAGGGCGCGTGGAGGAAACCTCCCGCGCCATACCTCCACGAGCGCTTGCCCGCCGGACGGCGCGGCCCTTAGCCGAAGTGCGGCGAAAGGGCAAGGCGAAGGGTGGGTGCTGGCGAATGTGAGGCACGTCGGGTCCCGACTACGCCGTAATCATCCTCCGCGTGGTGCACGCCCGGTCGGACTGGCTCAGCGACCCACTCTAGCCGCCACCTGCGCCTCGACCAGCTTGACCGCGCGGGCGATGCTGGCCTCGATCGAAAGGAGGCTGGTGTCGAGCGGGGCAGCGTCTGCGGCCTGCATCAGCGGTGCCGCCGAGCGCGTGCTGTCGCGGGCGTCGCGGGCGCGGATGTCGGCGAGGACCTTGTCATAGCTGGTCGGATCGCCGCGCGCGGCGAGCTCTGCGTGACGGCGGCGGGCGCGGATCTGCGGGTTGGCCTTGACGAAGAGCTTGGCATCCGCGCCCGGCGCAATCACGGTGCCGATGTCGCGGCCGTCGAGCACCGCGCCGCCGGGCTGCGCGGCGAAGCGGCGCTGGCGCTGGAGGAGGGCGGCGCGGACCAGCGGATGCACGGAGACGACCGACGCGAGCGCACCGACGTCGTCCTCGCGAAGGACGGGTGAGGCGAGAAGGCGCTCGTCAAAGTCAGTGGCGGCGACCGCGTCGGCTTCCTTCGCGGGATCGAGGTCGTGCGCGCGGACGTTGGCGGCGACCGCGCGGTAGAGCAGCCCGGTGTCGAGGTGCGGCAGGCCGTAATGCTTGGCGAGCGCGCGCGCGATCGTGCCTTTGCCCGAGGCGGCTGGGCCGTCGACGGCGATGATCATGCGGGCACCGGATCGTCGTGGCGCGCCATCCAGCCGCGGAGCAGGCCGAGCATCTCGACCGGGCGATCGTGGAAGAAGCCGTGCGCCGCGCCCGGCACGACCGCATATTCGGCGCCGGGCACGCGCGCGGCGAAGCCGGCGAGTGTAGAGGGACGCGCCTCGTCATACTGGCCGCCGACGAAGAGTGTGCGAGAGCCGTCGAGCTTTGCCAGCAGCGGCTCGCCGTCATAGTCCTTGAGGGTGCCGGTCGAGACGAACTCGCTCCTGCCCCACATGGACTGATAGATGCGTTCGTCATAGCCGCGATCGGCGGCGCTGCGATAGGCGATCATGCCGTCGCTCGGCGGTTCGCGGCCGTTGTAGGCGGCGTAGAAGGCATTCGTTGCCGTGTCGCAGGAGGCTGGGAGCGGCTGGGGCAGGGGCTCGCAGCGGATCAATTCGTCCCGGGTAGCGGCCGGGAGCTCGCGGCGGAGCGCGTCGGCGTCGGCGATCCAGCTCCGCGTCGAGACGAGCGGGCTGGCGAGGACCAGGCTCTGCAGCCGCTCAGGACGGCGCGCGCCATATTCGAGCGCCGCGCAGGGCGTGAGGCCGATCACCGCATGCTTGCTGGTGGTGTAGGCCGAGGTGTTCACCGTCGCGCGCAGCCCGGATGCCGAGGAGGTGTTGACGATCGAGCCGCGCTGCTGCGAC
>CAXTNG010000098.1:442-3816 GCA_964245475.1 uncultured Sphingomonas sp. | reverse complement strand
GTCTCGACGCGGAGCTGGATCGCCGACGCCGACGCGCGATGCCGAGCGCGTCGCCGATCTTGTCGATTTCGTCGACGAAGCGCTCGACGCGCCAGTTCTTCGGGTCCTGCGGCCAGTCCGAGCGGCCGGAGTCGAGCTGGTCGTAGAGGATGACCGCGCGCCCACCCTCTTTGGCATCGGCCAGCGCGAGCGCGTCGAGGTAGGCGTTATGCGTGCCGCCGGGGCCGCCGTGGAGGATGACGACCGGCGGCTTGCGACCGGCAAGATTGCCATTGACGCGCACGTAGACGCGGCCGCCCTCGACCGGGACCATGCGGACCAGGGTCGGCGCAGGATAGCGCGCCGGCCCCCTAGCCCATGCGGGCAGCGCCGATAGCGCGCCGAGCGCAGCGCCGCCGATCAGCAGATCGCGGCGGTTCAGTTCCACAGGACCTCCGCGCCGAGTGCCTCGGCCTGGGCCAGGAAGCCGGGATAGCTGGTCGCGATCGGCGCGGCGTCGTCGATCACGACGGGGACGCGCGCATGCAGGCTGGCGATGGCCATGCTCATCGCGATCCGGTGATCGAGGTGGGTCGCCGCGGTCGCGCCGCCCGGGATCGCCTCGCCCGCCGTGCCCTCGATCGCGAGGCCGTCCTCGAAGGACTCGCAGACGATGTCGCAGGCCTTGAGCGCGTCGAACATCGCGGTGATCCGGTCGGACTCCTTCACCCGCAGCTCGTGTGCGCCGCGCGCAACGGTGCGACCGTCGGCAAAGGCGGCGGCGACGAACAGGATCGGATATTCGTCGATCATGCTCGGCGCGAGCTCGGGCGGGACCTCGATCGCCTTGAGCGCGGCGTGACGGACGTGCAGATCGGCGACGCTCTCGCCGCCGACATCGCGGCGGTCGAGCTCGTCGACGTTCGCGCCCATCATCCGCAAGGCAGTGACAAGGCCGGTGCGCGTCGGGTTCATCAGCACGTTGGCGATCGTGACATCCGAGCCGGGCATGACCGTCGCGGCAACGATCCAGAAGGCGGCCGACGAGGGGTCGCCGGGGACGGTAATGTGCTGCGGCCGAAGTTCCGCCTCGCCACGGATCGCGATGATCCGCCCTTCCGGCGAGTCCTCGACGGTCAGCTCGGCGCCGAAGCCGCGCAGCATGCGCTCACTGTGGTCGCGGGTGGGCACCGGCTCGATGACCGTGGTGATGCCGGGCGTGTTGAGGCCCGCGAGCAGCACCGCCGATTTCACCTGCGCCGAGGCGACGGGGAGGGTGTAGGTGATCGGCACCGCCGGGCAGAGACCGCGCATGGTCAGCGGCAGGCGGTCGCCGTGGCTGGCTGTGAAGTCGGCGCCCATCCGCGACAGCGGCTCGGTGACGCGGGCCATCGGGCGTCTCGAGAGCGAGGCGTCGCCGACGAAGGTCGCGGTGATCGGGTGGCTCGCGACCAGCCCCATCAGCAGGCGGGTCGAGGTGCCGGAATTGCCCATATCGAGGTGGGTGTCGGGCTGGAGCAGCCCGCCAACCCCGACGCCGTGGACGAGCCAGACGCCCTCGTCGTCGCGTTCGACGCTCGCCCCCATCGCCTGCATCGCAGCCGCAGTGGCGAGCACATCCTCGCCTTCGAGCAATCCCTCGATCCGGCTCTCGCCCACTGCCAGCGAGGTCAGCATGATCGAGCGATGGCTGATCGATTTGTCGCCCGGTAGCTGCACGCGGCCGGTGAGCGGGCCATGCGCGAGCAGCGAGAGGGAGCGGGGATCGGGCATCGGCGGCGGCTTTTGACAGCCGGGTTGTGCTATGGCAAGGCGCCGCCCACTTAGCAGGCGACACCCTGCCAACCCGATCCGAAGAGGCTTAGACAACGGCATGATCCAGCCGGAATGGGGCACGAAGCGTACGTGCCCGAAATGCGCGACGCGTTTCTACGACCTGACCAAGGACGATCCCGTCACCTGCATCAATTGCGGGACGCATTGGGAGCCCGAGCCGATCCTGAAGTCCAAGCAGCCGCTCGCGTTCGAAGTGGCCAAGCCCGACACCGCCAAGCCCGATGCGGACCTGGTCGGCGAGGACGAGGAGGATATCGCCACCATCACCGGCGAGGACGAGGAGCCGAGCGCCGACGACGAGGTCGATCTGGGCGGCGACGACGACCTGGGCGTCGACACCGCCAACGAGGACGACGAGCACTGATCTGAGGCGGGCGAGCGGTGCATCGGCATCGCTTGCCAAGCCGGGCGCATCCCGCTAGGGCGCGCCTTCCCGGACGGATGGGGCCGTAGCTCAGCTGGGAGAGCGTCGCAATGGCATTGCGAAGGTCAGGGGTTCGATCCCCCTCGGCTCCACCAAATTCCCGACTTATGACAGGCCAGTCCTGATGGCCGAACGCAGCCGGTTGGCCGGCAGGCGCGCGGTGGTGACGGGTGCGGCGCGCGGGCTGGGGCTGGCGTGCGCCGAGCGCTTCGCGGCGGACGGTGCGCGCGTCGTGCTGGCCGATATCGACGAGGCCGCGGGGCAGGCGGCGGCGGCGCGGATCGGCGGGAATGCGATGTTGGTGGCGTGCGACGTATCCTCGCGCGCGGCGATCGAGGGGGCGATCGATGCGTGCGTCGAACGCTGGGGCGGGATCGACATCCTCCTTAACAACGCCGGGGTCGCGCTCAAGGGCGGGATCCTCGATCTCGACGAGGAGACGTTCGACCGGGTGCTGACCGTCAACCTCAAGTCCGCCTTCCACGGCACCCAGATCGCGGCGCGGCATATGATGAAGGCGGGCGGCGGGGTCGTCATCAACATGTCGTCGGTCAACGCGGTGCTCAACATCCCCAATCTGCTCGCCTACAACGTCAGCAAGGGCGGGCTGAACCAGCTGACCCGCAACGCCGCCATCGCGCTGGCGCCGCACGGCATCCGGGTGTGCGGGATCGGGCCGGGCACGATCATGACCGAGCTGATGCGCGAGGCGGTGTGGACCGACGATGCGGCGCGGCGTGCGGTGCTGTCGCGCACCCCGATCGGCCGCGCCGGGGAGCCCGACGAGATCGCGGCCATCGCCGCTTTCCTCGCCTCCGACGATGCGTCCTACATAACCGGCGAGACGATCTACGCCGACGGCGGGCGGCTCGGGCTCAACTATACGGTGGACACCGCCTGAGATGGGCTTGCGGGTCGGCGCGGATATCGGCGGCACCTTCACCGACATCGCGGTGGAGGATGGTGCCAAAGGGAAAGGAGGCCGCTGGTCGGTCAAGGTGCCGACCACGCCCGCGGCGCCGGAGGAGGCGGTGCTCGACGGCATCGCCCGCGCGCTGGCCCAGGCCGGGCGCAGCCTTGCCGATGTCGAGCTGCTGCTCGAAGGTCAGCTCGCCGACGTAGTGCTCCGAGCCGA